>NZ_JACGWV010000001.1:0-323441 GCF_014137995.1 Promicromonospora sukumoe
CCACTCCACCCCCTGACCCGCTTCGTTGAGTGCTGGGTATTTGTCCTCTGCAACCGGTTGCAGAGGACAAATACCCAGCACTCAACGAGAGGGTTTAGGTGGTGGGGCGGCGGCGGGCCCAGCTGCCCGTGATGTGCTCGTGCATCGCCGACGACGCCGCCTCTGCGTCGCCCTTGAGCAGCGCGTCCAGGATGTGCGTGTGCTGCTCGTGCGTCAGCTCGATGTCCTCGCGCGTCGGGTGCCCGCTGTACTGCGGCGTGTGCAGGGCCTTGCCCTGGATGTTCGACACGATCGCCCGGCCGAACGCGTCCTGCGAGGCGCGGTGGATCAGCTCGTGGAACTCGACGTCGGCCGCGGCGTAGGCGGTCGGGTCGTCCATCAGCCCGGCGAGCTCCTCGGCCTTGGCCGTCAGGGCCGCGCGCTGCGGGGCGTCGAGCCGGCCGGCGGCGCGCGCCGCCATGGCGCACTCCAGCGTGGCCCGGACCTCGACCAGGTTGTCGAGGTAGACCAGCCGGTCCTCGCGCTGGAAGAGGGCGTCGAGCACCATCGGGTCCAGCAGGCTCCACTGCTCCTGGTCGAGCACCACGGTGCCCCAGCCCTGGCGGGTCGCGACGAGGCCCTTCTCGGCCAGCGTCGTCGTCGCCTCGCGGATCACCGTGCGGCTCACCTCGTACTGCTCGCACAGCACGCCGGCCGGCGGCAGGGCGGAACCGGGCGCGTAGTCGCCGACGACGATCGCGGTGACCAGGCTCTTGACGACAGCCGCGGCGAGCGGGGGCCGGTGCCGTTGGGGGCGGGGGACGGCTGCGCCGGCCGCGGGTGTCGAGTTCATCAGACCGAGGGTAGTCGAGTGTTGTACTATCGTCACTCGTATCATAAGTTATGAATGACATGCTGGCGGAGCGTCGCCGAGCGTGCTGTCTCGACGACGATGTGGAGCACGATGCGAATCACCGGGTACCGGAGCCTGACCACGGTCCATCGCTGGGGCCGCCCCGTGGGCGACGTCAACGGCGTGGTGGAGAGCGGCGTGACCGAGGTGCCGATCGTGCTGGTCGAGACCGACGGCGGGCTGACCGGCGTCGGTCTCGGTGCCCACGCCGACATCGCCCGGGTGTTCCCCGCCCTGGACGGGCAGGACCCGCGGGCCGTCACCGCGCTGTACGACCGGATGCTCGCGTTCGTGTTCAAGTCCGGGCACAACGGCGGCACCTTCGGCACCATCGGCGCCCTCGACATGGCCCTGTGGGACCTCAAGGCGAAGATGGCGGGCGAGCCGCTGTGGCAGACCCTCGGCGCCGCCGACCGGTTCGTCCCCGGCTACGCCTCCGGCCTGGAGTACGGGCTCGACGACGACGAGCTGGTCGGCCTCTACGAGCAGTGGGCCGAGCGCGGCTACACCGGGGCCAAGGTCAAGGGCGGCCTGGACCTGAACCGCGACGTGAAGCGCCTGGCAGCCGTGCGCGAGGTGCTGCGCGTCAACAGCGACCAGCCCGCGATCATGTACGACGTGAACGAGTCCTGGGGGCGGCACCAGGCGGTCCGCCTCGCGCGCCGGGTCGAGGAGCAGGTGGACCTCACCTGGATCGAGGAGCCCGTGCGGCGCTGGGACGTCGCGGGGCACCGCGCCGTCGTCTCCGGCGTGCAGGCCGCGGTGGCGACCGGCGAGAACCTGACCGGCCTGGAGCAGTACCGCCAGCTCCTCGACTCCGACGCCGTGAGCGTGGTGCAGACCGGGAGCGTCTGGGGCATCACGCACTTCCTGCGGGTCTCCGTGCTGGCGCTCGGCCGCGACCTGCCGGTGAGCCCCGTCGCGTACGACACCAACCCCGTGGCGCACGCGGCCGCCGCCGTGCCCAACCACCTTGTCACCGAGGTACAGGACCTCCAGGCCCCGGTGGGTCTCACGGTCGACCAGGAGATCATCGACGGCGGGATACTTCTCGGCAGGTCGCCCGGTCTGGGCCTCGAGGTGGACGAGGCGCTCATCGCCGCGCAGCGCGAATCGGGGGCATGGTCGGCCCCGGCCGGGCCGCACGTCCGCCCCGCCGACGCCGGCCTGCGGCTCGCCCCGCGCCGGCCGTGACCCACCGGCCCAGCACAGAGAGATGACCCCATGACCCAGCGCCCTCGCGCGGTCCTCGCGTTCGGACCGCCGTCCCTCGTGGGCCGGATCTTCAGCCCCGAGGCCCTCGGCCGGATCACCGCGGTGCTCGACGTCGACGTCGCCCACGTGGTCACCGGCACGGATTCCGGCCTTGTTTCCAGCACGGCCAGCACAGCTCGCCGAGCCCTGGCCGACGCCGAGGTCCTCCTCGCGGGCTGGGGCGCGCCCCGGATCACGGTCGACGACGCCCCGAACCTGCGCGCCGTGCTCTACGCCGGGGGCGTGGCCGCCACGTGCCTCGACGACCCCGCGGCGCACGCCGCCCGCGGGGTGGTCGCCGCGAACGCGGGCGCCGTCAACGCCGTGCCCGTCGCCGAGTACACGCTCGCCACGATCCTGCTGGCGAACAAGCGGGCGTGGGCCGCCGAGCGGGAGTTCCGCGCGGCCCGGCGTCCGCCCGACCGGGAGCACGAGCCGGCGAACCTCGGCAACTACCGCCGCACCGTCGGCATCGTGGGCGCCTCGCAGGTGGGCCGCCGCGTCATCGAGCTGCTGCGCCCGTTCGACCTCGACGTCGTCGTCTGGAGCCCCGAGCTCGACGACGAGAGCGCGGAAGCGCTCGGCGCGAGGTACGGCACCCTGGACGAGGTCGCCGCGCAGAGCGACGTGCTCTCCCTGCACCAGCCGGCGATCCCCGAGACGGACGGCCAGATCGACGCGCGGGTCCTGGCCCTGCTGCCCGACGGCGCGACCGTGATCAACACCGCGCGCGGCTCCGTCGTCGACGAGGGGGCGCTGGTCGCGGAGCTGCGCACCGGCCGGATCGGCGCCGTGCTCGACGTGACCGAACCGGAGCCGCCGGCCCCGGACAGCGAGCTGTGGGACCTGCCGAACGTGGTGCTCACTCCGCACATCGCGGGGTCGGCGGGCGGCGAGCTGCACCGCATCGGCGACCTGGTGGCGGCGGAGGCCGAGCGGTACGCCGCCGGACTGCCCTTCGCCCACCCCGACGATCTGGGAGCACCCCATGCCTGAGCCGATCATGCGTGAGCACCCCCTGCGCACCGGCACGCGCCTGACCGAGCTCGGTCTCGGCGCCGCCCAGCTCGGCAACCTCTACCGCGAGACCACCGACCAGGAGGCGCGCGCCGCCGTCGACGCCGCCTGGGACGCCGGCGTCCGGTACTTCGACACCGCGCCGCACTACGGCCTCGGCCTGTCCGAGCGCCGCCTCGGCGCCGCGCTCGCCGGCCGCCCGCGCGACGAGTTCGTGGTCTCCACGAAGGTGGGCCGCGCGCTCGTACCGACGCCGGAGCGCGCGCACCTGCCCGACGACGACGGCTTCGCCGTGCCCGCCGCGCACCGCCGCGAGTGGGACTTCTCGCGCGACGGCGTGCTCCGGTCCCTGGAGGGCAGCCTCGACCGGCTCGGGCTGGACCGGGTCGACGTCGTCTACCTGCACGACCCCGACGCGCACTGGGAGCAGGCCTCCACGAGCGGCGTCGGCGCGCTCGTCGAGCTGCGCGACCAGGGCGTGGTCTCAGCCATCGGCGCCGGGATGAACCAGTCGGCGATGCTCGCGCGGTTCGTCCGCGAGACCGACGTCGACGTGGTGATGTGCGCCGGGCGGTTCACGCTCGTGGACGCCGCGGCCGTCGCGGACCTGCTGCCCGCCGCCGTCGAGCGCGGGGTGTCCGTGGTCGCGGCCGCCGTCTACAACTCGGGGCTGCTCGCGAACCCGCGCCCGCGGCCCGGCGCCCGGTTCGACTACGCGGAGGCGCCCGGCGACCTGGTCGCCCGGGTGCACCGCATCGCCGACGTCGCCGAGCCCTACGGGGTGACCGTCCCGGACCTCGCGGCCCGGTTCGCGCTGCGGCACCCTGCCGTCGCGTCCGTCGTCATGGGCATGCGGACGGCAGCGCACGTCACGACGTCGGCTGAGCGGATCGCGCGCGACGTGCCCGAGGAGCTCTGGGCCGAGCTGGACCGGCTCGGCCTGGTACCGGCCGAGGGCCTCGCGCCGCACGAACCACCCACAGGACGGAGCACGTCATGACCACCCACCACGCCGCAGGCCCGGCGACGTCGCCGAAGGTGACCGCGCTCGCCCGCTGGATGCGCACCTGGGTGGGTGCGGAGGGCCAGGTCCGGGGCTTCCACAACCACAGCGTGTGGGGCACCAACCCCGCCACGTTCATCGACTTCACCAGCGGGCACCAGGCGTTCTCGGCGCCCGCGACGGCCGCGTTCGCCGAGGCCCTGGCCCGGCACCCCGACGACCGCGGGCTGGACCTGTGGCGCCGGATGATGCTGTTCCAGGCACGCACGGTCCAGGACGACGGCCAGTTCCAGCACATCGGCTTCCAGGTGGGGGAGTCGGCCACGGCCGGCCTCATCCACAACATGGCCGGCTGCATCGGCCTGCTGGAGGGGCTGCGGCACGCGGGGCACCTGCTGGAGCCCGCCGAGGTGGCCGAGGTGCTCGCCGCGGTCGCGGCGAACCTGGAGGCGTGCCGCGTCTACGGCGGCGGCCGGCCCACGCCCGAGGGCACGGTCAACCAGGAGTACGCCCGGGTCTGGGCCAAGCTCCGGTACACGGAGCTGTCCGGCGACGACCGGTACGCGGACGAGCTGGAGGAGGACCTCGACACCCTCGTGCGGCTGAGCGCCGCCCCCGGCGTGCCCGACGAGGAGAGCGCCGGGGCCTACCGGCAGCCCACCGACCGGGCCGGCGGCGGCATCCTGGAGCCGGCCGAGTACTACGGGCTGATGATGGTGCCGCTCGTGCTCGGGTCCCGGCGGTTCGGCCGCCGCGACCTGCTCGACGAGGCGGTCCGCCTGGGCCTGCACGTCGCGCGCTCGGCCTGGGTGGACGAGCGGGGCTGCACCCGCTTCCACCGGTACTGGTACGTGCGCGAGGACACCGTGCTGCGCACCACCACGCCCATGCTGATCGCGGGCATGGGGCTGAGCCTCTACGGCATCGACGAGATCCTCGACGAGGTGCGCCACCCCGAGCTCGGGCGGTTCGTGGACGCCTGCCTGGCGACCTACGTGCGCTACCAGACGCCCGCGGGGTACTTCGCGTCGGCGACCGGCTGGCACAACGAGGCCGACGTCGCCCCCAGCACGGCCTGGCACGCGCACGACCTGATGTTCCTCGTGCGGCACGTGAGCACGCGGGACTCGTTCTGGGCCGAGGTGTTCGCGGACCCGGACCGGCGGTCCGTGCTGCTCTCCGACCGGGCCTACTGGGTCGAGGACGGCGTGCACTGGGCCGTCCTGAGCCCCGAGACCGCCGGCGACCTCAGCCTCCACGGCCGCAAGGACCGGGACACCTTCGGGCGCTCCTTCTTCGCCTGGACCGACAAGGAGCCGCTGCCGCAAGAGCTGGAGCTGTCCGACGCGCCGCACTTCTTCGTGGCCGACGACGGCATCTACCGGCTGGACGACTCGGACCGGGTGACCGACGTGTCGGTGCTCGGCGAGCTGCCGTACCGGGGGCACGTCCGGGACGCGTGAGCGCACCCGGCGCACCCTTGCACTCAACTTTGCACATGTAGTATGTATGACAACTAGCCGGAGCCCGAGACCGGGCCCGGCTCGGACCCCCAAGGTAGGGAGACAAAGATGTCAACTACGTTCCTGCGCCGAGCGCGCGGTGCCGTGGTGCTCGGCATGGCCCCGGTCCTCGCGCTCGCGGCCTGCGGCTCGGAGGGCGGCAGCGGCGACGCGGCCGGCGACGGCTCCGTGCGCATGCTCGTGAACATCACCGACAACCTCACCCAGGCCAAGTGGGAGGAGCTCGTCAAGCCGTTCGAGGACGAGAGCGGGATCGACGTCAAGATCGAGGGGCCCAGCGGCCAGTCGGTCGCCGAGTCCTTCCCGGCGCTCCTCGCGGCGGGCACGGCCCCCGACGTCATCGAGTCCATCGTGCCGGGGCCCGACACCGCCCCCGAGGTGCTCGACCTCACGGAGTACGAGTGGGCCTCCGGCACCCCGATGGCCGACCTGTACTCGACGGACGGCACGATCAACGTCGTCGGCGTCGGGATGCAGGCGCAGTCGCTGATGTACTACAACGCGGACCTCTTCGCGGAGGCGGGCATCACCGAGCCGCCGACCACCTGGGACGAGCTCGACGACGCGCTCGCCGCCCTCGCCGCCAACGACGTGGCGACCCCCATCGCGTTCGCCTCGGACTGGGCCACCGGCGTCCAGGTCCAGGAGATCTGGCACCCCCAGCAGAACGTCTCCACCCCGGGCTGGCAGCAGAGCGTCGCGGACGGTTCGTCGACCCTCGGCGACCAGTTCCAGCCGGTGTTCGAGCACGTCGCCGACTGGATCGAGGCCGGGTACACGACCGCCGACGACGTGGCGACCGACAGCGGCACGCAGGAGGCCAACTTCATCGCGGGCGACGTGGGCGTCTACCCCATGGGCTCGTGGTTCAGCACCACGCTCGCCGCATCCCCGCCGGACTTCGAGGTGGGCGTCTTCGCCCCGCCGGTCGACGACGCCGCCGACGTCCCCGGGCCGATGGGCGCCACCCTGGCCTTCCCGTACATGGTGTGGAAGGGCACGGCGAACCCGGACGGCGCCACCGCGCTGGTCGAGTACCTGACCACGGACGACGCCGCCATCGCCGCCCAGGCGGAGATGGACAGCTTCAGCCGCGAGGGCCTGGAGCCCAGCAGCAACGAGTACGCGGGGATGGTGCAGGAGCTGTCCGACGCCGCGCCGTCGTACGTGGTGCCCGGCAACCAGACCGTCGGCGACTACGCGCTGCCGGTGGCCGGCTTCAACCCGAAGTTCACCGAGCTCGTCCAGGGTCTGTGGCAGGGCCGCCCGCCGGCCGACGTCGCCGCCGACCTGACGGCCTGGTACGAGGCGGAGAAGCTCGGCTGACATGGCACGCACCACGACCACCCGGCGAGGGCTCGTCTCCGGTCTCGCGAACGGGCTGATGACGCTGCCGGCGGCCGCCGTCTACACCGGGCTGACGGTGGTGCCGGTGGGATACGCCGTCTACTACTCCTTCACGCAGTACAACGGCATCCCGAGCCAGGCCCCCACCTGGGTGGGCTGGGACAACTACGTGCGGATCGTCACCGACCCGATCGGCGACCTGCGGCCGGCGGCCTGGGTCACGCTCGTGATCGCCGTGGTCGGCGCCTTCCTCGTGAACGGCGCCGCCCTCGGCCTCGCGCTCCTGCTGCGCCGCACGACGCCGTTCAACACGTTCGCGCGGGCCGTCATGTTCTACCCGCACGTGCTCTCGGCCCTGATCGTGGGGTTCCTCTGGCAGGCGATCCTGGGGCCGCAGGGCGCGGTGAACAACCTGCTGGAGAACGCCGGGCGGTCCTCCTGGCCGTTCCTGTCCGACCCGGACTGGGCGCTGGTGACCCTCGTCGGGGTGATCGTCTGGGCCCAGTTCGGCGTGCAGCTCGTGCTCTACCTGGCGGGCCTGCAGGCGGTGTCCCCGGAGCTCCAGGAGGCCGCGCGGCTCGACGGCGCGAACGGCCCCCAGGTGTTCCGGCACGTGACCTGGCCGGCGCTGGCGCCGACCGTGACGGTCACGATCGTCACGTCGATCCTGTCGCTGCTCAAGGTCTACGACGTGGTGCTGGGCCTGACCAACGGCGGGCCCGGCGACGCCACGCAGACCTGGGCGTACGAGATCCTCGCGGTCTCCTTCGCCAACAACAAGGTGGGGCTCGCGTGCGCGCAGGCCGTCCTGCTGGTCGTCGTGGCCGGAATCCTGTCTTTCACGATCATCGCGCTCCGCAGGCGGGCCGAAGAAGGAGCGGAGGCCGTCGGATGACGCGCACCAGCCCGATCAGCAGGGCGGTCCGCGTGACCGTCGTGGCCGTGCTCTCGGCCGCCATGCTCGTGCCGATGTACATCATGGTGGTCAACGCCTTCAAGCCGCAGCAGGAGATCCTGCTGTCCCCGCTCGGCCTCGACCTGGCGACGGCGACCACCGACCACATCGCGGCCGCGTGGCAGAACACCAGCTTCCCGGTGGTCGAGGGCTACGCCGTCACGCTGTTCCTGGTGGTGGCGTGCAACGTGGTGGCGATCGGGGCGTCCGTACCGGCCGCGTACACGATCGCCCGCACGCCCACGCCGCTGTTCCGGTTCGTGCTGTTCTTCTTCGTCGCGGGGATGTTCGTGCCCGCCCAGATCATCCTGGTCCCGGCGATCTTCGTGCTCAAGGCGCTCGGCCTGATGGGCACCCTGCCGGGCCTGGTGCTGTTCATGTCGTCCACGATGATCCCGTTCACGCTGTTCATCTTCAGCGGGTACATCCGGATGCTGCCCCGCTCGCTCGACGAGGCCGCCTCGATCGACGGCGCGGGCCGGCAGCGCATCCTGTGGACCATCGTGTTTCCGCTCATGCGGCCGATCGTCGCCACCGCGTTCATCCTCAACGCGCTCAGCGCGTGGAACGACTTCGTGAGCCCGCAGCTCATCCTCGGCCCCGGATCGCAGTTCCGGACGATCACCACCGGCGTGTACGCCGCGGTGTCCACCTACACGACCAACTACGAGATCGTCTTTCCCACCCTGCTGCTCGCCGTCGTGCCGATCCTGCTGATCTTCGTGCTCATGCAGCGGCACATCATGGGCGGCCTCTCGGCGGGGGCCGTCAAGGGCTGAGGCCCTTCTCTTCTGCTGCCGCCGCGACCCCCCCGTCGTCGGGCCGCCTGGCTCCGCCCTGCCCGAACGCAACCCACCCCCTACCCGAGGAGACCCCCGATGACCGTCGACTTCACCGACTCCAAGCAGGTCGCCCAGGCGATCCAGTACACGAACGTCAACCCGGACCTGACGCGGGCGGGCCTCGTGAAGCACGTCGAGACCTGCGTCGAGTACGGCTTCGACGCCGCGATGATCGCGCCCTACTGGGTCTCGCTCGCCAAGGACGTGCTGGCCGGCACGGGCGTGCGCGTCGCCTCGACGCTCAACTTCCCGATGGCGAACGACACCCTGTCGATGCGGCTGGCGGCGCTGCGCGCCCTGGTGGCCGAGGGCGTGGACGAGTTCGACTTCCCGCCGCACCCCGGGCTGCTGCTCGGCGGCGACGAGGACCTGTACGCCCAGGACATCACCGAGATCGTGACCGTCGCGCACGCCGAGGGCGTCAAGGTCAAGGCGATGCTGGAGTTCGGCTTCCTGGAGACGGACGAGCTCAAGGTGAAGGCCACGCGGATCGCCTACGAGGCGGGCGTCGACTGGGTCAAGCAGTCCTCGGGCTGGGGCAAGGGCGGCCTGGCGGCCACCGAGCACGACGTGCGCCTGCTCGCCGAGAACATCGAGGCGCCGTGCCGGGTCAAGGTGTCCGGCAAGGTCAACTCCCTGGAGAAGATGCGGTCGCTGTTCGACGCCGGCGCCGAGCTGGTCGGTACGAGCTCGGGCCCGGCCATCGTCGACGGGCTCGTGGGGGACCCCGATGCCTACTGAGGACGCCGCGGGCGCGGCACGCGCCGCCGTCGCGGTGATCGGGAGCTACGCCAAGGCCCTGGTCATGACGGCGGACCGCATCCCCGCGCCCGGCGAGACGCTGATCGGCCGGGACTACCGCGGCACGTTCGGCGGCAAGGGCTCCGACATGGCCGTGCAGGCGGCGCGGCTGGGCGCCGGGGTGTCGTACCTCGGCGTCGTCGGGGACGACACCCACGGCGCGGAGTTCCGAGCCCTGCTGGCTGACGAGGGTGTGGACCCGGTCGGGCTACGGGTCGCGCCCGGCGAGTCGACCGGCGTCGGGTTCATCGTCAAGGACACCGCGGGCCGCAACGTGATCGTCGTCGACCCGGGGGCGAACGACAGCTTCTCCCCGGCCGACGTCGACGCGGCGGCCGGCGCCCTGACCGCCGCCGACGTCGCGCTCGCCCAGCTCGAGATCCCGCTGCCCACCGCCCTGCACGCGCTCACCGTGGCGCGGGCGGCGGGCGTGACCACGATCCTCAACCCCGCGCCCGCCGTCGACCTGCGCGGGACCGACCTGACCAGCGTGGACGTGCTCACGCCCAACGAGCACGAGGCCAAGGTCGCGCTCGGCCTGGGGCCCGACGACGCCAGGCCGCCCGCCGAGCTGGGCCGGCGCCTGCTGGCCCTCGGCCCGCGCGCCGTGGTGGTCACGCTCGGCGAGGCCGGCGCCCTGGTCGTCACGGCCGACGGCGACACGCGCGTGGCGCCGGTGCGCGTCGACGTCGTCGACTCGAACGGCGCCGGCGACAGCTTCAACGCGGCCCTGGCCGTGGCCCTCGGCGAGGGCCGGGACCTGGCCGACGCGGCGCGGTTCGCCGGGACGGTCGCGGCGCTGTGCTGCGAGCACTGGGAGACGGTGCCGTCCTACCAGGACCGGGCCACGGTCGAGGCGTTCCTCGCCCGTGCCGAAACGACCACCACGACGACCACGGAGGCATCACGATGAGAGCCGGACGCATCCTGCACCCCGAGCTGGCCCGGAGCCTGGCCACGCTGGGACACACCGACGTGGTGCTGGTCACCGACGCGGGCTTCCCGATCCCGGACGGCGCGCACCGGGTGGACCTCGCCCTGACGCGCGGGCAGCTCGACGTGCAGTCGGTGCTGCGCGCCCTGCTGGACTCGACGTTCTTCGAGGAGGCGCACTTCGCCACCGAGCTCAAGACCCACCACCCGCGGCTGTACGGCGAGGTGCAGGACATCTTCACCGGCACCGGGGCCACCTTCCACGGCACCACGCACGAGGCGCTCATCGCCGAGTGGGCCCCGCGCGCCAAGGTCGTGGTGCGGTCCGGCTCGTTCGAGCCGTGGGCCAACTTCGCGCTGGTCGCCTCGACGGCCCCGTTCGAGTGGTTCGACGACGACGATGTGACGATCCTGCCCGCCTACGTCGAGCGGCGCCGGCTGATCAGCGAGGACGTGCGCCCCGACCTCGCCTGAGGGCTGGGCTCCCGGAATCACGCCAGGACGGACCAGGCCAGGAAGGATGACGCCATGACGCACACCGCCGTGCCCGACAGGATCGACGCCCACCACCACCTCTGGGTCCGTGCGCGGACGCCGCAGCCCTGGATCGACCCCGGCACGATGGGCGCCATCGACGCCGACTTCACGCCGGACGACCTGGCGGAGGCGCTGGCGGGCCAGGGCGTGACGGGGACCGTCGTCGTCCAGTCGGTGCCGGAGGAGGCCGAGACCGTGGGCCTCCTGGACCTCGCGGCGCGCACGCCGGTCGTGCGGGGCGTGGTCGGCTGGGTGGACCTCGCGGACGCCGGGGTCGCTGACGCCGTCGCGCGGCTGCGGTCCGGTCCCGGCGGCGCCCACCTGGCCGGGGTGCGGTCGATGGTGCAGGCGGAGCATCACCCCGGCTACCTCGACCGCCCCGACCTGCGGCGGGGGATACGCGCCGTGGCCGGGGAGGGCCTGGTCGTCGACCTGGTGACCCGGCACGACCAGCTCCCCGCCGTCGCCCGGCTCGTGCGCGAGCTGCCCGAGGTGCCGTTCGTGCTGGACCACCTGGGCAAGCCGCCGCTCGCCGGCCCCGACCCCACCACGACGGGCGACCTCGCGGGCTGGGCGGCGGCCATCGACGAGATCGCGGCGGCGCCGAACGTGACGGCCAAGCTGTCCGGACTGGTCACCGAGGCGTCGTGGAGCGACTGGTCGGCCGAGGGGCTGCGGCCCGCCGTCGACCACGCGCTCGGGGCCTTCGGGCCGGAGCGCCTCATGTACGGCTCGGACTGGCCGGTCAGCCTCCTGGCCGCTCGGTACGACCGGTGGACCGACACGCTGACGGCCCTCCTGGCCGCGCTGTCGCCCGCCGAGCAGGACGCGGTCTGGCAGGCCACGGCGCGGCGCGTCTACGGCCTGCCCGGAACCACCCTGCCCGCACCCATGACGGAACACCCCACGGAAGAAGAGGACCCAGCATGAAGCTCGCCCGGATCGGGACCCCCGGCCAGGAGCGCCCGGTGGTGCACGACGGCGCCGCCTGGCACGACTTGAGCCCGCTCACCGCGGACATCGACGGCGCGTTCCTCGCGGCCGACGGCGTCGCCCGCACCCGCGCGGCGCTCGCGGCGGGGACGCTGCCACCGGTCGACGTGACCGGCGTGCGGTTCGGCGCCCCGGTGGCCCGGCCGTCCGCCGTCGTCTGCGTGGGCATGAACTACGCGGCGCACGCCGCGGAGTCCGGCTCCGCCCCGCCGGAGCGGCCGGTGATCTTCCTCAAGACGCCGAACACCGTGGCCGGCCCGGACGACGTCGTCACCATCCCCCGGGGCAGCCGCAAGACGGACTGGGAGGTGGAGCTCGCGGTGTTGATCGGCCGCCGCGCCAGCTACCTCGACTCGCCCGGGGAGGCCCGCGACGTGATCGCCGGGTACACCGTGGCGAACGACCTGTCCGAGCGGGCGTGGCAGATCGAGGAGTCCGGCGGCCAGTGGTCCAAGGGCAAGAACGCCCCGGGCTTCACGCCGCTGGGCCCGTGGCTGGTCACGCCCGACGAGGCCGACGCGACGCCCGGGGCGGCGGGTGCCTTCGGGGCCGGGCTGCGCCTGCGGTCCTGGGTCAACGGCGAGCCGCGCCAGGACTCCACGACGTCGGACCTGATCTTCGGCGTCGACGTGCTGGTGCACACCCTGAGCCAGTACCTGGCGCTCGAACCGGGCGACGTGCTGCTCACGGGCACGCCCGAGGGCGTGGCCCTGTCGGGGCGGTTCCCGTACCTGACGCCGGGCGACGTGGTGGAGGTCGAGATCGACGGGCTGGGCCGGCAGCGGCAGGAGTACGTGGCGTGGGCGCGTCCTGCGGGCGACGCCGGTTTCACGGGGAACGCGGCCGCGGGTACCGAGGTGCGCGCATGACCGGGTTCGAGGGGCTGGTCGCCGTCGTCACGGGCGGGTCCTCCGGGATCGGCGCCGCGATCGTGCGGCGGCTGCGCGCGGGCGGCGCCCGGGTGGCGGTCTTCGACGTCGACCCCGACGCGGCCGACGCCGACCTGGCGCTGGCCGTCGACGTGACCGACGCCGCCTCGGTGGAGGCCGCCGTCGCCGCCGTCGAGCAGGAGCTCGGGCGGCTCGACGTGCTGGTCAACAACGCGGGCATCGGCGCGCAGGGCACCGTCGCGGACAACCCCGACGAGGAGTGGCTGCGCGTGCTCGACCTGAACGTCGTCGGCATCGCGCGCACGACCCGGGCCGCGCTGCCGCTGCTGCGGCGCTCGCCCGCGGCCGCGATCGTCAACACCTGCTCGATCGCCGCGACCGCGGGTCTGCCCCAGCGCGCGCTGTACAGCGCGAGCAAGGGCGCGGTCCTGGCGCTGACCCAGGCCATGGCCGCGGACCACGTGCGCGAGGGCATCCGGGTCAACGCCGTCAACCCCGGCACGGTCGACACCCCCTGGGTGGGCCGGCTCCTGGCGCGCGCGGCCGACCCGGCCGGCGAGCGGGCGGCCCTGGAGGCGCGGCAGCCGCACGGCCGCCTGGTCTCCGCGGACGAGGTGGCCGAGGCGGTCGCGTACCTCGCGAGCCCGCTGGCGGCGTCGACCACGGGCACGACGATCGCGGTGGACGGGGGAATGCACTCGCTCCGGGTGCGCCCTGCTTGATGGGGGGCTGCCGCCGGCCGGCTGATGCCTGTGGACGGCCCGGCCGCGGTGTCGGTGGGCCGGGTTAGCGTGGGCGCGTGAACACCATGACCTCAGATGTCGTCGTCGTCGGCCTGGGCGGGTTCGGGAGCGCGGCGCTCTGGCGGCTCGCCGAGCGCGGCGTGTCCGTGGCCGGGATCGACCGGTTCGACGTCGGGCACAACCTGGGCTCCTCGCACGGCCTGACCCGGCTGTTCCGGGTCGCCTGCATGGAGCACCCCGGGCTCGCCGCGGTGGCGCGCCGGTCGCTGGACCTGTGGACGGAGCTGGGGGAGCGGTACGGCGAGTCGTACGTGGAGCAGACCGGCTGCCTGAACGTGGGCGGCCCGGGCTCACGCGTGATCGAGGGCACGACGGCGGCGGCCGCGGCGGCCGGCGTCGAGCTCGACCGCCTGTCGCACGACGAGCTGGTGCGCCGGTACCCGCAGTACGCCGCGTACGACGACGAGACCGTCGCCGTGTTCGACCCCGAGGGCGGCCTGTGCTTCCCCGAGCGCAACGTGAAGGCGCAGGTCCGGGCCGCCGTCGAGGCCGGCGCCGAGGTGTATCCCGGCACGCGCGTGACGGCGGTCGAGCTCGTGGACGGCGGGGTACGCGTGACCACGCCGACCGCCGTGTTCGAGGCCGCCCAGGCCGTGGTCGCCGCCGGCGCCTGGAACGCGAAGCTGCTGCCCGGGCTGCCGCTGCGGCCGCGCCGCACCCCGCTGTACTGGTTCGCCCCGAAGACCGACGCGGAGCAGGCATTCGACCTGTCGGCGTTCCCGTCGTTCATCTACGAGCTCGCCGACGGGCGCGGCCTGTGGGGCCACGGGAGCGGCGACGGCTTCCACATCAAGATCGGGCTGAGCGACCACGGGCACGACGACACGGACCCCGACGAGCTCGACCGGTACATCCACCCGCGCACCGACGTCGACCGCCTGGCCGAGACGGTCGCGGCCGCGTTCCCGCAGGTGGACCCGGTCCCGGTCAAGGCGATCCCGTGCATGATCACCAACTCGCCGGACGAGCAGTTCCTCGTGGGCCGTCCCGGCGGCGACCCGCGCCTGGTCATGGCGGGCGGCGACAGCGGGCACGGGTTCAAGCACGTCGCGGGCGTGGGCGAGCTGCTGGCGCAGATCGCCGTCGGCGAGCAGACCTACGGCGACGTGGGCTTCATGAACCCTGACCGGTTCGCCTGACTTGTCCCGTGACATCTCTCCCATGACAAGTGGCACCGAGCACCCCCTGGGATGCGGAAAGATGCGCCCATGAGGTTCGAGTATTTCGCAGCCCCGGACGACGAGACGGCTGCCCTGACCATCGATGGTGGCGAGATCGACGGAGCCGTGGCATCCCACGTGGTCGACCCCGCTTCCGTGCTGGGCCAGCTCGAGCGGCTGCTCGGCGGCCCCCGGGGCGACGACGGCCTGCGCAGCGCGCAGCTCGTCGCCGAGAGCCCCGACGGCGCCCGGCTGCTGATCCGGCTGTCCAACCATCTGGTGACGCTGTTCGGCATGGTGCGACCCACCACGCTGGACGACGTGGTCAAGCACTGGTCGCTCTCCCGCCGGTTCCGCCGGGCGGAGCCCGAGGACCTGCACGCGTTCGCCGCCGGCCTGCACGAGCTGTGCAAGGGCCCCGGCAAGCGGGTCTACTGCCGCGCGACGGCGGACGAGAGCGAGCTGGCCGCCGTCATGGCCCCGGCCGCGACGGTCCCGGCGAGCGCGCCCGACGCGACGGACGCGAACCCGGACCCGGTCGAGCCCAAGCCGCTGCCCCGGCGGCGCTGATACGGGGTTTTACCTACTGACAGGTTAGTAAGTGGATCGGTAGGGTGAGGGGCCGCCGCGACGACGCGGCGCCCTACCCTGCCGGAGGCTGCCATGTCACCTGTTCGGAAGGCGGTCGGCGCACTCAGCGCCGTCCTGCTCGCTGGCCTGCTGGGGGTGGTCGCGTCACCGGGCGCCGTCGCCGCCTCCACCGGCACGATCGTCGGCTCGGCCAGCGGCCGCTGCCTCGACGTCACCGAGGGGTCCACGGCCAACGGCAACCGGCCCCAGGTCTGGGACTGCACGGCGAACAACGCCAATCAGACCTGGACCTTCGCCGACGACGGCTCCGTGCGCGGGCGCGGCAAGTGCCTCGACGTCGCCGACGGTTTGACGGCGAACGGCGCCGTCGTCCACCTCTGGGACTGCTACTCCTCGCTGGCGAGCCAGCGGTGGACCCTGACCGCGGCCGGCGACCTGGTCAACCAGGCCGCGAACAAGTGCCTCGACGTCACCGGCGGCGCGACCGCCAACGGGACCAAGGTGCAGCTCTGGACCTGCACCGGCGCCGCCAACCAGAAGTGGACGCACAACGGGGGCTCCGTGCCCGGGCCCGACCCGGACGCCGTGCTCCCGGACCCGGCCAACCCGGACCTCGGCCCGAACGTGGCCGTCTTCGACACCTCGATGTCCGACTCCGCGGTCCAGGCCAAGCTGAACAGCGTCTTCGACGCGCAGGAGACCAACCAGTTCGGCCCCCAGCGCCACGCCATGCTGTTCTACCCGGGCTCCTACGACGTCGACGCCAACGTCGGCTTCTTCACGCAGGTCGCCGGCCTGGGCCTCGTGCCCGACGACGTGAACATCAACGGCCACGTGCACGTCGAGGCCGACTGGTGGCCGGACGGCTCGCAGAACGCCACGCAGAACTTCTGGCGCTCCGCCGAGGGTCTGTCCGTGACACCCTCCGACGGCAACGACCGCTGGTCCGTCTCCCAGGCCGCGCCCTACCGGCGCATGCACCTGCGCGGCAACCTCGCACTGTCGGACGGCGGCTGGTCGTCGGGCGGGTTCATCGCCGACTCGAAGGTCGACGGCCAGATCAACTCCGGCACCCAGCAGCAGTTCCTCACCCGCAACTCCGCCATGGGGAGCTGGACCGGCTCCAACTGGAACCAGGTGTTCGTGGGCAGCACGGGGGCGCCGTCGAACAGCTTCCCGAACCCGCCCTACACGACCATCGCCGCGACCCCGAAGGTCGCCGAGAAGCCGTACCTGTACGTCGACGACAACGGCTCCTACCGGGTGTTCGTCCCGGCCGTGCGGTCCGGGTCGGTCGGTACCACCTGGGGCGGTGGGAACCCCGCCGGGCGCTCCCTGCCGATCGGCGACTTCCACGTGGTGCGGCCCGGCGACTCCGCGGCCAGCATGAACACGGCGCTCGCCGCCGGCAAGCACCTGCTCGTCACGCCGGGCACCTACCAGATCAACCAGACGCTCCAGGTCAACCGCGCGGACACGGTGGTCCTCGGGCTGGGCCTCGCCACCTTCGTGCCGCAGGGCGGCATCGACGCCATGCGGGTGGCCGACGTCGACGGCGTGCGCCTCGCCGGCATCATGTTCGACGCCGGGACCGGCGGCTCGAACGTGCTGCTGCAGGTGGGCCCGGCCGGCTCGTCCGCCGACCACGCGGCCAACCCGACGGTGCTGTCCGACGTGTTCATCCGGGTCGGCGGCTCGGTCGCCGGCAAGGCCGTGGTGAGCATGGAGGTCAACAGCGACGACGTGATCGGCGACCACGCGTGGATCTGGCGCGCCGACCACGGCAACGGCGGCACGGTGGGCTGGAACATCAACACCGGCCGCAACGGACTGATCGTGAACGGCGACGACGTGTCCATGTACGGGTTGTTCGTCGAGCACTACCAGCAGTACCAGACCATCTGGAACGGCGAACGCGGGCGCACGTACTTCTACCAGAACGAGATGCCCTACGACCCGCCGAACCAGGCCGCGTACATGAACGGTTCCACCGAGGGCTGGGCGGCGTACAAGGTGGCCGACGCCGTGACCGACCACCAGGCCTGGGGGCTCGGCAGCTACGCGTTCTTCAACGTGAACCCGGCGGTCGCGAACGCGCGGGCCTTCGAGGTGCCGGTCCGGTCCGGGGTGCGGTTCCACAACATGGTCACCGTGTCGCTGGGCGGGGTGGGCACGATCCGGCGGGTCATCAACAACACGGGGGAGACGGTGAACTCGTCGCGCCAGGTCACGTACCTGACGACGGGGCCGTGACGAGGCTGTGACGGGTCGGCCCAGCGCTGGGTCAGCGCTGGGCCGACGGGCGGACCACGATCTCGTTGACGTCCACCTCCGCGGGCTGGGCCAGCGCGAACGAGATGGCGCGCGCGACGGCGTCGGCCGGGATCAGGTTGCGGCGGAACGTCGTCATGTACTCGGCCGCCCCGGCGTCGGTGATGTGGTCGGCGAGCTCGCTCTCGACGGTGCCGGGCGTGATGGTGGTGGCCCGGATGCCCGGGTCGGACTCCAGGCGCAGGCCCTCGGTGATCGCCCAGGCGGCGAACTTCGTGGCCGAGTACACGGCCGACGTCGGGTAGACCTCGTGCGCGCCGACCGAGGCGACGGTCACGACGTGCCCGCCGCCCTGCCGCCTGAAGTGCGGCAGCACCGCGGCGATGCCGTGCAGCAGGCCGCGCACGTTGACGTCGATCATGCGGTCCCACTCGTCCAGCAGCAGGGCGTCGAGCCGGGACAGCGGCATGACGCCGGCGTTGTTCACGATCACGTCGACGCGGCCGTGCTCCGCCACGACGGCGTCGACGGCTGCGCGGACGGCGTCGGCGTCGGTCACGTCGAGGCTCACGGCGCGGGCCCGGCCGCCGTCGGCCCGGATCTTCTGCACGACGGCGTCGAGGCGGTCGGTCCGGCGCGCGCCGAGGACGACGTCGTGCCCCTCCGCCGCGAGCCGGACGGCCGTGGCCTCGCCGATGCCGCTGCTCGCGCCGGTCACCAGGATCACCTTGGGTGTGTCTGTCGTTGTCATGGCTCCAGCCTCGGACGGGGCCGGGCGGCCCGGAAGGACGCCGTCCTCCTGGGTGCGACACACCCTGGTCGGGCGACGTCGGGCGCCGTACCGTCGGGGCATGACCTCCTCCCCGCTCGGCGACTACCTGCGCGGCCGGCGCGACCGGCTGTCACCGGAGGCGCTCGGGCTGCCCGTCTACGGGCGACGTCGGGTCGCCGGGCTGCGCCGCGAGGAGGTGGCGATGCTGACCGGCGTGAGCGTGGACTACTACGTGCGGCTGGAGCAGGGCCGCGAGGTGAGCCCCTCCCCGCAGGTGCTCGACTCGCTCGGGGAGGTGCTGCGCCTGGACGACGACGGCCGGCAGCACCTGTACCGCCTCGCCGGTCTGAGCCCGCGGCCCGTGCCGCCGGCCCCGGTGGAGGAGGTCGACGACTCGCTGCTGGAGCTGATGCTCTCGTGGGCCGGCAGCCCGGCGCTCGTGCTCGGGCGGGCGTACGACGTGCTGGCGAGCAACGCCCTCGGCGAGGCCCTC
Source organism: Promicromonospora sukumoe (assembly GCF_014137995.1). Taxonomy (NCBI): domain Bacteria; kingdom Bacillati; phylum Actinomycetota; class Actinomycetes; order Micrococcales; family Promicromonosporaceae; genus Promicromonospora; species Promicromonospora sukumoe. The sequence goes on from NZ_JACGWV010000001.1 coordinate 19,078, forward strand.
TTCGGCGGGTTCCCGTTCTCCCGCAACCTGACCCGTACCGTGTTCCTGGACCCGCGGTCGCGCGCCTTCTACCCCGACTGGTCCGACGTCGCCGAGAACACCGTGGCCGGGCTCCGCCTCGCGGACGGGCTGACGCCGGGCAACCCGGCGATCCGCTCCGTGGTCGACGAGCTGCGCGTGAAGAGCCCGGACTTCGCGGCGCTGTGGGACCGGAGCGACGCGCGGGGCAAGCGGCTGGCCGCCAAGCGGTTCCAGCACCCCGAGGTCGGCTACCTGGAGCTGCGCGTGCACGTCTTCGAGGTGCGCGGCGCGCCCGGGCAGGAGCTCGTGGTCTACCACGCGCCGGCCGGCTCGCCCGCGGCGGAGGCGCTGTCCCTGCTCGGAACCCTCGCCGCGACCCGGAGGATCGGCTGATGGTTGCGTCGTCTCCTATCCTTGAACCGTGACAGACCGGATCCCCACCGGAGTACCCACCCGGCCGGGTCCCCGGCCGCGAGTCGTCCTCCCGTACCCGCGGTTGTCCCCAGGGCTGCGCAGCTACTTCGCGACCGAGGGCGGGGGAGCGACGCTGCTGCTCGCGGCGTCCGCCATCGCCCTGGTCTGGGCGAACGTGTCGTTCGGCTCGTACGACGCCCTGTGGGAGACGCCGGTCAACCTCACGGTCGGCACCTGGGAGCTGCACCTCTCGCTGCACCACTGGGTCAACGACTTCCTCATGGCGGTCTTCTTCCTCGTCGTCGGCGTCGAGGTCAACCGCGAGCTGACGGTCGGTGAGCTGCGCAGCTTCCGCGCCGCGTCCGTGCCGCTGTTCGGCGCGATCGGCGGGCTCGTGGTGCCGATCGGCATCTACCTGCTGATCAACCCGTCCGGGCCCGACGCCTCTGGCTGGGGCCTGCCGATGTCCACGGACACGGCGTTCGTGATCGGCGTGCTCGCGCTGGTCGGGCCCCGGTGTCCGGACCAGCTCCGCATCTTCCTGCTGACGCTCGCGATCTTCGACGACATCGGCGCCATCGCGCTGCTCGGCATCTTCTACTCCGACGCGCTGGTGATGGGCGCGCTCGTGCTCGCGGCCGTGCTGGCCGTGGTGCTGTTCGCGATGCGCTGGATCGGCGTCTGGCAGATCGCGCCGTACCTGATCGTGGGCGCGGTCCTGTGGGTCGTGGTCCTGGAGTCCGGGCTGCACCCGACGCTCGCGGGCGTCGTCGTGGGCCTCGCGGTCCCGACGGCGCGGCACGGCAACGACGACGAGGCGCGCCTCCACTTCGGGTTCTACGGCCGCGCGCTCATGGAGGAGCTCGACCCCACCCGGTCGCGGCTCGCCGTGCGCGCGGCGCAGTCCGCCGTCCCGACGAGCGACCGGCTGCTCGACGCCCTGCACCCGCTGAGCTCCTACGTCGTCGTGCCGGTGTTCGGCCTGGCCAACGCCGGTGTGGTGCTCTCCGGCGAGTCGATCGACGCCGCCCTGTCCAGCCCCGTGACCCTCGGCGTGCTGGTCGGCCTGGTGCTGGGCAAGGGGATCGGTGTGTTCCTCGGCGCCATGGTCGCGCTGGTGACCGGGCTGGGCACGCTGCCGGGCCGGGTGCGCTACGGGCACCTCGCGGGCGGCGCGTTCCTCTGCGGCATCGGCTTCACCATCGCGCTGTTCGTCAGCGAGCTCGCCTTCGACGACGAGGCCCTGATCAACGAGGCCAAGGTCGGCATCCTGGTCGGCTCGCTGCTGTCCGGCATCATCGGCGCCCTGATCCTGCGGTACTTCGGCGACCGGCTGCCGCTGTGCTCGCCGCACGAGGCCGCGGGCCCGCCGCCGCTTCCCGAGGGGGCGTGGCGCCCGCCGGCGTGAGCCTTCTGGCGCGCACCCCGGGTGCTACCCCTGCGCGCGTGCCCTGGTGCCGTCGGTGCCGTCGCCGCCGCCGGCCGGTGCGTTCGCCGCTGCGGCCGCCTGCTCGCGGGCCAGGAAGGTACCGAGCTCGCCGATGGTGCTCATCAGCGGCGCGGGGAACACGACCGTGGTGTTCTTGTCGACACCGAGCTCGACCAGCGTCTGCAGGTTGCGCAGCTGCAGCGCCAGCGGGTGCGCCATCATGACGTCGGAGGCGTCGCCCAGCTTCGAGGCGGCGAGGCGCTCGCCCTCGGCGTTGATGATCTTCGAGCGCTTCTCCCGCTCGGCCTCGGCCTGACGTGCCATGGCCCGCTTCATGGTCTCGGGGAGCTGGATGTCCCTGAGCTCGACCAGCGTGATCTGCAGGCCCCACTCGGTGGTCGTGCGATCGAGGATCAGGCGGATGCCCTCGTTGATCCGGTCGGTCTCCGCCAGGATCTCGTCCAGCGCGTGCTGCCCGACGACGTTGCGCAGCGTGGTCTGGGCGATCTGGTTGATGGCCGCGGTGACGTTCTCGATCTCGATGACGGACTTCACGGCGTCGACCACCCGGAAGTAGGCGACGGCGGCCACGTCGACGCTGACGTTGTCCTTGGTGATGATGCCCTGGGACTGGATCGGCATGGTGACGATCCGCAGGGAGATCCGGTGCAGCACGTCGACCACCGGGATGATGACCCGAAGGCCCGGCTCGCGGGTCCCCTTGAGCCGGCCGAACCGGAAGAGCACGCCCTTCTCGTACTGCTTGACGACCTTGACGGCCGTCGCGAGAAGGATCAGGACAAGAACGATGATCAGGATCAGGATCCAGGCCGAGGGGTTCATCGGAACGCTCCGCAAGAAGGTTCAGGATGGTCCCGGGCAGAGGCGTCGGGGGCTCGTCCACCTCTCACGATACTCCGGCGAGGACCCGGTGCGGCCGGCGGTCTCGCCGCCGGCCGGCACCGTTCTCGGGGTCCTAGCGGCCGAACCGGCTGCGCTTGCGCGACAGTCCCATCGTGTCCCGCAGGTCGGTGACCGTGACGTCGCCCAGGTACGGCTCGCCGTTGACGAACAGGGTCGGCGTGCCGTGCACGCCCGCGTCGATGCCGTCCTGGTAGTCGGTGCGCACGGCCTCGGCGAACTTCTGGGCCGGGTCGCCCACCAGGGTGCTCGTGTCCAGGCCGAGCTGGTCGCCGTAGCGGAGGATCGACGCGTCGTCGAGGCTGTCCTGGTTCTTGAAGAGCAGGCCCGCCATCGGCCAGAACGCGCCCTGGTGGCCCGCCGCCTCGGCGGCCAGCGCCGCGGTGAGGGCGTACGGGTGCGGCTCGAACAGCGGGAAGTGGCGCCAGACCAGGCGGACCTGGCCGTCCGACGCCTTGATGAGCTCGTGCAGCACCGGCTTGGCCGCGCCGCAGTAGGGGCACTCGAAGTCGCCGAACTCCACGATGGTGAACGGCGCCTCCGGGTTGCCGTACGCCCAGCGGAACGCGAAGTCGTCGGCGTCGTGCGCTGCCGGTACGGCGCTGGCCTTGGCCTCGCGCGTGCCGTTCTCGGACTCGTCGGTCGTCATGTCGCTCATGATCCCACCACCCCTGCCGCGTCGAGCAGGGTCTCCGCGGCGGCGCGCGCGTGGTGCGCGGCGTCCGGCGTGCCCGCGATGGCCGCCGTGGTCTGCGCGCCCTCGGCCAGGATGGCGAGCTGCGGGGCCAGGGCCGGCGGCCCTCCGGCGTCGGCCACCAGGCGCGTGACGTACTCCTGGAAGGTGCGCTTCTGCTCGCGGACGGCGTCCGCGACGGCGGTCGACGCCGCGCCCAGCTCGCCGTGCGTGTTGATGAACGCGCACCCGCGGAAGTCCGGCTCGCGGAACCACGCGTCGAGGAAGTCGAAGATCACCAGGATACGCTCGCGGGCCGTCGTCGCGCGCTCGGAGGTGGACGCGAGCCCGCTGTCCCAGACCGACGTGCGGTGCTGCAGGACGGCGACGATCAGCTCGTCCTTCGAGGCGAAGAGCGAGTAGATCCGCTTGAGGGAGACGCCCGCGGACGTCCGCACCGCGTCCATGCCCACGGCCTGGACGCCGCGCGCGTAGAACAGCTCGTCGGCGGCCAGGACCACGGCCTCTCGAGCCGTCTTCTCGTCCAGCATCAGATCTCACCCCGTCTTGTGTCCCGCACGACTTGCGCGGAGAACGTTCGTTCTCTACTGTAGCGGATGTGGGCGGAGAACGAACGTTCTCCGCTGGGATCGAGAAGGGAACGGATCATGGGTTTCATCACGGTCGGCAACGAGAACAGCACCCCCACGGAGCTGTACTACGAGGACCACGGCTCCGGGCAGCCGGTGGTGCTGATCCACGGCTACCCGCTGGACGGCAACAGCTGGGAGCGTCAGTCGCGTGAGCTGATCGCCGCCGGCTACCGCGTCATCACCTACGACCGCCGCGGGTTCGGCAAGTCGAGCAAGGTCGGTGCCGGGTACGACTACGACACGTTCGCCGCCGACCTGGACACCGTGCTGAACACCCTCGACCTGCGCGACGTCATCCTCGTCGGCTTCTCGATGGGTACCGGCGAGCTCGCCCGCTACGTGAAGAACCACGGCGCCGAGCGTGTCGCCAAGCTCGCGTTCCTCGCGTCGCTGGAGCCGTTCCTCGTGGCGGCCGACGACAACCCGAACGGCGTTCCGCAGTCCGTCTTCGACGGCATCGAGGAGGCGGCCCGCTCCGACCGCTTCGCCTGGTTCACGAACTTCTACCAGGACTTCTACAACCTGGACGAGAACCTCGGCTCGCGCATCAGCCAGGAGGCCGTCACGGCGAGCTGGAACACCGCGACGGGCAGCGCGCCGGTCGCCGCGTACGCCGTGGTCTCGTCCTGGATCGAGGACTTCCGGACCGACGTCGAGGCCGTCCGTGCCGCTGGCAAGCCGTCCCTGATCCTGCACGGGACCAAGGACAACATCCTGCCGATCGACGCCACGGGCCGCGCCTTCCACGCCGCGTTCCCGGAGGCGGAGTACGTCGAGATCGAGGGCGCGCCGCACGGCCTGCTCTGGACCCACGCGGCCGAGGTCAACGAGGTGCTGCTGAAGTTCGTGCAGGCCTGACGCGCTGATTCCCGCGGGGCCGGCGTCCGCGGGGTTCGGGTGATCGGTAGAAGGTCAGGTGATCGGTAGCTCGGGCTGCCGATCACCTGACCTTTTGCCGATCACCCTGATCCCGGGTCGGCCTCGGCTAGCGGGGGAGCGGGCCCGTGTAGTCGGCGCGCGAGCGCTCGACGTCGTCCATGTGCGCGTCGCCCCACTCGCCCAGCGCCGCGAAGACCGCCTGCAGGCTGCTGCCCAGCTCCGTGATCTCGTACTCCACGCGCGGCGGGACCTCCGCGTAGATCCGCCGCTGGACCAGGCCGTCGCGTTCGAGCTGGCGCAGGCGCTGGGTCAGCACCTTCGGGGTGACCCCGATGCGCCGCTCCAGCTCGACGAAGCGCTGGGTCCCGTGCGCCTGCAGCACCCACAGGATCGGCGTCGTCCAGCGGCTGAACACGAGGTCGACGACCGGCGAGATGGGGCACGCGGTGGCCGGGTCGTCCTCGGGCTGCGGGCACCAGGTGCTGGGTCCGGGTCGCCTGGCGGGCGTCGCGTTCGGCATGGCGGGCTCCAATACTTTCCTGAGGGAACCTACTGTACTGACGCTCGTAACGTCGGCGGCACGGCGGCCGCAGGGGCCGTCCGGCCTCGGTTCGGGGCCGTGTCCCACCGATAAGGAGCACTCATGATCGTCGTCACCGGAGCCACGGGGAACATCGGCCGGCCGCTGGTCGCCGAGCTCGCCCGGCGCGGCCAGGACGTCACCGCCGTCTCTCGCGCGGGGACCGCCCCGCTCGACAGCCCGCTGGTCCGAGGGGTGAGCGCCGACCTGGCGGAACTGGGAAGCCTGCGCGCCGCCGTCGACGGAGCGGACGCCCTGTTCCTGCTGGTGCCGGGCTCGGGAGAGCACCTGGACACCCAACGGATCATCGGCATCGCCGCCGAGGCCGGGGTGCGGCGGCTCGTCCTGCTGTCCTCGCTGGGCGCCGTCACCCGCGCTGGGTCCGCCTCGCACGGCCCGCTCGCCGAGCTGGAGAAGCGGGTGCAGGGTTCGGGTCTGGAGTGGACGCTGCTGCGACCCGCCGACTTCGCCAGCAACGCGCTCGCCTGGGTCCCGACGGTCCGGTCGGGACGGACCGTCCACGCCCCGTTCGGCGACGTCGCGCTGCCGGCCGTCGACCCGCTCGACCTGGCGGAGGTCGCGGCCGCCGCCCTGGCCGACGACGGTCATGCCGGCCGGAGCTACACGCTGACCGGTCCCGCCCCGGTCTCGCCGCGGGACCGGACCGAGGTGCTCGCCCGGGTGCTCGGCATGCCGGTCGCCTTCGTCGAGCAGACCCGGGACCAGGCGCGTGCCGCGATGCTCGCGTACATGCCGGAGCCGGTGGTCGACGGCACGCTCGCGATCCTCGGCTCGCCGACGCCGCAGGAGCAGCAGGTCAGCCCCGACATCGAGAGTGTGCTGGGGCGTCCGGCGCACAGTTTCGAGGACTGGGTGCGCCGGAACGTTGGGGCGTTTACGGCCTGACCGGTCTGGGTGGATGTGTGGGTGGTGTCCGGGCGATGCGGACGCCGTGGGCCCGGGGTGCCGGTTCTGATGGCTGGGCCGCGTTGCTGGTCATGATCGCTGGAGCGGGCTGCCGGTCCTGATCGCTGGGGCGGGTTTCCGGTCCTGATCGCTGGACTTGGCTGCGGGTCCCGATCGACGGACCCGGTCGGCTGGCTGACCGTTCACCAGGGTTGCTCATGCGTCCGCTCGCGTGACCTGCTTGTGCGCCCGCTTGGTCACGGCTCTGCCTGTTGGTCCCGGCCGCTCGAACACCCGGTTGGGTTCCTGGGTTCCTGGTTTTGGCATGCGCTCGGTCGGGCGCCCTCCTTGTGTGCCCCCTTGGTCACTGCTCTGCCCGTTGGCCCCGTCCGCGAAACACCAGGTTGGGTGCTCTGGTGCTGGGAGGCCGTGATGATCTGCCGGTGCCGGTGCCGGTGCCGGTGCCGGTGCCGGTGCTGCGCCAGGTCTCCGTTCGTTTGGCGGCAGTCGCTCCGCATCGTGACCTGGGTGATCAGAACGTTGGCTCCCCAGGGTCGGGCCGGTGTGCTCCGGCAGCGCCGGGTGCGACGTTTGCGGCCGAAGTGGACCGGGTGCTGGCTCGGCCGTTCGGGGCACGCCGTCCGAGGAGCTGGCGCACGTCCTCGGCGAGGCTCGTGATGTCGGTGTCGTCGGTGTCGTCGGTGTCGGCGTGCCTGTGGTCAGTGGGGTCGGTGCGGTGAGCGGTGTTGGTGCTGTCGGAGGCGTCCGCGTGGTGGGTGGCGTCCGTGCGGTCACCGGGGTCGGTGCAGTGAGCAGTGACGGTGCAGTCGGTGGCGTGCGTGTCGCGGGTGGCGTCCGTGCGCTCCGTGCTGTCCCCGTGGTCGGGGACGGGGACGGGGCTGGTTTGGGTGGGTGGTCGGGTGTGGGTGTGTCCGGTGGGTGCAATCCAGGTGGTGGTGCCGGTGTCGGGGTCGCGGGTGACGTCCCAGCCGTGGTGCGTCTTGGCGAGATGGTGGCCGCGGCACAGTGGTTGCAGGTTGGTGGCGCGGGTCTGTCCGGGGGTCCCGGGTGGTTGGTGGGTGGGGTTGAGCTGGTGGTCGTAGGGCTGGATGTGGTCGAGGTCGGTGTGGCGGGCGGGTCGGTCGCACTGGGGGAAGCAGCAGGTCTGGTCCCGGGCGACGACTGCCTGCCGCAGGATCTTGCCGGGTTGGTAGGTGGTGGTGGAGTAGTCGGTCAGGATGCCGGTGGTCGGGTCGGTGAGCAGGCGCTGCCAGGTCGCGTCGGTGGCGATGCGGGCAGTGGTCTCGGCGGGGATGGGGCCGTATCCGTCCAGGTGGCCGGGCGTGTTGTCCAGGCCGAGGAGCATGGTGGCGGGGACGGTGACCCGGATCTGGGGCTTGACGGTGATGACGCGGATCGTGGTTCCGCCGCAGGTGCAGCCGCCGCAGGTGCATCCGGTGGCGGGCACCGTAATGCGGGGCATGGATTGGTTGTCCGTGTCCGGCGTGGTGCTGGGCTCGTCGGGGGCGCATTCGGGTAGCGGTGGGGCGATGATGCGGCCGGTTGCGAGGGCGACGAGGGCGTCGGCGCGGGCTTGGGGCAGGGTGCGGGTGGTGCCGGGGGTGCGGCGTAGGGCGTGGGCGGCTTGTTCGATGGCGTCCCAGACGGTGGTGGCGTCGGTGGCGGGCAGGTTGGCGGTGATCCAGGCCATGGAGTTGTCGGCGGGGTCCAGGAACACGGCCCGGCGGGTGGTGGCGTGCTTGGCCACTTCGGTGGTGCCGTGCAGGTGGGTGGCGTGCTGGTTCATCTTGTCGCGCAGCCACCTGCGGGTGTGGTCGGGGGCTTGGGGCAGGTAGCGGGTGATGGCTTGGTCGCGTTCCTCGGTGGTCAGGGGGTTGCCGGCGCGCAGGAGGATGTCGGCTTTGGTGGTGTCGATGGTGGCGTGGTGGAGGGCGTTCATGACCTGGGGGTGTTCGGCGAGGCCGGTGCCGCGGGCCATGAGCTTGTTCGCGTCGGTCTGGGGGATGTGGAGGCGGGCGCTGATCTCGGCTGCTGCGGCGTTGTGCTCGGTGGTCCATCCGCGTCGTCGGGCGATTTCGCCGGTGGCGCGTGACTGCATGGCGGTGGCCCAGGAGATGAGGTCCTGCCACCGGGCCGCGACATCGACCAGGTCGGCGTCATCGGTGTCCGCTACCTCGACCGCGGTCAGCGCCGCGACCAGACGTGCCCCGACGGGCAGCTCGGCCAGGTCGGGCAGCGCGGCGGGCGCAGCAGCGTCCACGGCAGCGCCGACCCGCCCGGCCGGTTCGCCGACGGGATGGGTCGTCGTGGGACGCGTGGCGTCCCCGTGAGCCGGCCAGGTCACCGTCGCCCTCGGCAGCGCGCCCTCTCCGTCCAGGGGCTGGGCGCTCCAGCACAGCGTGGACGCCGTCGTCGTGCCTGGCAGGCTCGGAGGGTTGGCGACGAGGGCTTGCTGGACGATTCGCTCGACGGCGGTGGAACCAACGACCACGGATTGCATGCTGCCTCCTCATCCATGAAAGAGCCTGTTCAACGCTTCATGCATCGAATATACGTTCGATGGTTGGGGTCGGCATCCCCAGATCCAGATCTGTGGACAACCCCGGCCGCCGGTCTCGCGGAAGGCCCTTCAAGGGTGACCAGATCCGTCCGCCCCGCGACCTGATGCAGCCTCCCGCCCGCCCGTGTCACGCACCAGACTGAGGGCATGAGCAGAGCGCTGATCGTCATCGACGTCCAGGAGTCGTTCCGGGTGCGGCCGCTGTGGGCCGACACCCTCAACCCCGGCGTCGCGGAGCCCGTCAACCGCCTCGTCGAGCTCGCCCGCGCGGCCGGCGACCTCGTGATCCGGGTGCTGCACACCGAGCCGGGCTCGGGCAACCCGTTCGACCCCGCGACCGGCCACGTCCGCCTGTTCGAGAAGCTCAGCGAGCCGCTGCCCGGCGAGCCCCTGCTGCACAAGACCTCGCACAACGCGTTCACCACCACCAACCTCCAGCAGATCCTGACCACCCACGGCGTGCGCGAGCTGCGCGTCTGCGGCATCCGCGCCGAGCAGTGCGTCGAGACCACCACGCGCGTCGCCTCGGACCTCGGCTACGACGTCACCTTCGTCAGCGACGCGACCACGACCGACCCCCTGGGCCGGTTCACCGCGGCCGAGATCCTGGAACGCACCGAGACGGTGCTCCGTGACCGGTTCGCGCGCATCGCGACCGTCGCCGAGCTGGCGGCGGAGGACGCCGGGCGCGCCGTCGGGCAGGCCGGGGTGGCAGCATCGACGGCGTGACCACCGTCGTCTTCCTGCTCCTGCCCGGGGTCCACCTGCTCGACCTGGCGGGCCCCGCGCAGGCGTTCTTCACGGCCGGGGACCTCGGCCACCACTACGACCTGCGGTACGTGTCCGGCGCCCCGGGCGACGGCGCCCCGGGCGACGGCGCCCCCCGCGGCTCCGGCCCCCGGAGCGACATCGCCTCCGGGAACGCCGTCGGCCCCCGAAACGCCGGAGGCCTCCGGCCCGACGCCGGTGTGGTCGCCTCGGCGCAGGGCCTCCCGCTGCTCGTGGGTACGGACTGGCCAGCACTCGGTCCGGATGACCTCGTCGTCGTCCCCGGGTGGCGCGTGGGCGGCGACCCGGGCGCCTGGCCCCACCTGACCGAGCGCACGCGCGAGCGGCTGCGGGAGCACCACGCGCGCGGCGGTACTGTCGCCAGCATCTGCGCGGGCGCGGACGCCCTCGGTCAGGCGGGCCTGCTCGACGGCCGTCGCTGCACCACGCACCACGCCGTCCAGGACGCGCTCGCCGCCCGGCACCCGCGGGCGCACGTGGTGCGCGACGTCCTGTTCACCACGGACGACGGCGTGGTCACCTCCGCCGGGATCGCCAGCGGCATCGACCTGTCGCTGCACCTGCTCGCCATGCGCCATGGGCCTGCGGTCGCCGCCCGGGTGGCCCGCGAGATGGTCGTCTACGCCCGCCGGAACGGGGCGGAGCCGCAGGCCAGCGCGATGCTGCGCCACCGCTCGCACGTCGACGACACGGTCCACCGGGCCCAGGACCACATCGACGAGCACTTCGCGCGGACCCTGCCGCTCGCCGACCTGGCGGCCCGGACCGGCGTCGCCGAGCGCACGCTGACCAGGGCGTTCACCCGGGCCACCGGTGTGACGCCCCTGCGCTACCAGCAGCTCCTGCGGCGCGAGCGCGCCGAGCACCTCATCGGGCAGGGCGCCACCGTCGAGGCGGCGGCCCGCACAGTGGGCTTCGAGGACTCGCGGTCCCTCCGCCGGCTCCGGAGCGCGCCCTGACCGGAGCGCGCCCGGGCCGGGCCGCGCGCCCAGGCCGGACGACGGGTCAGGAGCCCGCGCCCCGACCGGAAAAGGGATCAGGCCCCCGCACCCCCGTCGACCTGGAGCACCGCGCCCGTCACGTAGGACGCACGGTCGCTGAGCAGCCAGGCCGCGGCCTCGGCGATCTCCTCCGGCTGCGCCGCGCGTCGCAGCGGGACGCCCGGGGCGAGCTGCTCCATCAGCCCGGGCGTGTGCTCCTCCCAGGTGCGGATCATCTCGGTCAGGGTGCCGCCGGGGGAGACGGCGTTGACCCGGATGCCCTCCGGCCCGTAGGTCACGGCGGCGGACTCGGTGAGGCTGTTCACGCCCCGCTTCATCGCGCCGTAGGCGGGCAGCACGGGGTTGGCCCGCAGGCTGCCGACGCTGGTGTTGTTGACGATCGCGCCCCGGCCCGCGGTCGCCCGGATCGCCGCGATCTCGGCGGCCATCGACAGCCACGGCCCGCGCAGGTTCACCGCGTAGAGGTGGTCGAAGTCGGCCTCGGAGACCTGGTCGACGGGGGCCGGAGGCGTGAACGTGGCGCCGTTGTTGAAGGCGACGTCGAGGCGGCCGTAGCGCTCGACGACCCGGTCGACGGCGCCGCGCACGCTGTCGGCGTCGGCGAGGTCGGTCACCGCGTACTCCGCGGTACCGCCTGCCGCCCGGACCTCCTCGGTCACGGCCTGGAGCTGCGACTCCGTGCGGGCCGCGAGGAACACCGCGGCGCCCTCCCGGGCGAACAGGCGGGCCGCGGCGGCGCCGATGCCCCGCCCGGCCCCGGTGATGAAGGCGACCTTGCCGTCGAGCAGGCCGGTCGTCGTGGTGGTTGCTTGTGTGGTCGATGCGCTCATGCCGACGAGCCTGCGCCGGGCCCCGAGGGCTATCCAGGCATCGCGGGTACCTGGCTACGGGCGGGCCGCCTGCCCATACTCGGGGTATGGACAGAGCCGGTCTCGCCACGTTCCTGCGCTCCCGCCGTGAGCGCATCGCGCCGGCCGACGTCGGTCTGCCCGCAGGGCAGCGGCGTCGGACGCCGGGGCTGCGCCGCGAGGAGGCGGCCCAGCTCGCCTTCATCTCGACCGAGTACTACACGCGCCTCGAACAGGCCCGCGGCCCGCACCCGTCGCGCGAGGTGCTGTCCGGGCTGGTCCGGGCGCTGCGCCTGTCCGACGCCGAGCGCGACCACCTGCACGAGCTCGCGGGAGTGTCGCAGGCCCTTCCGCCCGGCCCGCCGCGCGAGGTGCGGCAGAGCATCCTGGACCTCCTGCACCGGCTGCCGCACTCGGCGGCGTTCGTGACGTCGGCCGCGGCCGAGGTGCTCGCCTGGAACGACCTCGCGGCGGCGCTGATGGAGGACTTCTCCGCGACGCCGCGGCGCGAGCGCAACCTGCTGCGCCGCGCCTTCCTTTCCGACGACGAGCCCGGGCGCCGGCTGTTCGGGGTGTCCGACGTCGACGAGTTCCAGCAGGCCTCGGCCAGCCGGCTGCGCGCCGTGCTGGCGCGCTACCCCGGCGACCCCGAGCTGGCCGCGCTGCTGGACGAGCTGCTGCGCGGCAGCGAGCGGTTCGCCCGGCTGTGGGCCGCCGAGGACGTGCAGGTCCCGCCGGTGCTGCGCAAGACGTTCCGGCACCCGCTCGTCGGCCCGGTCACCGTCAACTGCGACGTGCTCGCCGTCGCCGACCGCGACCAGCAGATGGTGATCTACACGGCCGACCCGGGGTCGTCGTCCGAGGAGGCCCTGCGCCTGTTGGCCGTGCTGGGTACGCAGCGGATGGACGTGACGGCCTGAGGCCGTCGTCCCCGTCTCGGACCCTCAGAACCTCAGACCAGCAGGCCGACGACCAGCGCGATCACGCCCAGCAGCGGGACGACGCCCTGCTTGAGGGCGGCGCTGCTCTTGCTCGGGTCCGAGATCAGCAGGACCAGCGACGCCGCGACCATCGAGCCCGCGCCGGCCAGCACGAGGGCTGCGCCCGCCGCCGTCGACCCGGCCGCCGTCAGCACGATGCCGACCGCCGTGACGATCGCGAGGAACAGGTTGTAGTACCCCTGGTTCAGCGCGAGCGGCTTGGTCACCTCGGCCTCCTCCGCCGTCATCCCGAAGGTCGCGAGGGTGCGCTTCTCGGTCCAGGCGAACGACTCCAGGTAGAAGATGTAGACGTGGATGAGTGCCGCGAGGCCAGCGAGCACAAGTCCGGCGATCAGCAAGGTGGTGTCCTTCGAGTCCCTGGTCCCGGCGCGGGGCGCGGCCGGGTGATCGGCAGTATGTCAGCACCCCGCTCGGGCGGCCCCGGGAATAGCCGGCGCGTCCAGATGGCTCCGTCTCGTATGGACTGGGAGATGACGGCGCTGACGCGCGAGCGGTTGTCCGCCGGTGCGACGCGGTCCGGGGCGGGTGCCCTGTGGGCCGTCGTGCTGGCCGGCGCCGTGACGCTCGAGACCGCCGGGGCCCGGCACCGGGTGCTCGCCGGCGACGCCGTGCTCGTCGACGCCCGGACGGCGCACCGCCTCACGGCCGACGCCGAGACCGACCTGGTGCACGGCGACCTGCGGCCGGCCGTCCCGTCGGCGGCGCTGCCGAGCCCGCTGGTCGTGCGCCGGTTCGACCAGCGGCAGCGTGGCGTCGTCGCGCTCGTGACCGCGTGCCCGCTGGACGCGATCTCCAGCCCCGCCCCGTTCGCCGCGAGCTACGCCGGCCTGGTCGGCGCGGCGATGACGGCGCTGTGGCAGGAGGCGGGCGGCGCGGCGACCGCGGACGGCACCGCCGATACCCAGGTCGCCGACGTCGTCGCCGCGCTCGCGGACCGGCCCGGCGAGGCGTGGACCCTCGACCGGATGGCGGCTCTGGTGCACCTGTCGCGCTCGGCTCTGACCGAGCGCTTCCGCCGCGCCACGGGGCACAGCCCGATGGAGATGCTGCGGGAGGTGCGCATGCACCGGGCCCGCACCCTCCTGACCGACCAGTGCCTGCCGGTCACGCGTGTCGCCTTCGAGGTGGGTTACGGCTCGGTCGCCGCGTTCAGCCGCGCGTTCACGTCCGAGCACGGCCTCTCGCCGCTCGCGTGGCGGGCGGGGCCGACGTCGGCGCCCCGGGCCCAGGCTCCCATCACGACGCCCGCCCCGCCCCGTCCGCGCCCGGCCCGGCCCTGGGTCCCGTCCGCCCCGCCCGGCGGGTCAGGTGCGCGGTACGCGCAGGAACGCCCAGCCGAGCCCCGCCGCGACCGCGGCGGCCGCCCCGACCAGCATCAGCGGCCGGACGCCGTACCCGTCCAGTAGCGCACCACCCAGGGACGATCCCGCGGTGATCGCCACCTGGAAGGCGGTGACCTGCAAGGACATCGCAGACTCGGCCCGCTCCGACTCGACCCGGGTGACCCAGAGCTGCGTGATCACCGGCATCATGCTGATCGCGAAGCCCCACAGCACCACCGCGACGGCCAGCGCGGGCACGGTCGTCGCGAACGCCGCCAGCACCAGGGCGAACGCGAGGGCGAGCGGCGCCGTGGCGGCCAGCGGGCGGAGCCACCGCGCGAGCACCCCGGCGAGCACCGTGCCCACCGTGCCGCCGATGCCCCAGGCCAGCAGCATCCACGTGGTGGTCGAGGGGTCCACGCGCTCGATCGCGATCCGGATGTACGGGTAGGCCGTGAAGTTGGCGAACGCCACCAGCACCACGCAGGCGATGCCCGCCATGAGCCGCCGGTTGCGCAGCGCCTCCCGGAGCATCTTCAGGCCCGCGGCCGGGTGCGGCGGGACGGACGGCAGCGTCAGGCCGAGCACGACGGCGCCGATCGCCGTCAGGACGGCGACGCCGCCGAACGTCGTCCGCCAGCCGACGGCGTCCCCCACGACGGAGGCCAGCGGGATGCCGACCACCGTCGCGATGCTGGTGCCGAACGCGAGAGCGGACGAGACCACGTGGTCCTTGCCGGGCACGGCCCGGGTGCCGGCGCCGAACGCGAACGACCAGTACCCGGCGAGCGCGACGCCGAGCAGCAGGCGGCCGACCAGCAGCACGGCGAAGCTCGGCGCGAGTGCGACCGCGAGGTTGGACACCGCCGCCGCGACGAGCAGCGCGACGAGCACCGTGCGCCGGTCGGCGCGGGGGAGCAGCACCGCGATGCTCGGCGCCGTGAAGGCCCCGGCGATGGCGGTCGCGGCCACCGCGAGCCCGGCCGTCCCCTCGCTGACGCCGACGTCGGCCGCCAGCGCGGGCAGCACGCTCGCCGGCAGGAACTCGCTGAGGACCACCATCGCGATCCCGAAGGAGAGGGCGACGACGGGCGTCCAGGAGGGGCGGCCCGACGTCGGGGTCGCGGCGGCGTCGCGCCGCGCGGTGGTGGTTGTGCTCGTGCTCATGCCCCCACCCTGGACGTCCCAGGGTCCCTCCGTTTGATCGCCCGGCTCCAGCAGTTGACCGCGCGGCGGGACCTGCGCCGCGCCCGGTCACTCGCCCTGCGACACCTCGCCCTGCGAGACCTCGGCCGGCTGCCGGCCCGCCCGGTCGTGGCGCCACGCGCGGATGCCCGCGACCACCGACGCCGCGATGACCACGCCCGCCACCACGTACGCGACGGGCCGCACCGACGGGTCCGACGCCGCGAAGTACCCGAGCACCGTGATGAGCACGCCCCAGCTCAGCGCCCCGAAGATGTTCGCCGTCAGGAACCGCAGGTAGGACATCCCGCCGATGCCCGCGATGACCGGCACGAAGACGCGCGCCCAGGGCATGTACCGGCCGATCACCACGGACCACCAGCCGAACAGCTCGTAGAACCGTTCGGTGCGCACCACGGTGGCCTGCACCCAGCGGCCCTTGCGGGTGCTCAGGTACGGCCGCCCGTACTTGCGCCCCAGCAGGAACGCGACCTGGTCGCCCGCCACGGCGGCGACGCCGACGCCGATCGCGAGCACCCAGATGTCGATCCGGTCCGTGCTCCCGGCCACGATCCCCGCGCCGAACAGCAGCCCGTCGCCCGTCAGGAACGGGATGAAGACGCCGACGAAGAACGCCGTGCCGACGAACACCAGGCCCCAGACGACCAGGTAGAAGGCGAGGGGGCCGAGCACGTCGAGCCAGCCGACGACGTCGTCCGAGACAGCGGTCCTGATCATCTGAGGCGTCCTCCGGTGCCGTGGGGGAGCGTTGGTGAGGACAGCCTAAGCCGCGCGGCTCACGCCCCGGGCCGGTCGACCACCCGCGACATCACCAGCGCCGTGCGCGTCTTGACCACGTGGGTGACCGTCCGGATGCGCTCCACGGTGCGCTCGATCTCCTCCATGCTCGTGGCCATGACGTGCACCATCGCGTCGGCGTCGCCGGTCACGGTCGAGACGCGCACCACCTCCGGGATGGGCGCGAAGTCGCGCTCCAGCACCTTGGGGGAGACGATCCCGGAGCAGAAGATCTCGACGTAGCCCTCCAGGATCCAGCCCATCGCCTGCGGGTCCACGCGCACGGTGAAGCCCGCGATCTCCCCGCGGGCCAGCATGAGGTCGACCCGCCGCTTCACGGCGGGCGCCGACAGCCCCACCACGCTGCCGACCTCCTGGTACGTGGCACGACCGTCGCGCAGCAGCTCTCCGACGATTGCCCGGTTCACGGCATCCATGAACGAATCGTTCAATACTCGCTGCGATTGCGCAAGATTCCGTGCCTGAATGCGCAACGGATGCCCGCCTGTTGTGAATCGGTGCGGCCGTAGCCTCGCGCCATGACGCAGACCACCGCGCAGCGGACCGCCACCCCGCGGCACTACCTCATGTGCCCGCCCACGTACTTCGACGTCGTCTACGCCATCAACCCCTGGATGGACCCGTCCTCGCCCGTCGACACCGGCAAGGCGCTCGCGCAGTGGGAGGCCCTGCGCGCCGCGTACGAGGCCCGCGGCCACAAGGTCGACGTCATCACCCCCGAGCCCGGCCTGCCCGACATGGTCTACGCGGCCAACGGCGGCATCGTCGTCGGCGGACGGGCGCTCGCGGCCCGGTTCACCTACCCGGAGCGCGCGGCCGAGGGCCCCGCGTACGACCGCTGGTTCGAGACGCCCGAGGCCGAGGGCTACCGCCGTCTCGGCGAGTCCGTCGAGGTCATGGAGGGCGAGGGCGACCTGCTGCTGATCGGCAAGCTGCTGCTCGCCGGCACCGGCTTCCGCACCACGCCCGCCGGCCACGCCGAGGTGGCCGAGCGCCTGGAGCTCGCCGAGCAGGGCATCGAGCTGGTCCCGCTCGAGCTGGTCGACCCGCGCTACTACCACCTCGACACGGCGCTCTCCGTGCTCGACGACGGCTCCGTCTCCGGCGAGACCGTCGTGGCCTACCACCCCGAGGCGTTCAGCCCGGCCGCGCAGGAGACGCTCCGCGAGCGCTTCCCCGACGCGATCCTGGTCGGCGCCGAGGACGCCGCCGTCCTGGGCCTGAACGTCGTGTCCGACGGCCTGCACGTGTTCCTCAGCGACCGCGCCGGCGCCTACGCCGACGCGCTCAAGGAGCGCGGCTTCGTGCCCGTGGGCATCGACCTGTCCGAGATCTTCAAGGGCGGCGGCTCCGTCAAGTGCTGCACGCTCGAGCTGCGCCCCGAGACGACGACGCCGTCCGCCGTGCCTGCCCTGACCGGCACCGCGCTCGCCGCGACGGTGCTCGCCGGCGCCGTGCTGGCCGACGCGGCCGCCGCCACCACCGCCGTGCCCACCCCCGAGGAGACCCGATGACCACCGTCCCGTACCTCGACGTCGCCGCCACCGCCCGCTGGGTCGCCCGCCGCGGCCCTGAGGCCGCCATCGCCGCGCTGACCGACGCGCTGGACCGCGACTTCGCGCGCTGGCCCGAGCTCGACAAGCGCCCGCGCATCGCGTCGCACTCCCCGGAGGGCGTCATCGAGCTGATGCCGACGTCGGACGCCGAGACCTACGGCTTCAAGCTGGTCAACGGGCACCCGCTCAACCCGGCCAACGGCTTCCAGACCGTCACCGCGATCGGCGTGCTGGCCGACGTCGGCAACGGCTACCCGACGTTCCTCGCCGAGATGACGCTGCTCACGGCGCTGCGCACGGCCGCGACGTCGGCCCTGGCCGCGCGGTACCTGGCGCCGGAGAGCTCGCGGACGCTCGCCCTGATCGGCTGCGGCTCGCAGGCCGAGTTCCAGGCCCTGGGCATGCGCGCCGAGCTGGGCATCGAGACGCTGCGGGTCTTCGACGTCGATCGCGACGCGATGGAGAAGCTGGCGAAGCACGCTAAGGTACTCGGCTTCGACGTCGTCCTGGCCGACGACGCCGCCGACGCGGTGCGTGGCGCCGACGTCATCACCACGTGCACCGCGGACAAGCAGAACGCGACCGTGCTGCACGACGCCGACGTGACCGGCGGCGTCTTCATCAACGCGATCGGCGGCGACTGCCCGGGCAAGACCGAGCTGGACCCGGCGATCGTGGCGCGCGCCAGCGTGTTCGTCGAGCTGCCGGAGCAGACCCGCATCGAGGGCGAGATCCAGCGTCAGGCCGCCGACTTCCCGGTGACGGAGCTGTGGCAGGTCGTCACGGGCGCCGCGCAGGGCCGCCGGAGCCAGGACGAGCTCATCGTGTGGGACTCCGTCGGCTTCGCCGTGGAGGACTGGACCGCGCTGAAGTTCGTGCTGGCGGACGTCACGGCGAACGCCCCGGAGCTGCTCCAGCACCTGGACCTCATCGCCGAGCCGGAGAACCCGAAGGACCTGTTCTCCCTGGTCGCGGAGGCCTGAGAGCTCGGTGGTCGAGCTTGTCGAGACCTGGTGAGGTCTCGACAAGCTCGACCAGCGGGGGGGTGTCGCTCTACCGACAGTGGGTTCAGAGGAGCTCGGCGCGGAGCTTCGGCTCCGCATCGAACGCGTGGAACGGGTGCGTCGGGACCGTCAGGCGGTGGTGGCCCAGGCGGAGCAGGTCCTGGTCGACGCCGCCCGGGGTGAGCATGAGCATCCAGTCGGCCGCCATGTCGTACAGCTCGGGCTCCAGGTAGCCGATCTTCACGACGACGACGTCGGTACCGCGCGGGTCCAGGCCCAGCACCGTGAAGTCCCGCTCCAGGTGGTACGGCTTGCGGCGCTCGGTGAGGATCACGCGCAGCCCGCCCACGCGCACGACGGCGACGATCCCCGCGTCGGGGTCGCCCTCGCTGACATGCTCCACGACGCCGGTCAGTCGGACCGGCCCGTGCGGCCCGTCGTCCACCCGGGCGCCGGCCTCGACGTCGACCGCCGCGCCCGCCCCACCAGCGGCGAAGGAAGCGGCCACCGAGCGCGCCGCCTCGGCGTCGGGCAGGGAGGCGTAGATCGCGGTGCGGCCGCCCTCCTCGACCGGACGGGCGAAGGCCGGCTCCGCCAGGAGCCGCGCGAGCGTCCAGGTGACGTCGCCCGCCCCGCCCGCGGTCGGGTTGTCGCCCGAGTCGGACAGGAAGTACGGCCGCGCGTCGCTGGCCAGGGCGGTCGCCACGCACTCGTCGTACGGGGCGGCGGGCGCGACGAACGCGAAGTCGTCGCGGGCGTCCCAGTACTGCCGGGCGAGCTGCTCGGCCTCGCGCACGATCACCTCCTCGTCGTCCCCGGTGACGACGACGGCGGCCCGGCAGCTCGGCTCGTCGGCCCACGCGTACCCGACCCAGAGCGCGGCGTCGAGCACGCCGGGCAGCTCGGCCACGCGCGTGACGTCGGCGTAGATCGAGGCCGCGGGCTCGATCCGGGTGCTGGTCTTCTCCCCGGGCAGCAGCACCGGCACCTGCAGCCAGGCCTTCTTGGGCGCACCGCCGGCCCGCAGCCGGTCCAGCAGGTTCGCGGCGGCCCGCTCGCGGGTCTCCCAGGCGTCCTCGTGCGGGGCCATGCGGTAGCAGGTGATCAGGTCGCTGGCCTGCGCCAGCTCGCGCGGCACGTTGCCGTGCAGGTCCATCGTGGTGCTGATCAGCGTCCCGGGGCCGACGGCGGCACGCACCGCCGCGGCGAGGTCCGACTCGGCGTCGTCGCGGCCCACCACGGTCATGGCGCCGTGGATGTCGAGGAGCAGGCCGTCGTACGGCCCGTGCTCGGCCTGCTGCGCGGTCAGCGTCGCGACGATCTCGTCGCGCACGGACTCGTAGACGTCGGCGGGGACGGCGCCGCCGGGCAGCGACCGCGCCTGGAGCACGCCGGTCCACTCGGCGGCGTCGCGCAGGGGAGCGCCGTCGGCGAGGAACGGGTAGTGCCGCACCAGATCGTCGCCGCGGCGCAGGGTGAAGGCCTCCCACCCGGAGCGGTGCGGGGAGAACGTGCTGGACTCGATCGACATGCCGGCGATCGCGACCCGCGGGCGGGGGTTGGTCATCGTGGTCCTTCCGTCGGGGTACCGAGCAGGGTGTGCGGGACGAGCGCGTCCTCCAGCAGGCGGCCCACGCCCACCAGGTTCGCGTCGGCGCCCAGGGCGGACGGCGCGATCACCAGGTCGCGGGTCATCAGCGGGTGGGCGCCCTCGTAGATCTGGCTGCGGATCGCCGAGACGAACGGTTCGAGCGTCGACAGGGCGCCGCCGAGGTAGACGGCGCCGGGGTTGAAGAAGTTGACCACCGTGCACAGCGCCGCGCCGAGGTGCCGGCCGGCGGTGCGGGTCAGCGTGGTCGCCACGGGTTCGGCGTCGCGCACGAGGTCGATGACGTCGGCGGTCGCCTCGACGTCGTACCCCTGCTCGCGCAGCAGGCGCACCAGGGCCGCGCCGGAGGCCACGGTCTCCAGGCAGCCGCGGTTGCCGCAGGTGCAGGGGGTGTCGCCGCCCGCGGGGATGCGGGTGTGCGTGATGTCGCCCGCCGCGCCGCCCGCGCCGCGGTAGAGCCGGTCGTCGACCAGGATGCCGGCGCCGATCGCGCTGCCCGCCTTCACGGCGACGGAGTGGTGCGTGCGCCGGGCGTGCCCGAAGTGCTCGCCGACGGCCATCGCGTTGGCGTCGTTCTCCACGACGGCGGGCACGCCCAGGGCGTCCTCCAGCCAGGAGCCGACGTCGAACCCCGACCAGCCCGGCATGCGCGACGGGCTGTCGAGGGCGCGCCGGGCGACGTCGACCGGGCCGGGCAGGGAGATGCCGGCGCCGAGCAGCCGGCCGCCGTCGTCGGGCCCGCCGCTCCCGCCGCCGACACTCCCGGCCAGCTCCCGCAGCGCCGCCGTGACCTGCACGAGAACCGGTTCGGGGCCGTCCGCGACGGCGAGGGCCACCTCGGTGGTCGCGGCCAGCTCGCCGCCGTGCCGCAGCACCCCGAGCCGGGCGTGGGTGCCGCCCACGTCGACGACGCCGAGGTAGCCCGTGCTGCCGGGCACGCGGAGCGACCGGGGCCGCCGTCCGCCGCTGGACGCGCCCTCGCCCGTCTCCTCCAGCTCACCGGAGGTGAGCATCGCCTGCACCCGCTGCGAGACGGTGGACGGCGCGATGCCGAGCGACTCGGCGATCTCCTTGCGGGACCGGGCGCGTCCGCTCGACACGAGCACGAGAATCTCCCGCTCGAGCCGTGCGGCGGCCACCCGGGGACGCGGGGGCTGGGCCACGGGCCTCCTCCTGACGTTGCCGAACTTTTTTCAAGACCTGGAACAAGTTCCGGGCAAGAGTGTGCACCACGTCGCCGCTGATCGGGGCGCTGCCGCCTTTTTGCGGGAGCGAATTAACAGCCTTGTTACGGATTTCGCATAGATCCGGGAAACTTAGTGCGTCTACGGTGCTCCATTATTCGGCTGACGAAACAAGTGCCCGAGTCGCACAGGCTCCGGCGTCGTCGGCCCCGCAGACCAAGGAGACCCAGATGCGCACCACGCATGCCGGACGGGCCGCACGGCTGGCCGTCGGCGCGGCCGCCGCCGTCGCCCTCCTCGCCGGATGCTCGACGTCCTCCGGTGCGGACGAGGCGGCCGCCCGCACGGACGTGAACTACGCCCTGCCCGCCAACGCGACCCCCAACTGGATCGTGCCGCTGGGCATCGCGGGCAAGCTCGCGACCCACAACTCCGCCATCACCCGCACCCTCTGGGAGCCGCTCGTCGCGTACGACGGCTCCGAGGGCGAGATGGGGCGCGTCGCGAGCGCTGATCTCGCCGACGAGATCACCTTCTCCGACGACTCCCGCACCGTGACCATCACGCTCGACGACCGCACCTGGAGCGACGGCGAGCCCGTCACCTCGGCGGACGTGAAGCTCTGGTTCGACCTGGTCAAGGGCAACACCGACGTGTGGGCCAGCTACTCCGAGGGCCGCATGCCCGACAACGTCACCGAGGTGGCGACGCCCGACGAGAAGACCGTCGAGCTCACCTTCGACAAGGTCTACAACCCGGAGTGGCTCCAGGCCTCGCAGCTCACGCTCGTCGTGCCGCTGCCGTCCCACGCCTGGGCCAAGTCCGCCGACGACGAGACGCCCGACCCGGCGCTCGCCGAGACCGAGGACGGCGCCAAGGCGATCTTCGAGTACCTCATCGCGCAGGGCGAGGACCTGGGCACCTACGCCACCAACCCGCTCTGGCAGACCATCAACGGCCCGTACTCGCTGACCGGGTTCACGGACAGCGGCCAGGTCGAGCTGACGAAGAACGAGAAGTACGACGGCGACGACGCCGCCTCGATCGAGACCGTCAACCTGCTCCCGTACACGTCCACCGACGCCGAGGTGAACGCGGTGCGCTCCGGCGCCGTCGACTACGGGTACATCCCGACCACCGGCCTGGACGCGCCCGAGCAGTACGAGTCGCTCGGCTTCGCCGTCGAGCCGTGGGCGGGCTGGTCCATCACGTACCTCCCGTACAACTTCAACCACCCCGAGCTCGGCCCGGTCTACCGCCAGCTCTACGTGCGCCAGGCGCTCCAGCACCTCGTGGACCAGGAGCAGATCTCCGACGTCATCTGGAAGGGCGCCGCCCTGCCCGGCTACGGCCCCGTGCCGCAGAACCCCGAGAGCGACTTCCTCTCCGAGGAGCAGAAGGCCAACCCGTACCCGTTCGACCCGGAGGCCGCGGCCACGCTGCTGGCCGACCACGGCTGGACGGCCGGCTCCGACGGCGTGCTGGAGTGCACCAGCCCCGGGACCGGCGACGACCAGTGCGGCGAGGACGTCGAGAAGGGCCAGCAGCTCGCGATCACCATCCTGGCGCAGAGCGGCTCCGCCGAGACCGACAACATGTTCGCCGAGATCAAGTCGACCTTCGACCAGGCCGGCGTCGCCGTCACCATCGAGTCGGCGCCGCTGAACACCGTGCTCTCCTCCATCGCCCCGTGCACCGCCGACCAGGCGGACTGCGACTGGCAGCTCCCGTTCTTCGGCACCGCCGGGAGCTGGTACTTCGGCGGCTACCCGAGCGGCGAGCGGGTGTTCGGCACCGGCGCCGCCTCGAACTTCGGCTCCTACTCGGACGACGAGCTCGACACCCTCATGCACGACTCCACCGAGAGCACCGACCCGTCGGTCATGCAGGCCTACTCGAAGTACGGCGCCGAGAACCTGCCGGTCATGTGGCTGCCGAACCCCGTCTACCAGGTCTCCGTGATCAAGGAGGGGCTGGAGGGCACCACGCAGGACCCGCTCGCCAGCTTCCACCCGCAGCGCTGGAGCTGGGCCGGCTGACATGACGACAGCCATCCCCGCCCAGAGCGGGGCAGTCGAAGCCGGAGTCGCCGCGCCCCCGCCCGTCCGGGCGGCCCGCGGCGGCTTCGGCCGCTTCCTGATCCGGCGCGTGCTCCAGTCGCTCGTCGTGATCCTCGTGGTCAGCGTGATCGTGTTCGCGCTGCTGCACGCGCTGCCGGGCGGCCCCGCCCGCGGCGTCCTCGGCCAGCAGGCCAGCCCCGAGCAGATCGCCGCGTTCGAGGCCGCCAACGGCCTGGACCAGCCCGTGGTGCTCCAGTACCTGTCGTTCCTGGGGCGCTCGCTGACGGGCGACCTCGGCGACTCGTACCTGCTCAACCAGTCGGTCTCGGACGCCATCGCGCTGCGGCTGCCCAAGACGCTGCTGCTCACCGGGCTCTCCCTGGTCGTCGCGGTGCTCATCGCCGTGCCGGCCGGCGTCTACCAGGCCGTGCGCCGCAACCGCGCCGTCGACTACTGGCTCTCCACGCTGGCGATCGTCGCGTACTCGACCCCCACCTTCTTCCTGGGGATGCTCCTGATCCTGCTGCTCAGCCAGACGGCGGGACTGTTCCCCGCGGCCGCGCCGCAGGGCACCGGGATCGCCGAGGTGCTGGCCCAGCCGGCCGCGCTCGTGCTGCCCGTGCTCACCGGCGCCGTGCCGATCGTCGCGACGTTCAGCCGGTACATGCGGTCCGCCACGCTCGACAACCTGGGCGAGGACTACGTGCGCACCGCGCGCGCCAAGGGCACTGCCTACCGCCGCGTGGTGCTGCGGCACGTGCTGCGCAACTCCCTGACCCCGGTGGTCGCGATGCTCGGTTACTACCTGCCGGTCATGTTCGGCGGCGCGCTCGTGGTCGAACAGCTCTTCAACTACCCCGGCATGGGCCTGCTGTTCTGGAGCGCCGCCCAGAGCAGCGACTTCCCGGTGCTGCTGGGCTGCGTGCTGGTCATCTCGGTCGCCACCGTCGTGGGCTCCCTGGTGGCCGACCTCGTCCAGGCCCTCCTGGACCCGCGCACCCGAGGAGGCCTGCGATGACCGCGCTGCGGAGGTTCGCCCGCAACCGGCTGGCCGTCGTCGGCGCCGTCGCGCTCGCCGTGCTGGTGCTGTTCGTGCTCGTCGGCCCGCTCGTGTACCCCACCGAGCAGGTGGCGACCGACCTCGGCGCCGCCAACCTGCCGCCCGGCACCGACGGGCACCCGCTCGGCACCGACGCGCTCGGCTACGACAACCTGGGCCGGCTGATGATCGCCGGCCGGGTCTCCCTGCTGGTCGGCGTGCTGGCGGGAGCGCTCGCGACCGTTGTCGGCACCCTCTGGGGCGCCGTCGCCGGGTACGTGGGCGGCGTCGTGGACGCCGTCATGATGCGCGTGGTCGACGCCGGGATCGCGATCCCCGCGATCTTCCTGCTGCTCGTGCTGTCGACGATCGTGCGGCCCACGGTCGGCATGATGATCGTGGTGCTGGGCCTGGTGTCCTGGCTGGTCCCGGCCCGGCTGATCCGCGCGGAGGCCCTGTCGGTGCGCACCCGCGACTACGTGGTGGCGGCCCGCGCGATGGGCGCCACGCACCGCCGCACCGTGCTGACGCACGTCATCCCCAACACCGTGGGCACCGTGGTGGTGAACGCGACCTTCCAGGTGGCCGACGCCATCCTGCTGGTCGCCTACATCAGCTTCCTCGGCATGGGCGTCCAGCCGCCCACGACCGACTGGGGCGCGATGCTCAACGACGGCATCAACTACATCTACCAGGGCGCCTGGTGGCTCATCCTGCCGCCGGGCCTGGCGATCGTGATCGTGGTCTGCGCCCTGAACTTCGTGGGCGACGGGCTGCGGGACGTCGTCGACGTGAAGGGGAGGACGGCATGAGCGACGTCGTACTGCGCATCGCGGACCTGAACGTCACCTTCACCACCGACTCGGGCGACGTGCCCGCCGTCCGCGGCATCGACCTGGAGGTGCGGCGCGGGCGCGTGGTCGCGCTGGTGGGCGAGTCCGGCTCGGGCAAGAGCGTCACCTCGCTGTCCGTCCTGGGCCTTCTTCCCGGGACGGCGCGCGTGACCGGTTCGGTCGAGCTGGCCGACGGCGACACCCTGCGCGACGTCGTCACCACGCCCGAGGACCAGCTCGTGGACCTGCGCGGACGCGTGGCCTCCATGGTGTTCCAGGAGCCGATGACGGCGCTCAACCCGACCATGACGCTCGGCGACCAGGTCGCCGAGGCCGTGCTGAACCACGAGCGCGTGCCGCGGGCCGTCGCCCGGGAGCGGGCCGTGGAGCTGCTGCGGTCCGTGGGCATCCCGGAGCCGGAGCGGCGGGCGGGGCAGTACCCGCACGAGCTGTCCGGCGGGCAGCGGCAGCGCGTGGTCATCGCGATCGCGCTGGCGTGCGAGCCGCGGCTGATCGTCGCCGACGAGCCGACGACGGCGCTCGACGTGACCGTGCAGGCCGGCATCCTCGACCTGCTGCGCTCGCTGGTCGCCGAGCGCGAGACGGCGTTGTTGCTGGTCACGCACAACATGGGCGTGGTCGCCGACCTCGCCGACGAGGTGGCCGTGATGAGCGGCGGCCGGATCGTGGAGCACGGGCTCGTGGACCAGGTGCTGCTCGAACCGGCGCACGCGTACACGCGGGCCCTGCTGGACGCCGTGCCGGAGCCGCCGCCGGCGAGCTCGACGACGGCCTCTCGCCGGTCGAGCTTGTCGAGACCTGGTTCGACGGGCGCGGAGGTCTCGACAGGCTCGACCGCCGGTGGGGACGACGCGCGCGAGGTCGTGCTCGACCTGCGCGGCGTCAGCCTCGACTACCGGGTGCAGGGCCGGCACGTCCGCGCCGTCGAGCGCCTCGACCTGACCGTCCGGGCCGGCGAGATGCTGGGCCTGGTCGGCGAGTCCGGCTCGGGCAAGTCGACGGCGGGGCGGGCCTGCCTGGGCCTGCTGACGCCGTCCGAGGGCGAGGTGCTGCTGCTCGGGACGTCCGTCGCCCGGGCGCGCGGCCGGGCCCGGCGGCGCCTGCTGGCCGACGTCGGCGTCGTTTTCCAGGACCCGGGCGGGTCGCTGGACCCGCGCCGGCTCGTGGGCGAGTCGATCGCCGAGCCCCTGGCGATCCACGGCCGGGACGGGCGGCGCCTGACGGCGGCCGAGAAGCGGGCGCGGGTGCGCGAGCTGCTCGACGCCGTCCGGCTGCCGGCCGGGGCCGAGCGGCGCTACCCGCACGAGTTCTCCGGCGGGCAGCGCCAGCGGATCGGGCTGGCGCGTGCGCTCGCGCTGCGCCCGCGCCTGCTGGTGGCCGACGAGCCGACCAGCGCGCTCGACGTGTCCGTGCAGGCCGAGGTGCTGCAGGTGCTGCGCGACCTGCACGCGGAGCTCGGGTTCGGCTGCCTGTTCATCAGCCACGACCTGGGCGTGGTGCACGAGCTGACCGACCGCGTGGCCGTGCTGCGGTCGGGCCGTCTCGTGGAGAGCGGCGCGACGGCGGACGTGTTCAGCGCGCCGCGCGAGCTCTACACCGCCGAGCTGCTCGCCTCCGTGCCGGCGCCCGACCCGGTGGCGCAGCGGGAACGGCGCGAGGCCCGGCTGCGGCTGGCCTCCGGCGAGGACGTCGCCCCGGCCCCCGGTGCCGCCCGATGACCGACCGGCCCACGGCCGGCGTCGACATCGGGGGCACCAAGATCAAGGCAGCCGTCGTCACGCCCGACGGCGCGGTGCTCGCCTCGGCGACCGCGCCCACGCCGCCGGGCGGCGCGGCGATGCTCGACGTCGCGGCGGAGCTGGTCGCGCGCGCGACGGCGTCGGCGGGTGTGCCGGTGGCCGCCGTCGGCGTGGGCGCGGCCGGCGTCGTCGACCCGGTGACGGGCGAGGTGCTCGCCGCGAGCGACACCTTCGTCGACTGGGTGGGCACCGACCTGAGCGCCGGGCTCGCCGCCCGGACGGGGCTGCCCGTGACCGTGGCGAACGACGTCGACTCGTTCCTTGTGGGCGAGGCGACCTGGGGCGCCGTCCGGGGCGCCCGGTCGGCGGCGGGGATCGCGCTCGGGACCGGCGTCGGGGGAGCGCTGTGGCTGGACGGCGCGCTCTACCGCGGCGCGGGCGCGGCCGGCGAGATCGGTCACATGCCGGGGTTCGGCGACGCGCGGTGCACCTGCGGGCAGCGGGGGCACCTGGAGACGCTGGCGTCGGGGCGGTCGGTGGAGCGCCGGTACGCGGAGGTGCTGGGCGGCGTTGGCTTGGGCGATGCCGGTCCGGCCGCTGTCGGGGCCGCGGAGATCGAGTCCCGTGCTCGCGTCGGGGACGACGCCGCGCTGCGAGTGCTCGCCGACGCCGGCCGCGCCGTCGGGTCGGCGGTGCTGGTGCTCGCGGCGCTGCTCGACGTCGGGCACGTGGTGGTGGGCGGCGGGCTCGCCCGCGCCTGGGACCTGCTGGAACCCGCGATCCGGGCCCGGCTGGACGACGAGCCCCCGGTCTCGGGCCACCGCATCGAGGTGCGCCAGGCGGTCCTGGGCGGCGACGCGACGGTCATCGGAGCGGCGGCCCTGGCCCGGCCCTAGTGGGGTGGGCGGCTGCCGCAGATGAGATCGGTCGGTTGCTTTGAGACCGGTCCATTGATGGACCGGTCTCAAGACAAGGGACCGAGCTCGCTGAGTTCGGTCCCTTGCCTGGTCCCCACACTGCCCGCACACGCGGACGGCGCCCGGCCGCTGGGAGCGGTCGGGCGCCGTCGTGGTGGCCGCCTGAGGGGAATCAGGCGGCGGTGGTGACCTCGATGCGCTGCGGCGTCGTGCCGGCGAAGACGCCCGGCACGGTGACCGTCAGGACGCCCGCGTCGTAGGACGCGGTCACGACGTCGCCGTCCACGGACTTCGGCAGCGTGACGACGCGGCGGAAGGAGCCGAAGCGGACCTCCGAGATGCGGCGGCCCTCGGACTCCTCCGAGCGCTGGTCCTTGCGCTCGCCACGGATGACGAGCTTGCGGCCCTCGACCTCGACGGTGATGTCGTCGGCCGGGTTCACGCCCGGGAGGTCGAGGCGGGCGACGAGGTCCTCGCCCTCACGGTAGACGTCGGCCGCGGGCACGACGCCCTCGGAGACGCCGAGCTGCTGGCTCCACGGCTCGCGGAGCCAGGTGCCGGCGAACGGGGAACGGGTAAGAACGGTGGTCATGGTGTCCTCCTCGGGCGGGGTCTGATGACGGGTACAACCTGAGTCGACCCGACTCAATTTCCGGGTTCGCCGACGGCGGACGCCACCCCTCCCGCACCCCGTGTCAGACGTACAGGTCACCCGGGGGACCTGTACGTCTGACACGTGGTCAGTGGCGGGTGATCGTCAGGCTCGCGCGCGTGCCGTCGTCGTCCGGCCCGACGGCGAGGTCCGCCGTGCCGCCGACCGGGAACGTGAGCAGCGGGCTCGTGTGCCCGAAGTCCACACCCGCGAGCACCGGCTTGCCGGCCAGCGCGGGCTGCCGCGCGACGATCTCGTCGAGCGCCTCCCACGTCACGGCGGAGGCCTCCTGGAACCGGCCGAGCACCAGCCCGGTCACGCCGTCGGCGCCGGGCTGCTGGAGCAGGGACGTCAGGTTCCGGGCGAACGCCACGGTGTTCGACTCGAAGTCGTCCTCGACGAAGAGGAGCGCGCCGTCGAGCGACGGCATGTTCGCCGTGCCCTGGAGCAGGTTGAGCGTGCAGAGGTTGCCGCCGACGATCCGGCCCGAGGCCTGCCCCGGGCGCAGCGACCGCCAGCCCGCGTTGGGGACGGGGGTGCGGGTGTCCTGGTCGGCGAACCAGGCGTCGTCGGTCCAGGCGGCGGAGGGTTCGACGACGATCGGGTCCTCGGTGGTCACGGCGGCGCGGAACCAGTCGCCGGTGGGCTCGAAGTGGTCGCGCATGCCCCAGCTCGACCAGTGCGGGCCGGAGTAGGTGATCAGGCCGGTGCGGGCGAGGATCGCGTTCTGCAGCGCGGTGATGTCCGAGTAGCCGCAGAACACCTTGGGGTGCGCGGCGATCAGGTCGAAGTCCAGGTGGGGGAGCAGTTCGTTGCTGTTGAACCCGCCGATGACCGTGAGGATGCCGGCCACGGACGGGTCGGCGAACGCGGCGTGCAGGTCGGCGACCCGGTGCTCGATCGAGGCGCTGCGGAACTGGTCGTCCTCGTCCACGTGCTCGCCGAACGTCAGCGTGAGCCCCATCGCGGCGAACCGCTCGTCGATCCAGCGGGTGTTGTCGTGCTCCATGATCATGGCCCGCGAGCGGGCGGGGGCGACGACGCGGACGGTGTCGCCGGAGCGGAGCCGGGGCGGGACGATGGTTGCGTGCGCTGACATGCCCGCAGCCTAGGACGGCGCCGCCGCCGTCGGCCCGGGATTTCCGCCGGGCGCCGTACGTGCGGCTGCTACCGGCTCAGCCGTGGATCGGGCCGTTCGTCTCGCTCAGGGGGCGGGTCGAGGCACCCGAGCGGGCCGCGATCATCTCCGCGGCGATCGACACCGCGGTCTCGTCCGGGGTGCGCGCGCCCAGGTCCAGGCCGATCGGGCTGCGCAGCCGGGCCAGCGCGGCGGGCGGGACGCCGTCCTCGATCAGGCGGGCCTCCCGCTCGGCATGCGCGCGGCGCGAACCCATGGCGCCCACGTAGGTGCCGGACGGCAGGCCGGTGAGCGCCGTGTGCAGCAGGGGCACGTCGAACTTGGGGTCGTGGGTCAGCACGCACACGGCGTCGCGGGCCGAGACGCGGCCCGCGTCGATCTCGGCGGCCAGGTATCGGTGCGGCCACTCGGTCACCACCTCGTCGGCCTCCGGGAAGCGGGCCGACGTCGCGAACACCGGCCGGGCGTCGCACACCGTGACCCGGTACCCGAGCAGCCGCCCGGCTCGGGCCAGCGCGGCGGCGAAGTCGATCGCGCCGAACACCAGCAGCCGCGGTGGCGGCGCGAAGACCTGCAGGAACACCCGAGTGCCCGTGCCGGTGCGCTCACCGTGCGGGCCGTACTCCCGGACGGCGGACACCCCCGCGGCGAGCTGCCCGACGGCATCCGCGGTCACCGCCGCGTCCAGCCCAAGGTCCCCGAGCGTGGGCGCGGGGTCGGCCGGCCGTGTCGGTTCGTCCGGCGGCATCTGCCGGGTCGGCTCGTCCGACGTCGTCCGCACGGTCGGTTCGTCCGACGGCGTCGGCGCGCCGGGGCCGTCGGCCGCAAGGACCCCGCCCGCGTCCGCGGGGACGACCAGGTGCCGGCCCAGCGGCCCGCCTGCACGGCCGGCGTCGACGGTCCTGCCCGCGCTGCCGCCATCCGCCCCGACGACCGTCGCGAGACACACCCCCGACGGCGCCCCGCCGCCGTCGGGCGACGGTGCACCCGGCACCCAGCCGCTGTCAGACACCCGGCCGCCGCCGGACACCCGGCCGCCCGGCGCCCCGCCGTCGTCGGACACTCCGCCGCCCATCACCTGCGTGGCGAACGACTCGAAGCCCGGCCACGCCTCCCGCGACAGCGGGACGACGAGGATCTCGATGGTCCCGCCGCAGGTCAGGCCGACGTCGAAGGCGTCGTCGTCGGTGACGCCGTAGCGCGCCAGCACGGGGGCGCCGGTCTCGGCGACCTCCAGGCAGAGGTCGTACACGGCGCCCTCGACGCACCCGCCGGACACCGAGCCGATCACCTCGCCGCCCGGCCCGACGGCCAGCGCGGCCCCGGGCTCGCGCGGCGCGGACCGGAACGTGCGCACCACCGTGGCGACGGCCGCGCGGTCCCCGGCGCGCCACCAGCCCAGCAGCTCCGGCAGCAGATCCCGCACCCCGGCTCCTTCCCTCGCACTGTCAGGTTCTCACGCCCGTGTCACGGGCAGGGGTCGGCCAGGTGACGACTACGTCTGACATGTCGCGGCGTTCGGGGCGATGATGGAAGGGATCGCAACGACGCGAGGAGGACCCCATGAAAGCAGCAGTGGGCGACCGGATCGTCACCGCTTCCGGAGTGGTCGGTGGCGCGGTGCGGGACGGCGTGGTGACGGAGTGCCCCCATGGCGACGGGTCGCCGCCGTACCGGGTGCGCTGGTCCGACACGGGCGAGGAGACCCTCGTCTACCCCGGCGGGGACACCTACGTGGACGCGCAGGTCGAGGCCGGCTCGGGCGCCTGGGCGGAGGCGCGGCGGGGCCGCGCGCTCACCTGGGACGTGCGGATCACCGTGGTCGAGGCCGCGGGCAGCACGACGGCGGAGGCCACCGTGATGAACGGCCCGCCGGACGCCCTGCGCGGCGTCGGGCACGCCAGGAAGTCGCCGGACGACGACGAGGTGCCGCTGATCGGCGACGAGATCGCGGCCGGGCGCGCGCTGCGGCGGCTCGCCGACCGCCTCCTCGCCGTGGCCGAGGCCGACGTCTCCGCGGCGGTCGGGCACAAGGCGCACCTGCATCGCTGACCCGCCTCAGGCCAGGATGCCCGACGCGTCCAGCGCCGCGCGGACCTCCGGGTCGAGCCACGGCTCGACGCCCGCCCACGTGGCGCGCCACGAGACGCCGGTGATCTCGGTGCCGTCGGTGAACCGCTCGATGTAGTCGGCCTGGAGCACGCCGTCCTCGTCGCACCAGAACGCGTTGGCGGGGCTGCCGTCCAGGAGCTGGTCGATGCGCATCGCGGACGTCGAGACGCCGTCGGGCAGCACGAGCGGCTGGGTGTCCGTGCGCACCAGCAGCGCGTGCTGCGTGCGCGCGGGGTCGGTGTCGTCGAGCTGGGTGTACTCGACCCACGAGCCGACCGTCGCGAGCTCCAGGACCAGCAGGTACCGCGCGAACGAGGGGACGCCGTCCCCGACCCCGGGCAGCAGGTCCGCGCGCTCGAACGTGACGTCCACACCGCCCGGCTCGCGCTGGTGGGACCAGCGCACCCAGTGCCGCACGTCGCCGTCGTACTCGACGCGGTGCCGCGCCCGCAGCACGACGTCGGGCCAGGGGCGCATGGCCAGCACCGACTCGAGGACCCGCAGCCCGTCCTCGGTCCTGGACATCCGGCGCACCAGCGCGCCGTCCGGGGTGGTCCCGTTGTTGCTCAGGGCCTGGATGTACATGGCCGATCCTCCCGTGCGGCGAGGTCCCGGCGCCAGCGTAACCAGGAGCGGAAGCGCTCGCCGGGTAGGTTGCGGACATGAGCGAGCGTGTGGACGTGGAACAGCACCGGGCCGACGTCGTGGAGCTTCTCGCGGGGCTCGCGGACCGCCCCGTGGAGGAGGCCGCCCTCGACCAAGGGGTGCTCGGCCGCGTGCTGGCGCGCGACGTCGTCGCCGCCGGACCCCTGCCCCGGTTCCGCAACTCGCAGATGGACGGCTTCGCCGTGCGCGCCGCCGACGTCGCCGCGGCGGCGCCCGGATCGCCGGTCACCCTGCCCGTCGTGGCCGACGTCGCCGCCGCACCCGGCGACCCGGCCCCGCTCGCGCCCGGCACGGCGGTCCGCATCATGACCGGCGCGCCCGTCCCCGAGGGCGCCGACGCCGTGGTCCCCGTCGAGGACACCGACCACGTGACGTTCAACCGCGGCGCGGCGAGCCCGGCAGCACCGGCGGACCCGTGGCCGGAGCAGGTCGCCGTGGCGCGCGGCCGCGCTTCCGGCGAGTTCGTCCGGGAGCCCGGGTCCGACGTCGCCGCCGGCACCGTCGTCCTCCCCGCCGGCACCGTCCTGGCGCCCCACCACGTCGCGGCCGCCGCGGCGTGCGGCGTCGCCCGGATCGCGCTCCTCGCCCCGGTCACGGTGGCGGTCGTCTCCACGGGCAGCGAGCTCGTCGGGCCGGGCACCGAGCCGGGGCCGGGCCAGATCTTCGACGCCAACGGCCCGGCGCTCGCCGCCGCCGTCGAGGCGGCCGGCGGGCGGGTCGGCCTGCGCCTGTCCCTGCCCGACGACCCGGGGGCGGTGCGCGCCGGCCTGGCCCGCGCGGCCGCGGACTGCGACCTGGTGCTCACGACGGGCGGCGTCAGCCAGGGCGCCTACGAGGTGGTCAAGGACGCCCTGCCGGAGGTCGTCTTCCGGTCCGTCGCCATGCAGCCGGGCGGCCCCCAGGGGTTCGGCCGGGTCGACGGCACTCCCGTGCTCACCTTCCCGGGCAACCCCGTCAGCGCCCAGGTCTCGTTCGTGGTCTTCCTCCGGGACGTGCTGCGGCGGGCCGGCGGGCTGCCGCCGGTGGAGCGGGTGACCGCCGTGCTCGACGGCGCCGTCGGGTCCCCGGCCGTCGCCTCGCCCGCCGGGAAGCGGCAGCTCCTGCGGGGCCGCTGGGTGCGGGACGCCGGGGGACCGGCATCGGCACCGGCCCCGCGCGTCGCCGTCGTCGGCGGGCCTGGTTCGCACCTCGTGGCGTCGATGGCGGCCGCGGACGTGCTGATCGACGTGCCCGCGGCCGCGACTACGCTCGAACCGGGTGCCGAGGTGGCCGTGTGGCCGCTGTGACGTCGCACCCGAGCGAGAGCGCACCCGAGCGAGAGGGACCGGTGACCATGGACGAGGTCGTGCGCGTGACGGACGAGGTGCTCGACGACGCCGTCGGACGGGCCGTCGAGGCGGCCGTGGCCGCGCCCGAGTGCGGCGCGGTGGTCACGTTCCGTGGCGTCGTCCGGGACGACGACGGGGGCCGCGACGTGACCAGCCTCGACTACGAGGCGCACCCCGACGCGACCGTCGTCCTACAAAAAGTGTGCCAGGCGGTGAGCGCCGAGACAGGCCTGCGCGTCGCCGCGACGCACCGCTACGGGCACCTCGTGGTGGGGGACGTCGCGCTGGTGGCGTCGGCGTCGGCCGGGCACCGCAAGGAGGCCTTCGAGGCGTGCTCCCTGCTGGTGGAGCGCATCAAGGCCGAGGTGCCGATCTGGAAGAAGCAGCAGTTCACGGACGGGGAGTCCGAGTGGGTCGGTCTGTGACGATCCGCCGCACCCGGGTCACGGCCCGGCCGACCGTGCGCGGGATGCTGGCCGGGAGCAGGTCGGGCAGCCGGCTGACGCGGCCCGGCAGCGTGAGGCTCGGCAGACTGGGCAGGCTCGGCAGGTGCAGGCTCGGCCGGGACAGGTTGGGCAGGGTGAGGCTGGGCATCGTCAGGGTCGGCATGCTCAGCCCGGACAGGCCGAGGTTCGGCAGCCGCTGCATCCCGCGCACCCAGATGCGCTCCCGCACCGGCGGGGGCGGCACGTCGAGCCGGTCGTAGAACGCCTCCGCGCAGGCCCGCCACGAGAACAGCTCCGCGTACCGGCGGGTCTCCTCGCGGGAGCAGGCCAGCGCGGCGAGGCAGGCGGCTCGCAGGTCGTCGTCGACGG
This sequence comes from Promicromonospora sukumoe, assembly GCF_014137995.1. Lineage (NCBI taxonomy): Bacteria > Bacillati > Actinomycetota > Actinomycetes > Micrococcales > Promicromonosporaceae > Promicromonospora > Promicromonospora sukumoe. The sequence continues at coordinate 53,773 of NZ_JACGWV010000001.1, forward strand.
CGCCCGCGCCGGAGCCCGGGATCAGGTCGCGGGGACCCGGCGCGTCGAAGCCTGCGACGGGCGTGCCCGACGCCATGGCCTCCAGGATGACCAGGCCGAACGTGTCGGTGCGGCTCGGGAAGACGAGCACGTCGGCGTCCGCGAAGTGCTGGGCCAGGTCGTCGCCCGAGCGGCGGCCCAGGAAGTGCGCGCCGGGGTGGGCAGCCTCCAGCTCGGCGCGGGCCGGGCCGTCGCCCACCACCACCTTCGAGCCGGGCAGGTCCAGGTCGAGGAACGCCTCGACGTTCTTCTCCACGGCCAGCCGCCCCACGTACAGGAACACGGGCCCGGGCAGGTCGCGGTAGACGCCGTTCCCGGTCGCCCCGCTCCCCGTGGCGGCTGCCCGACGGCGGGGGTGGAACTGCTCGGTGTCCACGCCGAGGCTCCACGGCGTCACGTTCCGGATGCGCCACTGGGTGAGCTGCTCGCGCATGGTCGGCGTCGCCACCAGCACCGCGCCTGACTTGTCGTGGAACTTGCGCACGTAGCGGTACCCCGCCCACAGCGGGATCCACGACCAGCGCGCGCTCACGTACTCCGGGAACTGCGTGTGGTAGCTGGACGTGAACGGGAAGCCGAAGTGGTCGCAGACGGCGCGCGCGTACCAGCCGAGCGGGCCCTCCGTGGCGATGTGCACGGCGTCGGGCGCGAACTCCAGGAACCGCCGCTCCACGTCGTCGCGGGCCATGATCGGCACGCGGATCTCGGAGTAGCTGATCAGGGGGATCGTCCGGTAGCCGTCCCACGGCGTGACCACCTCGACGGCGCACCCCATGCGGCGCAGCTCGGCCACGGTGCGCGAGAGCGCCGTGGCGACACCGTTCACCTGGGGTTCCCAGGCGTCGGTGACGATCATGATGCGGTGCGGCCGATCGGTCGCTGTAGGCACGGCGCGATTCAACCACGTTCCGGGGTCGTCCCGTGCGCGGCCGTGGTCGAACCGGGCGCGGCGAGGCCCGCCACGGGCGCCGGGGCGGCGTGGCGGGCCTCGTCGTCGTCGGGCACGTCAGTCCTGGGGGTCCAGGTACGGCTCGACGTTCTCGGTGTACGCGGTCTCGATGCGCGGTGTGACCGACTCGAACGCCGTCGCCGGGTCGGCGCCCTCGATGATGATCTGCTCCAGGGCGTCGTTGAGCAGGGCGTCGGCGCCGGGCACGAAGACGCGGACGTCGTCCTGCACGCGGGCCTTGTCGGCGAGCTGGTCCACCGCGGTGCGGAACTGCGGCGTCTCCTCGTAGGTCGCCTTCATCGTGTCGCTCTCCACGGCGGAGGTGCGCACGGGCATGTAGCCGGTGGCCTGCGAGAACGTGGCGGTGTTCTCGGTGTCCGTCAGGAACTCCAGGAACATCGCCGCCGCGAGCTGCTCCTCCGGCGTCTTGGACGACGGGATGGCCAGGCCGGTGCCGCCGGTCGGGGTGCCGCCGCCCTGGGGGCCGTCGGGCAGGTAGGCCGTGCCGACCTCGAACTTCGCGGCGTCGAGCGCGCCCTTGAGCGAGCCCGTCGAGCCGATGGTGGAGGCGATGAGGCCCGACGAGAAGTCGGCCATCGCGTCGTCCGCGGACAGGGTCGCCACGCCGGACTCGTGGAAGAGGTCGTGCACGAACTGGCCGCCCGCGACCGCCTCGGGGGTGTCGAGCGTCAGGTCGAAGCCGTCCGAGTAGGCGCCGCCCTGGCCCCAGATCATGTTCTCGAACCACCAGGCGCCCCACGACGGGCCGGTCGACAGGCCGAACGTGGAGCCCTTCTCCGGGACCTCCTGCTTGAGGGAGGCGTCCCACTCCTCCAGCTCGGCCCAGGTCTCCGGGCCGCGGTCGGGGAGGCCGGCGGACTCCCAGAGGTCCTTGTTGTAGTAGAACAGCGGCGTCGAGCGGGCGTACGGCACGGCCCAGTGCTGGTCGTCGTACTCGTAGTCGGAGTACAGCGCCGGCTGGAAGTCGGCGGCGTCGGCGTCGAGGAACTCCATGACGTCGTCGACCGGCATGATCTGGTCGTTCAGGTGGTAGCGGAACCACCACACGTCGGACGCGATGACCAGGTCGGGCAGCTCGTCGGTCTGCGACGCGGCCTGGAAGCGCTGGGCGACCTCGTCGTAGTCGGCGCCGGCGGTCACCAGCTTCACCTCGATGCCGGTCTCGGCGGTGAAGTCGTCGATGAGCTGCTGCTCGACCTCCTGGGACGCACCCGGGTGGTTGCTCCACCAGGTGATCTCCTTCGCCGGCTCGACCTGCGACCAGTCGACGGCCTCGGTGGTCGCGTCGTCGGAGCCGCCGGTCGCGCCGACGCTCGGGCCGGCGCAGCCGGCGGCGGTCAGGGCGGTGAGCGCGGCGAGCGCGGTGACGACGGCGGCGCGGGGGCGCCGGACGGCCCTGCGGGCAGGACGGTGGGACACGGGGTGCTCCTTGGTTCTCGTGCTGGGGACGCACCCGGGTCCGGGTGCTGGGGAGGGGGAAGAGAGGGGGCTCAGCCGGTGACGGCGCCCGCGGTGAGGCCGGCGACGAGCCGGCGCTGCAGGACCAGGAAGACGAGCAGGATGGGCAGGGTGACCACGACCGTGGCGGCGAGCAGCACGCCCCAGTTGGTCATCCCGTCGGTGTTCTGCAGCAGGGTGAGCCCCACGGGCAGCGTCATCTTCGAGGGGTCGTCGACCACGAGGAACGGCCAGAGGTAGTCGTTCCACTCGGTCACGACGGAGACCAGGGCGACGGCGGCGAGCGTCGGCGTGCTCATCGGCACGACGAACCGCCACAGCTTGCGCCAGTGCCCCGCGCCGTCGAGCTCGGCCGCCTCCAGGACGGACCGCGGCAGTGTCAGGAAGTGCTGGCGGAACAGGAACGTGCCGAACGCGCTGGCCAGGCCCGGCACGAGGATGCCCTGGTAGGTGTTGAGCCAGCCGAGGCTCGCCACCAGCGTGTAGTTGGGGATGATCGTGATCTGCGGCGGGATCATCAGCGTGGCGATGACCAGCCCGAACACGAGCTTGCGGAACGGGAAGTCGAGGAAGACGAGCGCGTACGCGCAGCACAGGCCGAGGGCGACCTTGAGGCCCGCGCCGACGATCGTCAGGCCGATGCTGTTCACGAGCAGCCGGCCGAGCGGGATGGCGCCCGCGGCCTGCGCGTAGTTGTCGAGGTCGGGCTGGGCCGGGAACCACTGGAGCGGGAGCGTGTAGAGCTCGTCGGGCGCCTTGAGGCTGGCCAGGGCCATCCACAGCAGCGGCGCGCCGAGCACGATCGTCGCGAGGATCATCGTGACGTAGGAGCCGACCTGGGGACGGGGGCGCCGTCGTCGGGCCGGGGCGGTGGCCGGCGTAGCCGGGCGGAGGAGCGTGGCGGCGGTCATGCGTAGTGCACCTTCTGCTGGACGAACCGCAGCTGCACGGCGGTGACGGCCAGCAGCACGAGGAACAGGACGGTGGCGACGGCGGACGCGTAGCCCGCGCGGCCGTTGACGAAGCTCTCCACGTAGATCGAGTACATGAGCGTCGTGGTGGACCCGAGGGGGCCGCCCTGCGTCATCGCCTTGATCGTGTCGAACGACTGCAGGGAGCTGAGCAGCATCGTCACGAGCAGGAAGAACGTGGTGGGCGTGAGCAGCGGCAGCACCACCGAGCGCAGCGTGCGGGCGGCGGACGCCCCGTCGATGGCGGCGGCGTCCTTGAGGTCCTGCGGCACGGCCTGCAGACCCGCCAGGTAGATCAGGGCGACGTACCCGAGGTTCTTCCACAGGTAGACGACGATCACCATGACCAGCGGCCACGGGCGGCTCGTGTACCAGTCGGGTGAGTCGAGGCCCACCCAGCCGAGCAGCTCCTGGATCAGGCCGTAGCGCGGGTCGAACATGAACAGCCAGAGGATGCCGACGGCGAACCCACCCAGCACGTACGGCGCGAAGGCGACCGTGCGGGCGATGCCGCGGCCCCGGAGCTTCTTGTCCAGGAGCAGGGCCAGGCCGAGGCCCAGGACCATCGCGCCGCCTACGGTCGCGACCGTGAAGACCACCGTCGTGGTGACGATCCGGCCGGTGGTCGGCGCCGTGAACCACTCGACGTAGTTGCCGAGCCCCACGAACCGCGCGGTCGGGGAGCCGAGGTTCCACTGCAGGGTCGACAGGTACAGGCTCTCGACGAGCGGCCGGTAGACGAAGACCAGCAGGAGGGCGATGTTGGGGCCGGCCAGCAGCAGCGCCCAGATCAGGGCGGTGCGCCGGCGGCCGGCCGCGAGGCGGCCACGGCGCGGGCGCTGAGGTGCTGTGCGCTCGGGGGCCGCGGAGGCGGCCGGCGGGGCGCCGGGGTCCTCCGGCGCCCGTGGCGTCGCGATGGTGGTCACGTGCCGGGAGCCTAAGAAGGCCGGTGGGCGTTATGCGGCTTTTTGCCGTCGGTGCGAGCGAGGCTTCCGGCAACGTACACGCGGCCGTCTCCCGGGGGTCACCTGGGACGACAGGAGGTCACGTGCCGGTCATGTGGTGCTTGTGGCTCAGGGGCCGAGCAGCGCAAGCGGGACGACGGCGACGCCGTCAGGCCGCCGGTATGCGAACTCGCCCGTCGTGACGACAACTCGATCGGCCATTCGGTCGCCGATCTGGTCGTGAAGCCAGTTGAGGTGGCGCACGTCCTTGTCGGTGACGGTCGCGGCGAGCTTGACCTCGACGCCGACGACCTTCCTGTCCTCGCCTTCGACGATCAGGTCCACTTCGTGGTCGGTGTTCTTGGTGCGAAGGTGGCCGACCTCGGCGTCGAAGGCTCCCGCATAGACGCGCACGCTCTGTGCGGTGAGCGACTCGAAAAGCGCTCCGAGCCACGTGCCGGTCTGTGCTGAGACGCGGGTGCCTTCGCCGCGGAGCAGGCCGGGCTTGCCGATCCCGACAAGGCGAGCCGCGATCGCAGGGTCGACGAGGTGGTGCTTAGGGGCGTGCGTGAGGCGTTTGAGAGTGTTGAATGTGGGTATCCAAGCGGGAATGGGATCCAGGACAAAGATGCGCTGGAGATGCTCGCGGTAGGAGTCGGACGTCGCCCGAGTGGGTTTGTCGTCGTCTCCGGCTGTGGCTGCGTCGAGGATCGTGCTGTACGAGGCGTCAGTGGCTGTCGCGGCACCGTATGCGGCGAGCCAGGATCGGAGTGCATTCGGCCGCCGGACGGTGATCCCGTTCTCAGGCAGCTCTCGTTCAGCGATTCGTGCCACATAGCTGTCCAGCTGGACCCTTCGGGCGCGCTCGGGGAGGTCTCGGATGCCGGGGAAGCCTGACCGGAGAATCTCATCGGCATATGTCTGTAGGTCAATGGTGGTTCGACCACTGATTTCCGACTGCTCACCCCGGAGCAACGCCCCGAGTGAAACGGTCGGTTCGTCGATACCGCGTTCCGCGAATGCGAGAGGGCGCATCGGGAAGCTGACGATTCGCCCGGCGCCTGAATGAATGCGTACTCCGGGTGGGACGCTGGCTGACCCGGCCAGGAGGAACTGCCCACCCTTGCTGTTGTCGTCGACGGCTCGGCGCACGCGGTCCCATACGGACGGCTCCAGCTGCCACTCATCGATCAGGACTGGCGGCGGTGCCTGGACCACGTAGTCGGGATTGCCTGCGAGCACCTCGCGTTGGCGAGGCTCGTTGAGCGTCAGAACCGTCGCTGCTCGTTGGCTTGCAGTGGCCGTTTTTCCCACGCCCTTGGCGCCCTCCAGAGCGATTGCCGCCAGGTGGGGGAAGAGGTCGTCCAGGACGTCGTCAACGATCCGGCGCTGGTATGCCATGCGCTCAACCTAGCAGTTGGACGGCTTCCTGTTAGGCATCTCGACGAGTCTCTACTATGCAAACGGACGAGCTCCTACCAGACATCTCGACGAGTCTCAGCCGCCGATGGCGCCCATGCTGCGCTCGGTCTCGGCGAACGCGTCGGCCGCGAGCTCGACGGCGTCGCTGCCGTGGGCGCGGGGCTTGGCCCACATGGCGGCCCGCCACGCGTCGCCCACCTCGTCGTCCGTCGCGCCGGAGCGGAGCAGGGACTTGAGGTCCGTCTCCTCGTTGCCGAACAGGCACGAGCGCACCGTGCCCTCGGCGGTCAGCCGGGTGCGGTCGCAGGCCCCGCAGAACGAGCGGGTCACCGACGCGATGATCCCGACGGTCGCGGGGCCGTCGTCGATCAGCCACTCCTCCGCCGGCGCGGACGGGTCCTCGCGGTCCGCGGGGGTCAGCGTGAACCGCTCGCGCAGCACGCCCAGCAGGTCGTCCGCGCTGACGACGTCGTCGCGCGTCCAGCGCCCGTCGGCGTCGAGCGGCATCTCCTCGATGAACCGGAGCCGGCAGCCGTGCTCCACGGACCAGGCGAGCAGGTCGGCGGCGCCCGCCAGCGTCTCGGGCAGCAGCACCGCGTTGATCTTGACGGGCGCCAGTCCCGCGGCGAGCGCCGCCCGGATGCCGGTGAGCACGTCGTCGAGGCGGTCGCGCCGGGTCAGGGTCGCGAAGGCCTCACGGTCGACGGTGTCGAGGGAGACGTTGACGCGGTCGAGCCCGGCGGCGACGAGCGCCTTCGCGCGCTTGTCGAGCCCGAGGGCGTTGGAGGTGATGGCGATGCGGACGTGCTCGTCGGAGCCGAGGGCGCGCATCGCGTCGTCGGCCGCCGTGCGGGCGGAGCCGATGATCTGCTCCAGGTCGCGCCGCATGAGGGGCTCGCCGCCGGTGAACCGGATGTCGCGGATGCCGAGGTCGTGCACGCCGATCGAGACGAGGCGGCCGATCTCGTCCGGCGTCATGAGCTCGTCCTTCGGCACGAGCGGCAGGCCCTCGGCGGGCATGCAGTAGGTGCAGCGCAGGGAGCACGCGGTGGTGATCGACACCCGCAGGTCGCGCGCGACCCGCCCGTACCGGTCGACCAGCAGCGGCGTTTCGGGGCGCGCCCGGCCTGCCGGGGTGGCGGCCCGCCGGGGCACGCCGCGGACCGACGGGATCCCGAGAGTCACAGCGCTCATCCCTCGAGACTAGACGCTTCCTGTGGACACCCGGTCCCGAGCCCGGCTAACGTTCCCGCCATGACGTCGCTCCTGATCTGCCTGGACTGGTGGCCCGCCGACTAGGCGGGCTCGCGACGCATCCACTGAAACGTCCACGACCGTCTCGCTCCGAGGCGGTCGTTTCGTGTTCCCACGAGGCTTCCGGTCCGGGGCGGGTACCCCGAACCGAGAGGCCCCCCGCATGACCACCTCCGCGCGCCCCGCCGACGCCGCCCCGCACCCCCTTCTCGACCGCGTCCTCGCCTCCGACGGCACGCTGCCCTTCGCGCTCCTGCGCCGCCACGGCGGCGCCGAGGTCGAGGTGCTGACCGGCGAGGTGGTCGACGTCGACCTGCTGGGCGACGTACCGCTCGACGGCGCGCCGGTGCTCGCGGTCGTCCCGTACCGCCAGGCCCGCGAGCGCGGGTTCACCGTGCGCGACGACGGCGCCCCGCTGCGCTGCCTGGTCGTGCGCGAGTCGGAGCGCGTCCCCCTGTCCGACGCGATCGCGGCCCTTCCGCCGGAGCCCGTCGCCGCCGAGCCGCTGGGCTTCGACGTCCCGGACGAGGAGTACGCGGGCATCGTGCGCCGCGTGATCGACGACGAGATCGGCCGGGGCGCGGGCGCCAACTTCGTGGTGATGCGCAGCTTCGAGGCCCGGACCGACGCCGCTCCCGTGCCCACGCTGACGTCGTGGTTCCGGGCCCTGCTCACGCACGAGGTGGGCTCGTACTGGACGTTCGCGGTGCACGCGCCTGTGGCGGGGGCCCCGATGGAGTCGCTGTCCCTGGCCGGCGCCACCCCGGAGCGGCACCTCACCCTGCACGACGGCGTGGCGCGGATGAACCCGATCAGCGGCACCTACCGGCATCCGGCGTCGGGCCCTACGCGCGAGGGCGTGCTGGACTTCCTGGCCGACACCAAGGAGAACGAGGAGCTCTTCATGGTGGTCGACGAGGAGATGAAGATGATGAGCGCGCTCTGCCCGGACGGCGGGCGCATCGTGGGCCCGTACCTCAAGCAGATGGCGCGCCTGAGCCACACCGAGTACCTGCTGGAGGGGCGCACCACCCTCGACCCGCGCGAGGCGCTGCGCCTGACGATGTTCGCGCCCACCGTGACCGGGTCGCCCATGGAGAACGCCTGCACGGTCATCGCGCGGCACGAGACGCGCCCGCGCGGCTACTACTCGGGGTTCCTCGCGCTGTTCGAGCCCGACGACGGCGCGCCCTCGTCCGCCGCGACCGGTCCGGCGGCCTACTCGCTCGACGCGCCGATCCTGATCCGCACGGCCTACCTGCACGACGGCGGCCGGGTGTCGGTCCCGGCCGGGGCGACCCTCGTGCGGCACTCCGTCCCCGAGCACGAGGTCGCGGAGACCCGGGCCAAGGCCGCGGGGGTGCTGGCCTCGCTGGGGCTGGTGCCGCGCGGTGCCGGGCCCGACACCGTCGTCGACCTGAATGCCCAGCCCGGCGTCGCCGAGGCGCTGACCGCGCGCAACCACCAGCTCGCCGAGTTCTGGGTGCGGCCGCAGGAGGTCGCGCCGTCGGCGTCGGGCGGTGCCTTGACCAGCCCGTCCGCGCTCGCCGGTGCCCTGGCAGGGCGGGACGCCCTCGTCGTCGACCACGAGGACCAGTTCACGACGATGCTCGCCCACCAGCTCCGCCACCTCGGCATGACCGTGCGCGTGGAGCGGTGGGACGCCGTCGACGACGTGCTCGCGCCCGACCTGCTCGTGCTCGGCCCGGGCCCCGGCGACCCCCGCGACCAGGCGGACCCGCGCATCGCCGCCATCACGCGGCGCGCCCAGGAGCGGGTCTCCGCGGGCCGGCCGCTGCTCGCCGTCTGCCTCAGCCACCAGGTGCTCGCGGGGCTCGCCGGGTTCCCGGTCCGGGCGCTGCTCGCACCCCGCCAGGGCGTGCGGCTGGAGGCGGACGTGCTCGGCACGACCGCCGCCGTCGGCTACTACAACACCTTCGGGGCGCGCCTGACGACGGTGGACGCGACCGCCGCCGACAACCCGGTCGCGCGGCTCGCCCTCGAACCGTCCGCCGACGCCGACGGCGTGCTCACGGCCCTGCGCGGCCCCGGCGTCGCCTCGGTCCAGGGGCACCTGGAGTCAGTGCTGTCGGCCGACGGCCTCACCGTGCTCGATGCTCTGACCCGCCACGTCCTGGGTGTACCGGCGGCGGCCCCGGCGTCGTCGGCCCGGGCGCACTGAGCCGGCCCGTCCGTCGTCGGCCCGCAGAGGCCGTCATCCTCATCCCCTTTGAGACCTAAGTTTCTTCGCTTTGAGGCGCGCCAAAGCGAAGAAACTTAGGTCTCAAAGGAGAGATGCGGCCGTCAGGAATCAGGCGTAGCTGGCCTTGACGACCAGGACCGGGGCGGGGGAGTCGAGCAGCACCTGCTGCGTCGTCGCGCCGACCAGGAACGTGCCGACCGTGGAGTGCTTGCGCGAGCCGATGACGACGAGCTCCGCGGCCACCGCCTCGGCCTGGTCGACGATCGCGTCGGCGGGCTCGGACTGCTCGGCCCGGAACACCACGGGCGCCACCGTCACGGTGCCGGGGACGGTGTCGAGCAGGTACGCGAGCGACGCGGGGACCTTGGTGTCCACCTGCGGCGTCAGCACGAGGACGGCCAGCTCCTGACGGCGTCGCACCGCCTCGGCCACCGCGGCACGCATGGCCGCCTCACCCTGGGGTGACTCGTTGTACGCCACGAGGACGGTCATCGGTCCTAAGCACCTCCGGACAGGTTCGCCGGGTAGTCACCCTGCGGTGAAACTCTCTCACATGTCCGGTTCACTGGCAGGCGCCGGACAGCACCTGGAGCGCCCATGGGACACCACGGGCACCGAACAGGCCTCCTTTTCGTTTGCCGGGACGTACCGGACTTGTAGGGTCCGAGTGTTTGGGGCTTCCGGGCGAGTGTCCGGATGGAGAGAAGAGGACGGCATGGGCCTGCTGGACAAGATCAAGGGCGAGCTCGTCGACATCGTCGAGTGGCTCGACGACACGCGGGACACCATCGTGTGGCGGTTCCCCCGCTACGAGAACGAGATCAAGATGGGCGCGCGGCTCGTGGTGCGCGAGTCCCAGACCGCCGTCTTCGTCAACGAGGGCGTGATCGCCGACGTCTTCGTGCCCGGCACCTACACGCTGGAGACCCAGAACCTCCCGGTGCTCTCGACGCTGAAGGGCTGGAAGCACGGCTTCCACTCGCCGTTCAAGGCCGAGGTGTACTTCGTCAGCACCCGCCAGTTCACCGACATGAAGTGGGGCACCAAGAACCCCGTCATGATGCGGGACCCGGAGCTCGGCATGGTCCGCGTGCGGGCCTTCGGCGCGTTCTCCGCGCGGGTCAGCGACCCGCAGCTCCTGCTGCGCGAGCTCGTCGGCACCGACCCGCAGTTCCGCACCGACGAGGTGCACGAGTACCTGCGCCAGAACGTGGTGAGCCACCTCGCGAGCGTGCTCGCGTCGTCCGGTATCCCCGTGATCGAGCTCGCCGCGCACCACGGCGACCTCGGCACCCAGCTCGCCACCCGCCTCACCGACGAGCTCTCGGACCTCGGCATCGCCGTGCCCAAGTTCGTCATCGAGAACATCTCGCTGCCGCCCGAGGTCGAGGAGGCCCTCGACAAGCGCACCTCGATGGGCATCGTCTCGTCCGGCACCGTGGGCAGCATGGCCGCCTTTCAGCAGTTCCAGGCCGGGCAGGCCATGGAGGCAGCGGCCGACGGCGGGGGCAGCGCCGGCGCCGTCATCGGCATGGGGCTCGGCCAGTCCGTGGGCAACGCCATCGTGCCGCCCACGCAGCCCGCACCCTCGGCCCCGGCTCCCGCGCCCGCGGCGACGTCGGGCCCGCCGCCCCTGCCGGGCGGCTGGTACCTCGGCAACGGCGGCGCGCAGACCGGCCCGTTCGACGACGCCGCGCTCGCCGGCCAGGCGTCCGCCGGCACGCTCACGGCGACCACGCTGATCTGGCGCGCCGGCATGGCGGGCTGGGAGCCGGCGGCGTCGGTACCGGACGTGGCGAAGCACCTCGGCGCGACGCCGCCCCCGCTGCCGCAGGCCTGAGATGGCGGAGCTCACCGACGGCGGCCCCGCCGCCCACCACGCCTACCCGTGCGAGCAGTGCGGGGCCATCGTCGAGTTCGCGGCCGGCACCGGCACGCTGACCTGCCCGTACTGCGGTCACGCGCAGGAGGTCGTCGCCGTCGTCCGCGAGGTGCGCGAGCACGACTTCGCGGCGCTCGCCGCGCGGGCTCGCCCCGCCGCGCCGGCCGCGCACGACTACCGGTGCGGCACCTGCGGCGCCGTCACCACCAGCGACCACCTATCCCAGAAGTGCGGGTTCTGCGGGTCGCCCATGGTCGCGGAGGTCGAGGGCCTCGGCCTGGTCGAGCCCGAGGCCGTGCTGCCGTTCGAGGTGGACCGGCCGGCGATGCAGAGCGCCCTGGGGACGTGGGTGCGCTCGCGCTGGTTCGCGCCGTCGGCCCTGAAGAAGGTGGTCTCCGCGGAGCAGGCGCACGGCGTCTACCTGCCGCACTGGACCTTCGACGCGCGGACCCGGTCCGACTACACGGGCCAGCGCGGCGAGCACTACTGGGTCACCGAGACCTACACGACCACCGACTCCGAGGGCCGCAGCCAGACCCACACCCGGCAGGTGCAGAAGACACGCTGGTATCCGGCGTCGGGCACCGTGGGGCGGGACTTCGACGACGTGCTCGTGGCCGGGACCGGGCGCGTCATGCCGGAGCACCTGGCCAAGCTCAGCCCCTGGCCGCTCCAGCAGGCCCGCGCCTACCAGCCCGACTACCTCGCCGGGTACGAGACCCTGCGGTACGACGTCGAGCCCGAGGCCGGGCTGGAGCGGGCCAAGGGCGAGATGGCGCCCGTCATCGAGAACGACTGCGAGCGGGACATCGGCGGCGACGTGCAGCGCGTGTTCCAGGTGCACACCAGCTACTCCGCCGTGACGTACAAGCTCCTCCTGCTGCCCGTGTGGATCGCCACCTACCTGTACGGCGGCAAGCCGTTCCAGGTGCTGGTCAACGCCCGGACGGCGGAGGTCGTCGGCCAGCGGCCGTGGTCGGCGTGGAAGATCACGATGACCGTGCTCGCGGGCCTGCTCGTGGCGGCCGTCATCATCTGGGCGATCGTCGCGAACGGGGGCGGCGGCTCGGCGGGGGCGCTCGCCGACGTCGGACCGTTCGTGGAAGCCGCCGTGCGGTGGGGCGCCGGAGGCGTCCGTGAGAGCGTGGGAGCTCCGGCGTAGCCGGCGCCGGAGGAACCGCAGCACCGCCCCGTCCGTTGGGGTGACCGGTAGAAGACGACCGCAAGGAGACCAACCGATGCTGTGCCCCATCGACCAGACGACGCTCGTCATGTCCGAGCGCAAGGGGATCGAGATCGACTACTGCCCCACGTGCCGTGGCGTGTGGCTCGATCGTGGCGAGCTCGACAAGGTCATCGACCGGTCGGTCGAGGCCGAGATCGCCGCGGAGAACCGGCCGTCGGCACCCGTCGCGCCGCCCGCTCCCGCCGCCCCGTCGGCGCCGAACCCGGTGCACGCCGGCCCGGCGTACGGCTCGCCGCAGCCGGCCTACGACCCGCGCTACGACGACCGCCGTCGGGACGACGACCGGCGCCGTGACGACGACCGGCGCTACGACCGCGACCGCCGGTACGACGACGACCGGCGCCGCGACGACGACCGCCGCTACGACTCGTACGGCGACCGCCGGTACGACCAGCGCTACAAGAAGAAGCGCAAGGAGTCGATCCTGGGGGAGCTCTTCGACTTCTGACCTTCCCGCACCGCACTGATGACATCGGTCGGTTGCGTTGAGACCGGTCCAACGACCGACCGGTCTCAAGGCAACCGACCGATCTCATTTACGGGCGGCTGAGGGAGCCCCATCAGGAGGGCGTCAGAGCTAGCCACCCCGGCGTCAGTGTTCCGTCAAGGACCGGCTCCACCGGTCGCGCACCGGCGTAGACCAGTGGCATGACCGATCTGGCCTTCATCCTCCTGACCGTGGCGTTCTTCGCCGCGGTGGCCCTGGTGGCGCGCCGCGCCTCCGCGAGCCACGACTCCGCCCGCCCCTCGGGGAGGCGGAAGTGAACCCCTTCGACGCCGTGGGCCTGGTGCTCACCCTGGCGGGCCTCGTCTACCTCTTCGTGGCGCTGATCCGCGCCGACCGGACGCGGTGACGGCATGAGCACCCCCGTTCTCGTCGCCGTGGCGCAGGTCCTCGTCCTGCTCGCCCTGCTCGCCGCCGTCCACGCCCCGCTGGGCGCGTACATGGCGCGCGTCTACTCCAGCCCGAAGCACCTGCGCGCCGAGCGCCTCTGGTACCGGCTCGTCCGCGTGGACCCGGACGCCGAGCAGCGCTGGACCACCTACCTGATGTCCCTGCTGGGCTTCTCGCTGGTCTCCGTGCTCTTCCTCTACGGGATGCTGCGCCTCCAGGCGTACCTGCCGTGGAGCCTGGGCTTCACCGGGTTCGACCCGGCCGGCGCCTGGAACACCGCGGTCAGCTTCGTGACCAACACGAACTGGCAGTGGTACTCGGGCGAGGCCGCCGCCGGGCACCTGGTGCAGATGGCCGGCCTGGCCGTACAGAACTTCGTCTCGGCCGCCGTCGGCATGGCCGTCGCGATCGCCCTGGTGCGCGGCTTCGCCCGCTCCGGCACGGACGCCCGCATCGGCAACTTCTGGTCCGACCTGACCCGCGGCGTGACGCGCATCCTGCTGCCCCTGTCCCTGGTCGCGGCGATCCTCCTCATGGTGGGCGGCGTGATCCAGAACCTGGACCCGCACACCGCGATCACCACGGTCGAGGGCGCCACGCAGCAGTCGCTGGGCGGCCCGGTCGCCTCGCAGGAGGCCATCAAGGAGCTCGGCACCAACGGTGGCGGCTTCTTCAACGCGAACTCCGGCCACCCGCTGGAGAACCCGACGCCGTTCACCAACCTCGTCGAGATCTTCCTGATCCTGCTCATCCCGTTCACGCTGCCCCGCACGTTCGGCATCCTCGTGGGCGACAAGCGGCAGGGCTGGGCGATCCTCGGCGTCATGGGCGGCCTCGCGCTGGCCTCGCTGGTGCTGACCACCTGGGCCGAGATGGCGGGCCCGGGCGCCGCACCCCAGGCAGCGGGCGCCGCCATGGAGGGCAAGGAGACCCGGTTCGGGCTCGCGGGCAGCGCGCTGTTCGCGGTGGCGACCACGGCGACGTCGACCGGCGCGGTGAACGCGTCGCACGACTCGCTCACGGCGCCCGGCGGCGGGCTGGTGCTGTTCAACATGCTGCTGGGCGAGATCGCCCCGGGCGGCGTCGGCTCCGGCCTCTACGGGATGCTCGTCCTGGCCGTCGTCGCGGTGTTCATCGCCGGGCTCATGGTGGGGCGCACCCCCGAGTACCTGGGCAAGAAGATCGGCCGCCAGGAGATGACGCTCGTCGCGCTCTACGTGCTGACGACCCCCGCGCTGGTCCTGGTGGGCACGGCGGCCGCCGTCGTGGTCCAGCCCGGCCTGGCCGGGCTCCAGGAGTCGGGCCCGCACGGCCTGTCCGAGGTGCTGTACGCGTACGCCTCGGCGGCCAACAACAACGGCTCCGCGTTCGGCGGGCTCACCTCGGGCACCCCGTTCTACGAGGTGACGCAGGGCATCGCGATGCTCGCGGGCCGGTTCGTGCCGATCGCGCTGGTGCTCGCCCTCGCGGGTCGCCTCGCGAGCCAGACGGCGGTGCCGGCGACGGCGGGCACCCTGCCCACGCACCGCCCGCTGTTCGCGGGCATGCTCGCGACGGTCGCGATCGTCGTCGTGGGGCTCACCTTCATCCCCGTCCTTTCCCTCGGTCCCGTTGTGGAGTCCCTGTCATGACCATCGACACCCGGAACGTCCCCGGCGTTCCCACCCAGGAGCCCGTGCCCGATCCTTCGACAGGCTCAGGACGACGCGGCGGCACGCGGCACCGCCCCGAGCGCCGCACGCCGCGCGCGCTGACCTGGGCGCAGCTCCGGTCCGCGCTCCCGGGCGCGCTGCGCAAGCTGGACCCGCGCGTCCTGTACACCTCGCCCGTCATGTTCGTGGTCGAGGTGGGCGCGCTCGTCACGACCGTCCTCGCGGTCATCGAGCCGGACGTGTTCGCCTGGTGGATCGCCGTCTGGCTGTGGGCCACCGTGCTGTTCGCGACGCTCGCCGAGTCCGTGGCCGAGTCGCGCGGCAAGGCCCAGGCCTCCACGCTGCGCGCCACGCAGAAGCAGACGACGGCGCGCAAGGTCGACGCCGCGCAGGACACCCTGGCCTCGGTCACGCGGCTGGACCTGCTGCCCACGGTCGAGGTGCCGTCCTCGACGCTGCAGGTGGGCGACGTCGTGGTGGTCGCCGCGGGCGAGACCGTCCCGGGCGACGGCGACGTCATCGAGGGCGTCGCGTCCATCGACGAGTCGGCGATCACCGGCGAGTCGGCCCCCGTCATCCGCGAGTCCGGCGGCGACCGCAGCGCCGTCACCGGCGGCACCGTGGTGCTGTCCGACCAGGTCGTCGTGCGCATCACGGCGCCCGCCGGCGCCACGTTCGTGGACCGGATGATCGCCCTGGTCGAGGGCAGCGAGCGCCAGAAGACGCCGAACGAGGTCGCGCTGAACATCCTGCTGACGTCGCTGACCATCGTGTTCCTGCTGGCGGTGGCCACGCTCCAGCCGTTCGCGGTGTACTCGGGCTCGCGGCAGTCGCTGCTGGTCCTCGTCGCGCTGCTGGTCTGCCTCATCCCGACGACGATCGGCGCGCTGCTGAGCGCCATCGGCATCGCGGGCATGGACCGGCTGGTGCAGCGCAACGTGCTGGCGATGTCGGGCCGGGCGGTGGAGGCGGCGGGTGACGTGGACGTGCTGCTGCTCGACAAGACGGGCACCATCACGTACGGCAACCGGCGTGCCACGCAGGTGCTGCCGGTGAGCCGGGTGACGCCGCAGGAGCTCGCGGTGGCGGCGCGGCTCGCGTCACTGGCCGACGAGACGCCGGAGGGGCGCAGCATCGTCGACCTGGTGGACGAGAAGTACGGTGTGGGCGAGGAGCTGCCGCTGGACGCGGAGCTGGTGCCGTTCACGGCGCAGACCCGGATGTCGGGCGTGGACCTGCCGCGTACGCGGGTTGAGCCTGCCGAAACCGGGGTCTCGACAAGCTCGACCAGCGATGGGGGCGTGCACCGCATCCGGAAGGGTGCCGGCAGCGCGATCCAGCGCTGGGTGCACAGCACGGGCGCTCAGGTCTCCGACCGGGAGGTCAAGGACCTGGAGAAGCACGTGGACGCCGTCTCGCGGGCCGGCGGTACCCCGCTGGTGGTCGCGGAGCAGGTGGGCGGGGCGCCGGCCCGGGTGCTCGGCGTCGTCCGGCTCAAGGACGTGGTCAAGGAGGGCATGCGCGAGCGGTTCGACGAGCTGCGCGCCATGGGCATCCGGTCGGTGATGGTCACGGGCGACAACGCCGTGACCGCGCGGGCGATCGCGGCCGAGGCCGGCGTGGACGACGTGCTGGCGGAGGCCACGCCGGAGGACAAGCTCGCGCTCATCAAGCGTGAGCAGGAGGGCGGCAAGCTCGTCGCGATGGCCGGTGACGGCACGAACGACGCCCCGGCCCTGGCCCAGTCCGACGTCGGCGTGGCGATGAACACCGGTACGTCCGCTGCCAAGGAGGCGGGCAACATGGTGGACCTCGACTCCGACCCCACCAAGCTCATCGAGATCGTGGAGATCGGCAAGCAGCTCCTCATCACGCGCGGCGCGCTGACCACGTTCTCCGTGGCGAACGACGTCGCGAAGTACTTCGCGATCCTGCCCGCCATGTTCATGACGGTCTTCCCGCAGCTCGAGGCGCTGAACATCATGCACCTCGCGAGCCCGGGGTCCGCGATCCTGTCGGCCGTCATCTTCAACGCGCTGATCATCCTCGCGCTGATCCCACTGTCGCTGCGGGGCGTGAGGTACCGGCCGGCGTCGGCGTCGTCCCTGCTGACGCGCAACCTGCTCATCTACGGCCTGGGCGGCCTGGTGGCGCCGTTCATCGGCATCAAGCTCATCGACCTCGTCGTCTCGCTGCTCCCGGGCCTGTAGCCCGGTCCTGGGCACGGAAAGGAAATCTCATGGCATCGACCACGGTCGCGAGCGATCTCGCGGCACTGACCCGGCACTCGCTGGCGGGGCTGCGCATGCTGCTCGTCTTCACGCTCCTGCTGGGGCTGGCCTACCCGCTCGCGGCGACCGCCGTCGGGCAGGTGGCCTTCCCCTGGCAGGCCAACGGCTCGCTGGTCCGCTCCGACGGCTCGCACACCACGGACCGGTCGGAGGCGGTGGGCTCCGCGCTCGTCGCGCAGGGCTTCACGGGGGCGGAGTACTTCCACCCCCGTCCGTCGGCCGCGGGCGACGGGTACGACACGACCGCCTCGGCGGCGTCGAACCTGGGCCCGCTCAACCCGGACCTGGTCGCGACGATCGAGGAGCGCAAGGCCGCCGTCGCCGAGCTGGAGGGCGTGGACCCGTCTGAGGTCCCGGCCGACGCAGTCACGGCGTCCGGCTCGGGCCTCGACCCGGAGATCAGCCCGGCGTACGCCGCGATCCAGGTCGCCCGGGTCGCGCGTGAGCGCGGCCTCCCGGTGGCCGACGTCGAGGCGGCCGTCGCCGCCCACACGGCCGGCCGCACCCTGGGCGTGCTGGGCGATCCGCGGGTGAACGTCCTGGAGCTCAACCTTGCCCTCGATGCCGCAGACTGAGCCCATGACCACCGGACGCCGGGGCCGCCTCACCGTCTACCTGGGGGCGGCCCCTGGCGTGGGCAAGACCTACGCCATGCTCGACGAGGCGGACCGGCGGCGCGCACGGGGCACGGACGTGGTGGTCGGCCTGGTCGAGACGCACGGCCGGGCGGCGACGGTCGCCAAGATCGGCGACCTGGAGATGGTCCCGCGACGGCTGGCCGAGCACCGCGGGTCCACGCTCACCGAGCTCGACGTCGACGCCGTGCTGGAGCGCGCGCCCGAGGTGGCGCTCGTCGACGAGCTCGCGCACACCAACGCCCCCGGGTCGCGGCACGCCAAGCGCTGGCAGGACGTGCACGACCTGCTCGACGCCGGCATCGACGTGGTCACCACCGTCAACGTGCAGCACATCGCGTCGCTGACCGACGACGTCGAGGCCATCACCGGGGTGCGGCAGCGCGAGACGGTGCCGGACCAGGTGGTGCGCGACGCCGATCAGATCCAGCTCGTGGACCTCTCGCCCGAGCAGCTCCGGCGCCGGCTCGCGCACGGCAACGTGTACCGGGCCGAGCAGATCGACGCCTCGATGTCGTCGTTCTTCCGCGTGGGCAACCTGACGGCGCTGCGCGAGCTCGCCCTGCTCTGGCTCGCCGACCGGGTCGACGACGCCCTCACGAGATACCGCGCCGACCACTCGATCGGCGGCACCTGGCCCGCCCGCGAGCGCATCGTCGTGGCCGTCACGGGCGGGCCCGAGACGGAGACGCTGCTGCGCCGGGCCGCCCGGATCGCGCAGCGGGCGGCGGGGACCGAGCTGCTGGCGGTGCACGTGCTGCCGACGGACGGGCTGCCGTCCACGCCGTCGGCCACCATCGCGGCGCACCGCGCGCTCGTGGAGTCGCTCGGCGGCGTGTTCCACACGGTGGTGGGGGAGGACGTGCCGACCGCCGTCGTCGACTTCGCGCGTGGCGTCAACGCGACCATGATCGTGGTGGGCGTGTCCCGGCACCCCGTGTGGCGGCAGGCGCTGCTCGGCTCGTCCAGCGCGGAGATCGCGCGCCTGTCGGGCGCGATCGACGTGCACCTCGTGACGCACGAGCGGGCGCGGGTGGGGCTCGGCGTGCGCTCGCGGTACTCCTCGCTGTCGCCCAAGCGGCGCGCGGCGGGCTGGGGGTCCGCGCTGCTGATCCCGGCCGTGCTCACGGCGGCTCTGCTGGCGATCGGCACCGACGCGGTCGCGCTCGCGACCGACGCCATGCTGCTCCTGGCGGGCGTCGTCGGCGTGGCGCTGATCGGCGGGCTGTGGCCCGCGGTCGTGGCCGCCGTCGTGTCCAACCTCTGCCTCAACTGGTTCTTCGCGGCGCCGACGGGCCGGCTGACCATCGCCGAGGCGGAGAACGTGTTCGCGCTGGCCGTGTTCGTCGTGGTCGCGGTGGCCGTCGCGTCGGTGGTGGACCTGGCCGCGCGGCGTTCCGCCCAGGCGTACCGGGCGCGGGCCGAGGCGTCCACGCTCGCCGCGCTGTCCCGCTCCGTGCTCTCGGGCGAGGACACCGCCCACGCGATCGTGCAGCGCCTGGCGCAGACCTTCGCGATGGCCGACGTGCGCCTGGAGGAGCGAGCCGACGACCGCGCGCCGTGGTCCGTGGTGGCGCACGAGCGGTGGGTCACGGACGCGGAGCCCGGCGCGGCCCCCGCCGGGACGGACGACGACGTGACCGAGGTGTTGATCGACGACCGGCACCGTCTGGTGCTGGCCGGCCGCGTGCTCCCCGCGAGCGACCGGCAGGTGGTCGAGGCCTTCGGCGCGCAGGCCGGGATCGTGCTGGAGCGGCGCAGGCTGCGCGAGCAGGCCGCCCAGGCGGAGGTGCTGGAGCGCACCGAGAGCACCCGCACCGCCCTGCTCGCCGCCGTCTCGCACGACCTGCGCACACCGCTCGCGGCGATCCGCACGGCCGTGGACGGCCTGGCCTCGCCCGACGTCGAGCTGGACCGCGAGGACCGCGACGTGCTGACGGCGACCATCGCCGACTCGACGTACCGGCTGGAGCGCCTCATCGGCAACCTCCTGGACCTGTCGCGCATCCAGACCGGCGCCGTGCGGCCCGCGCTGCGCGCCGCCTCCCTGGAGGAGGTCGTGCCGATCGCCGTCGAGCCGTGGCTCGCCGACCTGGCGCTCGACGTCCCCGAGGACCTCCCGCTGGTGCACACCGACCCCGGGCTGTTCGAGCGGGTGGTCGCCAACGTGGTCTCCAACGCGGTGCGGCACTCGCCGCCCGGCGCGAAGGTGCTGGTCACGGCCTCCGCGGCCCGCGACTCGGTGGAGCTGCGCGTGGCCGACACCGGGCCGGGCGTGCCCGAGGACCGCAAGGCCACGATGTTCGAGCCGTTCCAGCGGCTCGACGACACGAGCACCGGAGGCCTGGGCCTCGGGCTGGCGGTCGCGGCCGGGCTCGCGGACGCCGTCGGCGCACGGGTCTCCGCCGAGGACACGCCAGGCGGCGGCCTCACCATGGTGCTCACCGTGCCGCGTGATGGGATGGTCCCGTGACAGGCGAGGTGGACGGCGCGGCCGAGCGCTCGGCGTCCGGCAACCGTGTGCTCGTGGTGGACGACGACGCCGCGCTGACCCGCGCGCTGGCGATCAACCTGCGGGCGCACGGCTGGGACGTGACCGCGGCGCCGACCGGCTCGGCGGCCCTGGACGCCGTGGCGTCGACCCGGCCCGACGTCGTGCTGCTCGACCTGGGGCTGCCCGACATGCCGGGGCTCGACGTCATCGCGGGCATCCGCGGCTGGACCCGGGTGCCGATCGTCGTGCTGTCGGCGCGGCAGCTCGGCGACGACAAGGTGGACGCCCTCGACGCCGGGGCCGACGACTACGTGACCAAGCCGTTCGCGATGAACGAGCTGCTGGCGCGACTGCGCGCCGCCGTCCGCCGCGCGGAGCCCGCGCAGGCCGAGGAACCCGTGGTCACCGCGGGCGACCTGCGGATCGACCTCGCCCGGCGGCAGGTGTCCCGCGCGGGCGAGGAGGTGCGGCTGAGCCCCACCGAGTGGGCGCTCCTGGAGGTGCTGGTGCGCAACCGCGGCCGCCTCGTGGACCGCAAGCTGCTGCTGCACGAGGTGTGGGGCCCCGCGTACTCGACGGAGACCAACTACCTGCGCGTCTACACCGCCCAGCTCCGGCGCAAGCTGGAGCAGGACCCGTCGCACCCCAAGCACATCCTGACCCACCCGGGGGCGGGGTACCGGTTCGAGGAGTGAGCGGGCCGGGCCGCGGCGTCAGGCCGTGGGCCGGCGCGCCGCGCGGACCCCGTTGAGGATGACGACGACCTCGGCGATCTCGTGCACCAGCACCACGCCGGCCAGCCCGAGGGTCCCGGACAGGGCCAGCGGCAGCAGCACGACGATGATCGCCAGCGACAGGCCGATGTTGCCGGTCATGATGCGCCGTCCGCGCCGGGCGTGCGCCATGGCCCGGGGCAGCAGCCGCAGGTCGGTGCCCGTGAACGCGACGGACGCGGACTCGATCGCGGCGTCGGACCCGCTCACGCCCATGGCGATGCCGACGTCGGCGGCCGCCAGCGCCGGGGCGTCGTTGACGCCGTCGCCGATCATCGCGGTGGTGCCCCGGGCGCCGAACGACTCGACCGCCGCGGCCTTGTCGGCGGGCAGGAGCCCGGCCCGCACGTCCGCGATCCCGGCCTGGGCGGCCAGCGCCCCGGCGGTGCGCTCGTTGTCGCCCGTGAGCATGACCGTCCGGTAGCCCATCGCGGCCAGGTCGCGGACGGCCTCGGCGGCCTCGGGCCGCAGCTCGTCGCGGATGCCGATCAGGCCCGCCGCGGCCCCGGCGATCTCGACGACGGCGACGGTCATGCCCTGGGCCTCCAGGGTGTCCGCCGCGTCGCTCAGGGCGCCGGGGTCCACCCAGCGCGGGGAGCCGACGCGGACCCGGTCGGTGCCGGTGCTCGGGTCGCGGCCCGGGCCGGCCCCGAGGAGCCCGGTGATGCCCTGGCCGGGGTGCTCGGCGACCTCGGTGAGGGCGGCGGGCTCGGGGGCGGCGGCGAGGATCGCCGCGGCCAGGGGATGGGTGCTGTGCCGTTCGAGCCCGGCGGCGACGGCCAGCACCTGGTCCCGCTCGTGGCCGGCGGCGGTCTCGACGGCGACGACCTCGGGCCGGCCGCGGGTCAGGGTGCCGGTCTTGTCCAGGGCCACCGTCGTGACGGCGCCGAGCTGCTCGAACGCCTCGCCCGACTTGATGACGACGCCGAACCTGCTGGCCGCGCCGATCGCGGAGATCACCGTGACCGGGACGGCGATGGCCAGGGCGCACGGCGAGGCGGCGACCAGGACGACCAGGGCGCGCTCGGTCCAGAGGGCCGGTTCGCCGGTGAGGAACCCGAACACGACGATCAGGGCGGCGAGGACCAGGACGCCGGGGACCAGCGGGCGCGCGATGCGGTCGGCCAGACGGGCGCGCTCGCCCTTGCGGGCGTTCGCCTGCTCGACGAGCGTGACGATGGTGGTCAGGGAGTTGTCCGTGCCGCCGGAGGTGGCCTCGACCTGGAGCGGCCCGGTGCCGTTGATCGACCCGGCGGGGACGGGGTCGCCGGGGCCCACCTCGACCGGGATGGACTCGCCGGTGACCGCGGAGGTGTCGACGCTGCTGGTCCCGGCCACGACGACGCCGTCGGTCGCGACCCGCTCGCCGGGTCGGACCACGAGGATGTCGAGCTCCTGGATCTGGGCGGCGGGGATCTCGACGTCGCCCGAGAGCCGGGAGACCGTCGCGGTCTCGGGGATCAGCGAGAGCAGGGCGCGCAGGCCGTGGCGCGCGCGGTCCATGGCCCGGTCCTCCAGGGCCTCGGCGATGGAGAACAGGAACGCCAGCGCGGCCGCCTCGCCCACGTGCCCCAGCAGGACGGCGCCGACGGCGGCGATCGTCATCAGCAGGCCGACGCCGAGCCTGCCCCGGACCAGGCGCTTGATCGCGCCGGGGACGAAGGTCCAGGCGCCGGCCAGCAGGGACAGGGCGAGCACTGCGGTCGCGACGGCGGAGGGGGCGCCGGTCCACTCCAGGACGTAGCCGACCAGCAGGAGCACGCCGGAGGCCAGGGGGAGGAGCAGGCCGGGGTCGCGCCACCAGGGAGCGGCGTCGTCGTCGCCGTGACCGTGACCGTGGTCGTGCTCGTCGTCGTGCGGGGGGTTCGCGGCCTGGGGTGCTGGGTCCGGACCGCAGCAGACGTCGTTCACTGCGCGGCTCCCGGGCCGCAGCACAGCGGCACGTCGCAGTTCTCGTCCGCGCAGGGTGCCCCGTCGTCGACCGCCAGCACGGTCTCCACGAGCACGCCGATGGCCCGGGTCAGGTGCGGGTCGGCGATCTCGTACCGGGTCTGCCGGCCCTCGGGCGTCGCGACGACGATGCCGCAGCCGCGCAGGCAGGCCAGGTGGTTCGAG
Source organism: Promicromonospora sukumoe (assembly GCF_014137995.1). Classification (NCBI taxonomy): domain Bacteria; kingdom Bacillati; phylum Actinomycetota; class Actinomycetes; order Micrococcales; family Promicromonosporaceae; genus Promicromonospora; species Promicromonospora sukumoe. The sequence goes on from NZ_JACGWV010000001.1 coordinate 77,017, forward strand.
ACGTTCGTGCGGGTCAGGTCCAGGTCGCGGGCCAGGCGCGCCGGGTAGCCGGGCTCCTCGATGAGGCTGAGCAGGATCCGGGAGCGGGTCGGGTCGGCCATCGCCCGGCCGAGCCGGTTCATCACGTCGAGCCGCGAGGCTATGGTCAGCATGCGCTGACCATACAGTGATCGCTGACCTATCGGTACCCGCGGCCCCGGCGGTGGCCCTCGGCCCCGGCGTCGGCTCAGACCAGACCGGCGAGCCCGAGCGCGAGGCCGAGCACCGCGCACACACCCAGGGTGCGTAGCACCGACCAGCGGACGACGAAGAGCAGGACCGCGGCCAGCGCGGCGACGCCGAGCGCGACCAGGTCGAGGGAGGCGAGGTCGGGGGCCTCCAGGCTCAGGGGCCCGGCGGTCCGGGTCGAGGAGTCGGCGAACAGGGTGTGCGTGGTGAAATACAGCGCCAGGTTGGCGATGACGCCGACCACGGCGGCGGTGATCGCCGTCAGCGCGGCGGACAGGGTGCGGTTGCCGCGCAGCCGTTCGACGTAGGGCGCGCCGAGGAAGATGAACAGGAACGAGGGCACGAAGGTGACCCAGGTGGTCAGCAGGGCGCCGAGCAGGGCGGCGGCCCAGGGGTCGAGGTCGCCGGGGTTGCGGTAGGCGCCGAGGAACGCGACGAACTGCACGACCATGATCAGCGGGCCGGGCGTGGTCTCGGCCAGCGCGAGGCCGCGCGTCATCTCGCCGGGTGTGACCCAGGCGTAGGTCTGCACGGCCTGCTGGGCGACGTAGGCCAGCACCGCGTACGCGCCGCCGAACGTCACCAGCGCGCTGCCGGAGAAGAACAGTCCCTGCTGGGTGAACACGCTGCCGGCACCGGTCAGCAGCGCGACCACCACGACCGGCAGGGACCACGCGACCAGGCCGAGCGCCAGCACGCGCAGGGCGCGCCGGCCCGACGGGCGCTCGGCGTGCAGGGTGTCGTCGGGGATGAGCGGGGCGGGACCGTCGGCCGTGCTCCCGGCGGCCGGCGCGGCGATCCAGGACGGCGCGTACCGGTGCACGAGCCAGCCGACCACGCCGGCGCCGAGCACGACCAGGGGGAACGGCACGCCGAACAGGGTGAGTGCCAGGAACGCCGCGACCGCGAGGGTGATCAGTGCGGGGCTGGTCAGCGCGCGTTTGCCGACCCGGAGGACGGCCTGGACCACGATGGCCAGCACGGCCGGCGCCAGGCCGGCGAACAGCCCGGCCACGACCGTGGTGTCGCCGAACGCGACGTACACCGCGGACAGGAGGAGCAGCGCGAGCATGCCGGGCAGCACGAACAGCACCCCGGCGGCCAGGCCGCCGCGCCACCCGTTGAGCAGCCAGCCGGTGTAGACGGCGAGCTGCTGCGCCTCCGGCCCGGGCAGCAGCATGCAGTAGTTCAGGGCGTGCAGGAACCGGCCCTGTCCGATCCACCGCTTCTCGTCCACGAGGGTGCGCTGCATGACGGCGATCTGCCCGGCGGGGCCGCCGAACGTCTGCCAGGAGATGGCGAACCAGGCCCGCACCGCGGTGCGGAACGGGATCAGATCGCGCTGCGGGGTCGACACGCCTCAGAGGTGACCACGGCGGCGCCGTCGGGCACAAGACCCGCGCGGCGGGCGTCAAGGTCCCGTCAGGATGCGTACCCCCGGCGTAGGGATCGCGTTCAGGTCGCGGGTTCGTCCCTGGGCCGTTCGTAGCGTCGCGGGTATGGCCCCGAAACCTGCCTCCCGCCGTCGCTCCGTCGCGGGCCCGTCGGACGGCGGCGGGCCGGTCGAGGTGCTGGCCCAGGTGGTGGTGCGCCCGGACGGCGACCTCGCCGCGTTCGAGGCGGCGCTCGCAGGCTCCCCGGCGGTGCTGTCGGCCTGGCAGTCCACCGGGGAGGCCGACTACGTGGCGCACCTCGCGTGCCGGAGCCTGCGCGACGTCGAGGCCGAGCTGCGCCGCGTGCGCGAGCACCCCGCCGTACGCCGCGTGACGGCGCAGCTCCTGCTGCACCGGGTCACGGCGGCGGGCCCGGCCGGTCCGGCGAGCCCGGCCCGCCCGACCGGCCCGACCGGCTCAGAGCAGGCGTAGCGCGCCACCGCGCGCGTCGGGGTGGTCCAGCCGCACGAGGCCGCGGTGGAAGTCCGGGAACCCGTCGTACACCTCCAGGTCGCGCCGGACCGCCGCGGTCTCCTCGGGGACGGGGCCCACCAGCGGCAGCCGGACCCGGGCGGACGGCAGCAGCCCGAGGCCGCGCAGCACCACCTTGGTTGCCACGGCGGGCGGCACGTGGTGGTGCAGCGCATGGTCGAGGGGCGCGAGCCGCTCGGCGAAGCCGTCCGCCACGTCCAGGTCGCCGCCCACCAGCGCGTCCACGTAGGCCCGCCAGAGCGCGGGCTCCACGTTCGCGCCGACGCCGACCACGCCCTGCCCGCCCGCGGTCAGCACCATGGCGGCGGCGTCCGACCCGGCGTAGTACGCCAGGTCGGTCAGCCCGATGATCTCCGCGGCCCGGTGCGGGTTCTCCGTGGCGTCCTTGACCGCCCAGACGTTCGGGTGCTCGGCCGCGCGGAGCAGGGTCGCCAGGTCGAGGCCGACGCCGAACCGGCGCGGGTTGTCGTACAGCATCACGGGCGCGTCCGCGGCGTCGGCGAGAGCCCGCACGTGCGCGAGGAGCCCGGCCTGCGAGGGGCGGCTGGCCGCGGGTGCCGCGACGAGCACGCCGTCGGCCCCGGCCCGGGAGGCGTCGTGGGCGAGGGTGATGCCGGTGGTCGTGTCGTGCTCGCCCACCCCGGCGACGACGGCGGCGCGGCCGGCCGCGGCGTCGACGGCCGTGCGCACGAGCGCCGTCCGCTCCGGGGGTGCGAGCGCGCCGGACTCGCCCGTCGTCCCGCCGACGACGATCCCGTCCACCCCCTCTCCCACGAGGCGGTCGACGTGCGCGGCGAGCGCGTCGAGGTCGAGGTGACCGTCGGAGGTGAAGGGCGTGACAGTCGCGGCGTAGAGCCGCGTGAAGCGTGGATCAGGCACGCGTTCACGCTATGTCGGCGCTCGGGGGCCGGTCCGTACGGGCCGCGTCAGGATGTGGCTCGGGTCCGTACGGGATGCGTCAAGACCCCTCGCCCGGCCGGGCGCGCGGGCCGTACGACGGGGTCATGACCCTCACCGCGATCCTGCCCACGCTCCGCGCGAGCATCCCCGACCCGCTCGCCGCCGCCTCCTGGCCGGCGCGCACGCGGGCCTCCGTCACCGACGTCGTGGTGGACGGCGTGTCCCTGCACGGCCTCGCGCTGCTGTGCGGCACGCCGTGCGTGCACACGGCCGACGGCGCGGAGCCGTTCGCCGTGCTGGTCACCACCGTGACCGGCACGACGACGACGCACGACGGCCGGCGCCTGCTGGTCCTCGACGCGGGCCCCACCGAGGGCTCCGGCGCGGGCCTCGTCGGCCCGGGGTCCGCGACGTGGGCCGAGCTGCGGCTGCTGGGCCGGGCGTCGGTCGCGCGGCTGGTGCCGACCGTCGTCTGCGACCCCGACAAGGTGCCGCTCGCGGAGGTGCCGATGCCCGCCGACGTCGCGACGGGCGACCTGCTCGGGGTGCCGTGCCCGGGCGGCGTCGGGCGTGGTCCGGGCCGGTGACGCCTCAGTCCAGGGAGGCGGCCAGCGTCGTGAGCGCCCGCTCGAAGGCGGCGCGCTCGCCGGCCGGGAGGCCGCTCAGCAGGTCGTCCTCCATCGCGCCGATGCCCGCCTGGCAGCGGTCCAGGACGCGCCGTCCCTCGGCCGTGAGCGAGACGACCCGGTTGCGGCGGTCGACGGGGTCCGGGGCGCGGCTGACCAGCCCGAGCTCCGCGAGCCGGTCCAGGTTGCCGATGAGCCGCGTCTTGTCGCGGCCCGTCTGGGCGGCGAGCTGTGCCTGGGTGGGCGCGTCCTGCCGGGCCAGGGCGGTGAGCACCGCGTAGTCCCACATCCGCAGGCCGGCGGCCGCGAGGACCGGCTCCTCGCGAGCGATCACCACCCGCATCAGCCGGTTGAGCAGGTATCCAAGCTCGGGGCGCTCCACCCGGCGATCCTAACCAGGTTGCGATGATCTACCATGGTGTACGGTCTACGCATGCTTACCTACGCGGAGATGCTCGCCCTGCACGACGCCGCCCTCACCGACGCCGGCCGCCTGGTCGAGCGGGCCGCCGACGGCGACCTGCATCGCGCGACGCCCTGCGACGACTGGGACCTGACGGCCCTGCTGTCGCACATGATCGGCCAGAACAACGGCTTCGCGTCCGCCGTCGGCGACGGCCCCGCGGACGTGACGGCCTACGCCGAACCGGAGGTGACGGCGGAGAACGTCGTCGGCGAGTGGGACGCGTCCGCCGCCGCCCTGCGCAAGGCGTTCGCGCAGGCCGACGAGGAGGCGACCGTGCACCTCGCCGAGTTCGACTCGCAGGTCTCGCCGGCGCTCGCGCTCGGCATGCAGCTCCTCGACACCGTGGTGCACGCCTGGGACGTCGCCGCGTCGCTCGGCACCACGTACCGCCCCGCCGAGGCGAGCGTCGGGTTCGTGCTCGACAGCGCCCGGCAGATCGCCGCCCGCCCCGGTGGGACGCCCGGGGTCTTCGCCGCGCCGCTCGGCGAGACCGGCGGGGACCCGTGGTCCGACGCCCTGCGCCTCCTGGGCCGCACGGTCCCGCCCGCCTGACCACCTGACCGCTACGACGTGGCGGACGACGCCGGGTCGGTCTGCTGGTCCGTGCTCCCCGTGAGCTGGGCCGCCAGGTCGTCGGCCTCGCTCGCGATCGTGTCGGCGTCCACCAGGTCCGACGCCTCGTCGGTGAGCATCGCGGCCAGGTCGTCCAGGTACTCCTGGGCGTCGCCGCTCTCGTAGACCGACGCCGTGAGCTCCTGCGTGGCCGACTCGTACGCGGCGGCGAAGTCGTCGTCCGCCAGGAAGCGCGTGACCAGCGCGTTGTCGCCGCCCATGCCTCCGGCCATGCCGCCGCCCCGTCCGGCTCCGCCCTGCGTGCCGCCGTCCGCGCCGTCCAGGTTCTCCGGGAGCTCGGCGCCGTCCGGCGGCTCCATCCCCTCCGGCGGTTCCATGCCCTCGGGAGCCGTGCCGTCGCCGGGCCCGCCCTCGGGCGGCATCCCGCCCTCACCGGCGCGCCCGCCGCCGAAGCCACCGCCCCCGCCGAGCCCGCCGTAGGACAGGTTCTGGTCCCAGGCGACCACCGTCATCAGCCCCGTGGCGACGTCGTAGTGCAGGTAGGCGTTGTTCCCCGGGCCGTCGATGTCGTCCTGGTTCGCCACGAGGTCCTGCGCCGCGAGGTACCGGGCGAACGCGTCGACGTCGAGGTAGTCGCCGAGCTGTTCCGCGAACTCCTCGTCGGTCGTGTTGTTCACGAAGTCGAGGAACTCGATCAGCGGCTCGTACGCCTCGTCGTCGGTCCCGCCCGTGCTGTCGTACTCCGCCTCGAACGCGTCCACGTAGTCCGCCGCGTCCGTGCCGCGGTAGGTCCAGTCGCCCGCGCTGTCCGCCTTGTAGGTGATGCCCTCGTCGGGGTAGTTGTCCTCGTTCCAGAGGTCGTCGTCGGGCAGGTCCAGGACCAGGCGGAGCTGCTCGTCGCTGCCGTTCACGCTGAACCGTGCGTACGACGCCTGCTCGGCCTGGACGTCGGACAGCTCCAGCACCTTGAGTGCCACCGCCTCGTTCAGGGAGGTCTCCGAGTTGTTGCCGCGCACCACGTAGTCGGCGCGGCCGTCGTGCTCCTGGCCGTCCACGTACTTGTCGAGCCGGATCAGCCACGGCAGGCCGGCGGGGTCGTCGGCGGAGACCGAGCCGTCGCCCTCGTCGGGCTGGGGTGCGGTGTCGGTGTCGGTGTCGGTGTCGGTGTCTGTGTCGCTGTCTGCCGTCGCGCCGTCCCCGCTCAGGCCGCGCAGGCTGGAGTTGCCCTTGAGCCGCAGGCCGACGTCGTCGTACTCCTCGCCGTCGATCGTGACCGTCGCCTCGATCCAGTCCTTGTCACCGGTCTCGGCGAACGCGTCGAGCATCTCCTGGTAGTCGGCCTCGTCGTAGTCGACCGAGATGGTGTGCACCGTGCTCGTGTCGAAGAAGCCGTCGCCGTTCTCGTCGGCCTCGGCGCTCGCGGTGCAGGCCGTCAGGGAGGCCGCGAGAGCGAGGGCTCCGGCCCCGGCGGCCGTGCTGCGCAGGCGCCTGGTCCGGGCGCGGCGGGGGAGCGGTCCGTGGTCGTGCGCGGGGTTCGTCATCATGCGAAGACATCATCACGGCGTTCTGGGAGGCTCCTCGGCCCCTCCTGCACTGCGCCTATGACACCCGGGGCCTGTGCCCGACGGCGCCGTCGGCCGCCCGTACCGTGACCACGATGGCACCCCCGGCAGCGCGGGGATCTAGGCTGGGCCGTGGCTCGGTTCCCGGGCCGCCGGACACGTCGTCCGGACACGAGTTCCAGACCTACGAATCGGAGCATCCAGCGATGGCTCGCCACCTTGTCACCAGTGCGCTTCCGTACATCAACGGCATCAAGCACCTGGGGAACATGGTCGGGTCGATGCTCCCGGCCGACGTCTACTCGCGGTACCTGCGCCAGCGCGGCCACGACGTGCTCTACATCTGCGCCACCGACGAGCACGGCACGCCGGCCGAGCTGGCCGCGGCCGAGGCGGGGCTGCCCGTCGCCGAGTTCTGCGCCGGGGCGCACGAGACGCAGAAGAAGATCTACGACGGCTTCGGGCTGTCGTTCGACCACTTCGGGCGCAGCTCCTCGGAGCAGAACGCCGAGACCACGCAGCACTTCGCGCGTCGCCTGCACGAGAACGGCTTCATCGAGGAGCGCGCCATCCGGCAGGTGTACTCGCCGGTCGACGGCCGGTTCCTGCCCGACCGCTACGTCGAGGGCACGTGCCCGCACTGCGGCTACGACCGGGCGCGCGGCGACCAGTGCGAGAACTGCACGCGCGTGCTGGACCCCACCGACCTGATCGACCCCCGCTCGGCGATCAGCGGCTCGACCGACCTCGAGGTGCGCGAGACCAAGCACCTGTTCCTGCTCCAGTCGAAGCTCCAGGACGAGGTCGAGGCCTGGATCGACGGCAACAGCAAGGACTGGCCGCTGCTGTCGACGTCGATCGCGCGCAAGTGGCTCTCCGAGGGCCTGCACGACCGCGCGATCACGCGCGACCTGGAGTGGGGCGTGCCGGTCCCGGCCGACACGTGGCCGGAGCTCGCCGCCGAGGGCAAGGTCTTCTACGTCTGGTTCGACGCCCCGATCGAGTACATCGGCTCCACCCAGGAGTGGGCGGACGCCGCCGCGCAGGGCGAGACGCGCGACTGGAAGTCCTGGTGGTACGAGGCCGACGACGTGCGCTACACGCAGTTCATGGCCAAGGACAACGTCCCGTTCCACACGGTGATGTTCCCGGCCACGCAGCTCGGCGTCCGCGAGCCGTGGACCATGGTCGACTACGTCAAGGGCTTCAGCTGGCTCACCTACTACGGCGGCAAGTTCTCGACGTCGCAGAAGCGGGGCGTCTTCACCGACGCCGCGCTGGAGATCCTGCCGGCCGACTACTGGCGCTGGTACCTGATCGCGAACGCCCCGGAGTCCGACGACTCGTCGTTCACCTGGGAGCACTTCGCCGGCACGGTCAACAAGGACCTGGCCGACACCCTCGGCAACTTCGTCAACCGGGTGCTGACGTTCTCCGCCAAGCGGTTCGGCGAGACGGTGCCCGAGGGCGGTGAGCCGGGCGAGGCCGAGCAGAAGCTGGGTGCCGAGGTGTCACGGCTGCTCGCCGAGTACGAGGAGCACCTGGAGGCGCTCCAGTACCGCAAGGCCGCGAACAGCCTGCGCGCGCTGTGGTCGGCGGGCAACGCGTACCTCGTCGAGAAGGAGCCGTGGAAGCAGGTCAAGGTGGACCCGGAGGCTGCGGCGGTCTCGCTGCGCACCGCGATGAACCTGATCCGCCTCTACGCGGTCGTCTCCGAGCCGTTCATCCCGCAGACGGCGGCGACCCTGCGCGGCGTGTTCGCGCTCGACGGCGACACCGCGACCTGGGTCGACGCCGAGGCGGCGACGTCGCTCGACGCCGTGCCCGCCGGGACCGCGTTCACGGTGCCGCCGGTGCTGTTCGCCAAGATCAGCGACGACGACCTGGACGCCTACCGCGAGCGCTTCGGCGGCGGCGAGGCCTGAGCCCGGCAGGTTGAGGGGGCCGCCGGCCGGCCTCGACGTGTCAGACGTACAGGTCCCCCGGGTGACCTGTACGTCTGACACGAGTTCCGCGGCGGTGGGCGCGTACCGACTGCCGGCGTGACGGCTGCCGACGTGACTGCGGCCGGCGGCCGCGCGGGCTCAGACCTGGGCGGCGGCGAGCTGCTCGCGGACCTGGCGCTTGGCGCGGGTCAGCATGCCCGCCATGCCGTTCAGCCGCAGCAGGCTCACGACCTTGGTCAGGCCGAGCTGCAGCGGGTAGTCCTCGGGCACGTCCAGCACCTGCTGCGCCGTCAGCCCGGTCAGCCCCTGCGCCAGGATCGACGCGAACCCGCGCGTGGTGGGCGCCTCCTCCGGTGCGCTGGCGTGGAAGGTGACCACCCCGGCGTCGTCCACCTCGGCGAACGCGTAGACGGGGGACTGGCACTCCTGCACCCGCTCCAGCCGCTCGGGCGCGTCCGCGTACCGCTCCGGAAGGGGCGGCAGCTCGCGCGAGACCTCCAGCAGGAGCTGGAGCCGGTCGCGTTCGGGCGTCTCCAGGAAGGCGTCCCGCAGCTCGGCGAGAGCCTCGGGCAGTTCGACGTCGTTGGTGCTCATCCGTTCATCCTTTCACCGTCGCGCCCGCACACGTGTCAGACCCACAGGTCCCTCGGGTGACCTGTACGTCTGACACGGGCGCGGGCGTCTGACATGTGGGCGGGCCGTTGGCACGGCCCGGGCGGGTGGCCGGGCCGCGTCGTAGCGTGGCCGTATGGCCGGGAACAAGGGGTCCAACAAGGCGCCCGACGACGGCCCCGACCGCTGGTCACAGGGCGTCACCGAGGGCAGCGACGCCCTGGACCTGGAGGACGGCGTGTTCACCTGGGACGACCCCGCGCGGATCGCCCGGTCCCTCAAGAGGTCGGCCGAGGCGAGCGACCGGCGCAAGAGCTCCCCGTACCGGTCGGCGATGTCGATGCTCACGTTCTACGTCAACCGCGCGGGCAAGGACCTCGACGCCGACCAGCGCGACGTGCTGGAACGCGCGAAGGACGAGCTCCGCAAGGCCTTCGGCCGCGCCTGACCTGCCGTGTCAGACCCTCCCGCCCTTGTCAGACCCTCCCGCACGTGTCAGACCCACAGGTCACCCGGGGGACCTGTAGGTCTGACACGTGCGCCGACGTCTGACAGGTGCGGGCGCCGCCGCCGGAGCGTCAGACCGTGCCCGGCTCCGAGCCCGTGGCGACCGGGACGCGCACGGCGTTGCCCCACTCGGTCCACGAACCGTCGTAGTTGCGCACGTTGGTGTACCCGAGCAGGAAGGTCAGCGCGAACCAGGTGTGGCTGGACCGCTCGCCGATGCGGCAGTAGGTGACCACGGCGTCGTCGGGGTCGAGGCCCAGGCCGGACGTGTAGATCGCGTCGAGCTCGGCGCGCGCCTTGTAGGTGCCGTCCTCGGCCACGGCCGTGGCCCACGGGACGTTGCGCGCCGTCGGGATGTGGCCGCCGCGCAGCACGCCCTCCTCGGGGTAGTCCGGGATGGCGATGCGCTCGCCGGTGTACTCCTGCGGCGAGCGGATGTCGACGAGCGGGCCGTTACCCAGGTGCGCCAGGACGTCCTCGCGGAAGGCGCGGACCGTCGTGTCGTCGCGCTCGACCACCGGGTACTCGACCGGTGCGGGGGCGGGCACGTCGGTGGTGAGCTCGCGGCCCTCGGCGGTCCAGAGCCCGCGGCCGCCGTCGAGCAGGCGCACGTCCTGGTGCCCGAACAGCGTGAACACCCAGGCGGTGTACGCGGCCCACCAGTTGTTCTTGTCGCCGTACAGCACGACCGTCGTGTCGCGGCCGATGCCCTTGCTGCCCAGGAGGGCGGCGAACGCCGCGCCGTCGAGGTAGTCGCGGATCTCCGGGTGCTGCAGCTCGGTGTGCCAGTCCACCTTCACGGCGCCCGGGATGTGCCCGGTCTCGTAGAGCAGCACGTCCTCGTCGGACTCGGCGACGACGATGCCCGGGTCCTTGAGGTGCTCGGCCAGCCACGCGGTGCTCACGAGCCGTTCGGGGTGGGCGTACTGCGCGATCTTGTCCGACGGGTCGATGGGAGCGGGCATGGTTCCTCCTCGATGGACGTGCACTGTCGAGTCTAGGAACACACGGCGGGGGCTGGATGATCCCGCGCGCCCCCGTAGCGGTTCATGGGTGAATTATGAGCCGCCACGCCAACGAGCCTTGACCGGGACGATCAACCTTTGCGAGTCTCCTCGCCGGACCGAGCAAGGGATGTTTCCCGTCGGTTGTCGCGCAAGATATTGAGACGGCGGTACGCACCGCTCACGAGGGGGTGTCGAACAGGTTGGCTGAAAGCTACTACGACTCGTCAAGGGCGAAAGCTCGGGCGATTCGATCGCTCGGATTCTTTCCGCTGGCAGTTCTGTCGGTGGTTCTCGGGGTGAGCGTGGGTCAGGGGTTTCCCATTGTGTGCGGCGCGGTGGGAAGCCTGATCGTCGGCCCGATGTTCTTTCGCTATGTGCTAGAGCGTTTTGATCGCCGGAAGGGGCACCGAGGTCGGGCGGCACGCAATGGCGTGTCCGTCGTTCTTGTGCTGCTCATGGTTCTGACCGCAGGCGCAGTGGTGGCGATCGTCAATTTCGGCTGGTTGTGGTGGGCGCTGCTCGCGACTTTGGCTCTCTATCTCTTGGAGTACCTGCTCGCGGCTGAGCTGTCGCTGGCCGGCTCGAAGGGGGCGCCGTAAGCATGGCCCCGCTGGCAGGCTGGGGTGTCCACCGTTGCAGGTGGCGCAGGTACTGGGGTTGTCCGGCGCGGATGCCGGGTCGATCCGGATGGTGATCGGCGCCAGTGATCCAGCGAATAATCAGACCGGGAAGGCCAAAGTCTCGTTTGTCGCACAACCTCTTGAAGGGCTGGCAATGTGAGTGAGCTGGAACGCGTCACCGGGGCTGACAGGAGCAGCCAGCTTCCCCAAAGGGTCGGGGCCTACCTCAGCTTCGCGGGATGCGTGATATTTGCTCCGCTTTCTGCGCTGTTCGACGTTCCCCCACTTTTGGTGGTTGTCACGGTGGCAAGCGTCACGGTAGGGCCGCGGACTTTTGAGTTCATCTTGTCCGATGTGAAACGGGCAGAGCTTCTTCGTGGACCAGGGGTCGGCGACAGTTGGCGGACTCTGGTGTTGTACGGCGTGTTGTTGGGACTCATCACGGCCCAGATCCTCCTGGTGAGAGGAGCTAGCCTCTGGTGGGCAGTCCTCATTGCTTTGCCTGTCTATCTCGTCGAATTTTTGTTGGCTAGAGAAAGATTGCCAGACAGGTTCCGTTCGAAGCAGCCGTCCGAGGAGCGGCGGTAAGTGGTGATGCCCAGGACGGAGCGAACCCCGGGAGGGGTGAAGGCATGGCGGCAGCACTGAACATCTTCCGGACGGAAGTGCTGCTCGGCCTCTGGCTGATCAGAGTCGTCGCTCGCTTCGCCGTGAGGTCCTGGCGGGACTCGTCCCCCGACCCCATCCTGCCGTTTCCATGGGCGACGGTGGTCGCGGACAGGCAGGACGCCCGTGGCAGCATCCTGCAGCTGTCCTACTTCGGGATGAGCGCGCTCGCGGTGCTCGGTGTCCTGGCGTTCGGCGTCCCGGCGAGGCTTCTCGGGTTCCCCGCGATCCTCGTGTTCCTCGGCTTTCTCGCCGCGCTGGCGCCGTGCGCCGTCGTGCTCGTGGCGCACCTGACCATCCAGCAGACCCTGGACAGGGCGTTCGCAGTCCCCGCAGCTGCCGGGCAGGCTCCCTGGGAGCTCGACCTCGAGAAGAATCCCCGTGCGTTCCTCGCTGTGTCCCTCTGCGGCCTGGCGGTATCGGTCGTCGTTGCTCTCGCGTTGACGGCTTGGCTGCCGCACCCGTCCACGTGGCCATCCGGCTGAAAACTGATCACCGCGACGTGACGACCGAGCACGGAACCGGTCACGACAACCGGCGCTCCAGCACCCCCAGGTGCGCCCGCGCCCGCGCCGCCTGCGGTCCGCCCGGTTCGGCCAGCTCGGCCAGGCGGACCCACGCCGCGTGGTCGTCGGCGCCCTCGTCACGCGCCGTCCACTGCTCGACGGCGGCCGCGTCGTCGCAGGCGTGCACCGCCGACCGGAGCTCGGCCTCCAGCTCCTCGCGCAGCCGCTCGATGCCCGGCGCGACGGATCGGCGCAGCAGCGGCTCGGGGTACGCGGACAGCGCGCCGCGCACGTCGCCGCGCTGGAGCCGGGAGCGCACCGTGTCGACGTCGGACCGCAGCATGCGGGCGAGGCGGTAGGGCCGGGAACCGGCGAGCAGTGGCCCGCCGAGCACGCCGTCGGCCACCCGGCGCAGGCGGGAGATCTCGGCGCGCACGGCCACGAGGGACAGGTCGCCCGGGTGCAGCAGCACGGCGAGCTCCTCGGCACTGAGGCCGCGGGGTCGCTCCGCGAGCAGGCACAGGATCTCGGCGTGCCGCAGGGAGAGCCGCCTGCCGCGGAGCGTGGGCGCGCCGAGCAGGTGCAGGTCGGGCGCCCGCTCGGCGGCGCCGCCCGGCATCCCCGGCTCGGGCTCCGGGTCGAGACTGCCGGTCCAGGGCGTGCTCCCGGGGACCGGCCCGCCGCGCAGGGCGAGCTCCCGCTCGACCATCGCGACCGTGGCGCGCACCAGCGCGAGGGCGACGTGCGACCCCGCGGCGCTCCCGCCCGTCAGGTCGAGGACGCCGATGATCCCGCCGGCGGCGTCGTGCACCGGGGCGGCGGTACAGCTCAGCCGCTGGACGGGGCGCGCGAAGTGCTCGGCGCCGAGCACCTGGACGGGGCGGCGGGTGGCCAGCGCGGTCCCGGGGGCGTTCGTGCCGACGGACTCCTCGCGCCAGACGGCGCCCTCGACGAACCCGACGCCGTCGACCGCGGAGCGCACCTGGCCGCGGCCCTCGACCCAGAGCAGTCGGCCGACGTCGTCGGACACCGCGACGACCAGGCCGTCGCCCGTGGCCCCGCCCACCAGGTCACGCACCAGCGGCATCGCACCGGCCAGGGGGTGGGTGCTGCGGTACTCGTCCAGGTCGCCCGACGCCGCGACGGCGACCGCGCTCGGCCGGTCGGGGTCCACACCGTTGCGCAGGCTGCGCTGCCAGGACGCCGCGACGACGGGGTCGATCCCGTCCGGCTCCTCGGAGCCGGCGGAACCGACGAAGCTCTCGTATGCCGCGCGAACCCAGCGCGCGTCCCGGTGTGGCACCTGCTGCATGCTGCCCCTGACCTTGTCCCGACGCCCTTGTCGAACCACGCCAAGTGTAGGCATCGGACCAAGACACCACCACGTCGTCCACCGCGATCCCCAAGTCGGCCACCGCGGCGCGGGCGGTTTTCCACAGATTGGAGGCGCATCACATCTTCACCGTGCGCGACTCGGAAAGTAGTCTTAGCGTCATTAGCACCGGTAGTTAAACGGGCTTCGCGTCCGACAGATAGTTTTCACAAGAACTCTCTTTGGGGGAAGAGTTGAACACCGTCGCTTTAGCTAGACCGGAATCGCAGATGTCTGGAACTGACGAACAGGCCGGAGACAGTCCGAGTCGCTCGCTGCCCGCCGTCGAGCCCGCGAACCTGCCCGCGCTCGACACGCCGGGGCCTTCCTCCGAGCCCGGTGCTGACGCCGGCCCCGATCTCGCCGGCGCCCGTGGCCGCCGCCGCTGGACCTTCGGCGCCGCGATCGTCACCTGTCTGGCGGTCGCTGTCTCCCTCTGGGTCATGTCCGCCCGCGCCGAGGAGACCAGCCGCATCCTCACCCTGACCGGCCAGATCGACACCCAGGTCACCAGCACCTCGGCCCGTTCGCAGGACCTCGCCGCAGTGCTGGCGACGGCCCAGCGGGTGTACGAGCACTCGGAGGGTCAGGTCGCGGACCCGGCCACCCGCGACGTGCTGGCCCAGGCGCTCGCCGAGGCGCGCCAGGCCGGGGCCCAGCGGCTGACCGACGCCCCGCCCACCTCGGTGACGCAGGCCCGGACCCTGCTCGCCCAGGCCACGCACATCGAGAGCTCGCTCGACTGGGCCGCGGAAGATCTGCGGATCGCCGTCGACATGGTCCAGCAGTCGCAGGGCGCGCAGCAGGTTCTGGATTCCCGGGAGCCGGTCGGCAACCGCACGATCCTCACGTCGCGCACCGGGTCCTGAAAGCGCTGACGTCCGCGGGCCATTCTTCGCTCGACGAGGGATGAATTAGCCACCGCAAGGATCGGTTTCGGCCGAAAGTTCCCGCGTAATCAATGCCAAGTAAAGTAGTTGCACGGCATTCGGGGCGATTCTCGATATGCCATTCCGCGTCGAGATCACCCCAACCTCACCCCAACGCCCGGTAGGCCTCGACCAGGTCGACGAACTCCGCCCGCAACCCGTACGGATCGCTGCCGAGTGCACCCGCGGCCCGCAGCCGGACCGCGTCGAGGTTCGCCTGGGCCCGGTACTCCGAGCCCGTGGCGACCAGCCCGAGCTCCGCCACCGCCGAGGCGAACTCGAAGTCCGCCGACGGTGCCGTCGTGAAGGCGCCTGCACCGACCGGGAACGCGACCTCCGTGCTGGCGGCCGACACCCCGTTCGCTGGCGCCTTGTACCGCACGTGCACGGTCATGAAGTCGTCGCCGTCCGATTCACCGTCCGAGCCGTAGCCGTAGCCGGAGCCGTCGCCCGCGCCGCCGTCACCAGCACCCCCACCCGCCGGGACCAGCTCGTAGAACGCCGTCACCGAGTGCCCGGCCCCGACGTCGCCCGCGTCCTTGGCGTCGTCGTCGAAGTCCTCGTCCGCGAGGCGCCGGTTGTCGTACCCGATCAGCCGGTACGAGCCGACGACGGCCGGGTTCAGCTCGACCTGCAGCTTCAGGTCCTGCGCGACGACGAACATCGTCGAGCCGAACTCGTCCACCAGCACCTTGCGCGCCTCGGCCAAGGTGTCGATGTACGCGTAGTTGCCGTTCCCGTGGTCGGCGACGGCCTCCATGGTGCTGTCCTTCAGGTTGTACATACCGAAGCCCAGCACCGACACGTACACCCCGGACCGCCGCTCGGCCTCGATGAGGCTCGTGAGCTCCTCGGGTGACGACGGCCCCACGTTGAAATCGCCGTCCGTCGCCAGGATCACCCGGTTGTTGCCGCCACGCACGAAGTTCTTCTCCGCGAGCTCGTACGCCGTCGCCAGCCCCGCCGCCCCGCCCGTGGAGCCGCCGGCCCGCAGCGAGCGCAGGTGGTCCACCAGCACGGCGTGCTCCGAACCGGGCACGGAGTCGGCGACCACGCGGTTGTCGCCCGCGTAGGTCACGATCGACACGCGGTCGTCCTCGTCGAGCTGCTCGACCAGCAGCGCGAACGACTCCGCGAGCAGCGGCAGCTTGTTCGGCTCGTCCATCGACCCGGACACGTCCAGCAGGAAGACGACGTTGTTGCCTTCCGTCGCCGGCAGCTCCTCCGTGGCCTGGACGCCCACCATGGCGAGCCGGTGCTCCGGGTTCCACGGGGCGGGCGCCACCTCGGTGGTCACCGAGAACGGGTGCTCGGCCCCCGCCGCGGGCGCGGGGTAGTCGTAGTCGAAGTAGTTGACGAGCTCCTCGATGCGCACGCCCTCCGGGGTCACGCCCTGGTTCACCTGGCGGCGCAGGTTCGAGTATGACGCCGTGTCGACGTCGGCGGAGAACGTGGACAGCGGGCTGGTGGCGACGTCCAGGAACGGTGACTCGGGGGAGTCGTCGTACTCCTCGCCGCTCAGCGGGGGCTCGGTCGGGCCGGGCTCCGGGTAGGGCGGCACGAGGCGTTCGCCGCTGAGCGCCTCCGCCGCGTCCTCGGGGACCCGTGCGGCGTCGGGGCCGGTCGCCGTGTCGGGCGCCGTCAGGTTCGCGGTCTCCGCCTCGGCGTCCGACGCCTCGCCGGCGCCGGTGCAGCCCGCGAGCGCCAGCACCACGGTCAGCGCGGCGGCGAGGGGCACCATCAGGGGGAGCGTGGGGGTCGTGCGGCGGGTTGCGAGGTTCATGGCCTCTCCTCGGGTTCGGCTCGTCGCGCGGCGTCGTCGGTCCGGCGATCTGTCCTCGTCCGTCCTGTGTGCCGGCGCGCGCCGTGCTTGCTCGCCCGAGGTCACGGACGGGTTGCAACGCGGATGCAACGCCCGGCTGCCTAACCTCGCCGCACTCGGGTGCACCGGTGCACCCGGGGCGTGGCTCCGCCGTCGGGCAACCCGAGGACGGGCGCGAGATCCTGCGAGGAGGCAGACCATGACCGTGTACGCAGCCCCAGGCACGGAAGGTGCCATCGCCAGCTTCCGACCCCGGTACGACCACTGGATCGGCGGCGAGTACGTACCCCCGGCGAACGGGCAGTACTTCGAGAACCCGACCCCCGTGACGGGCCGGACCTTCACCGAGGTGGCGCGCGGTGACGCCGACGACATCGACCGGGCGCTCGACGCCGCGCACGGGGCCGCCCCGGCCTGGGGCCGCACCTCCGTCACCGAGCGCGCGATCATCCTGAACAAGATCGCCGACCGCATGGAGGAGCACCTCGAGGAGCTGGCCGTCGCGGAGACCTGGGAGAACGGCAAGCCGGTCCGCGAGACCCTGAACGCCGACCTGCCGCTGGCCATCGACCACTTCCGCTACTTCGCGGGCGCGATCCGGGCCCAGGAGGGCTCGATCAGCGAGATCGACGGCGACACCATCGCCTACCACTTCCACGAGCCGCTGGGCGTGGTGGGGCAGATCATCCCCTGGAACTTCCCGATCCTGATGGCGGTGTGGAAGCTGGCCCCGGCGCTCGCGGCGGGCAACGCCGTGGTGCTCAAGCCCGCCGAGCAGACGCCGACGTCGATCCTCTACCTGATGGAGCTCATCGCGGACCTGCTGCCGCCGGGCGTCGTGAACGTGGTCAACGGGTTCGGCGCGGAGGCCGGCAAGCCGCTGGCGAGCTCCTCCCGGATCCGCAAGATCGCGTTCACGGGCGAGACCACCACGGGCCGCCTGATCATGCAGTACGCGTCGCAGAACATCATCCCGGTGACGCTGGAGCTGGGCGGCAAGTCGCCGAACCTGTTCTTCAGCGACGTCGCCGCGGCGCACGACGAGTTCTACGACAAGGCCCTGGAGGGCTTCACGATGTTCGCCCTCAACCAGGGCGAGGTGTGCACGTGCCCGTCGCGCGCGCTCATCCAGAGCGACATCTACCGCGACTTCCTGGCCGACGCCGTGGCGCGCACCGAGGCGATCAAGCAGGGCAACCCGCTGGACACCGACACGATGATCGGCGCGCAGGCCAGCAACGACCAGCTCGAGAAGATCCTCAGCTACTTCGACATCGGCAAGGCGGAGGGCGCCAAGGTGCTCACCGGCGGGCACCGGGCCGAGCTGGAGGGCGACCTCGCGGGCGGGTACTACGTGACGCCCACGATCTTCGAGGGCAAGAACGAGATGCGGATCTTCCAGGAGGAGATCTTCGGGCCGGTCGTGGCGGTGACGGAGTTCGCGGACTACGACGACGCCATCAAGATCGCCAACGACACCCTGTACGGGCTGGGCGCGGGCGTGTGGACGCGGTCGAGCGCGGCCGCTTACCGGGCGGGCCGGGCGATCGAGGCCGGCCGGGTGTGGACGAACAACTACCACGCCTACCCGGCCGCGGCGGCGTTCGGCGGCTACAAGGGCTCGGGCGTGGGCCGCGAGAACCACAAGATGATGCTCGACCACTACCAGCAGACCAAGAACCTGCTGGTCAGCTACTCCCCGGACAAGCTGGGCTTCTTCTAGGCCCCGCGGGAGCACCACGTCGGGCGGGATGCCGGGCCGGTACGTCACCGGCCTCCCGCCCGGCGGTCCGGTTCGGCTTCGAGCACTGGGAGGTTCCATGTCCGACGACGTTCGCCCGGCCCCCGTCAACGGGTCACCGGTCGCCCGGGTCGCCGTCACCGACGACGCCGCGGCGCTGCTCGCACGCCTGCGGGACAAGCACGGCGAGCTCATGTTCCACCAGTCGGGCGGCTGCTGCGACGGCTCCTCGCCCATGTGCTACCCGGACGGCGACTTCATCACCGGCGACGCGGACGTGCACCTCGGCGACCTCGCGCTCCCGGGGGCCGACGACGGGCCGTTCACGGTGCCGGTCTGGATGAGCCGCAACCAGTTCGAGTACTGGAAGCACACCCACCTGACGATCGACGTGGTGCCGGGCCGCGGCGCCGGGTTCAGCGTCGAGGCGCCCGAGGGCGTGCGGTTCCTCATCCGGTCGCGGCTGTTCACCGACGACGAGTGGGAACGGCTCGAGGCCATCGGGGCCTGACGCCGGTCACGGGTCCGGGCGCTGCGCCGTCCGCGGCCCGGGCGTCGTCGGGGGCCGGCGCCTCCTCCGGGGCGAGCGCCGCGACGCCGTCCGCCGTGGCGAGGAAGAACGCGGCGACCGTGAGCCCCTGCTCGGCGGCTGCGGACCGGAGCGCCGCGTGCCAGGCCCGGTCCTCGAACGAGGGGTCACCGGGCCCGGGGCGTTCCAGCATCAGCACCACCGACGCGCCCGGCTCGCCCCGGAGGATCTGGTGCCAGGACCGGCCCAGGTTGTCCACCCCCAGCGGGTCGGGCAGCTCGGGCACCAGGTCCACGGGGACGACCACCGGCAGGGGGCGGCGCTCGCCGTCGAGCAGGACGAACCAGAGCGTGCGGCGCCGCGGCCGGATGCCGCCGTGCAGGAGTTCCGCGAGGGCCAGGAGCGCCGCGTCGTCGACCAGGGGGTGGTCCGGAATGATCTCGCTCGATGCTGTCATGCGGACGAGTCTGGTCGAGGATGCCGGTGGAGATGAGTTATCCACAGATCCAGTTTCTTGGGTGCTCATGATCGGCAGAAGAGGGGACTTGAAGTTGACGCGACGTCAACCTTTACCGTGGTGAACATGCAATGGTCCATCCAGGAGATCTCGCGACTGACCGGCGTCACGAGCCGCACGCTGCGGCACTACGACGCCGTCGGCCTGCTGCCCGCCGTCCGCACCACGGACAGCGGACCACGCCGCTACGACCGCACCGCCCTGGTGCGGCTGCAGCGCATCCTGCTGCTGCGTGATCTCGGGCTCGGCCTCGGCGCCATCGCCGAGGTGCTCGACACCCAGCGGGACGAGGCGCACGCACTGCGCACGCACCTCACGTCCCTGCGGGCGGAGCAGGGCCGGCTGGCCCGGCAGATCGCGTCGGTCGAACGGACCGTCGCCGACCTCGAGAAGGACCCGGACACCCAGGAGGGGAACATCATGGCCAAGGACATGTTCGACGGCTTCGACCACACGCAGTACGAGGAGGAGGTCACCGAGCGCTGGGGGAGCGACGCCTACCGGAAGAGCGACGCGTGGTGGCGCGGCCTCACCGAGCAGGAGCAGGAGGAATGGAAGGCGAAGGTCGCGGCGCTCAGCCAGGACTGGGCCGACGCCGCGGTGGCCGGGACCGACCCGGCCTCGGGCGAGGCGCAGGCGCTCGCCGCGCGGCACGCCGCATGGCTCGCCTCCGTGCCCGCCACGCCCGGCAGCGGGCAGCCGCTGCCCGACCGCGGCTACCTGCTCGGCCTGGCCGACATGTACGTGGCGGACGACCGGTTCGCCGCCAACTACGGCGGCACCGAGGGGGCGAAGTTCGTGCGGGACACCCTGCGGATCTTCGCGGAGCGGGCCTATCCGGCCGGCGTCAGCTCCGAGGGTGCGTACTGAGCGCGGTAGAGGTCACGCAGGAGGCAGATCTCGCCGCCGTGCGCCATGGCCTCGCGGCTCAGATGGGTCACCAGCGCCGCCACCGGGAACTCGGCGTAGGCCACGCCCTTGGCGCCGATCGGCCGCATCAGGGACTCGTCGTCCAGCGCCGCGATGCCGGCCTGCCACGAGCGGTACCCCTCCTCGAGCATGGCCAGGCCGCCGGCGGCCGTGATCGGCGTCTCCGGCCAGTGCCGGGCGTCGAACATGTCGGCGTCGGGCGGCGCGTCCGTCGGGCCGAACAGGGCCCGGGCGCGCCGCCCGAACACGTCACGACCCACGTGCACCATGCGCCACGCGATGGTGGTCACCGGCGGGACCTCCGGCTCGGGCACCTCCTGCTCGAGCCGGGGCTCCCCGTCGGGTCCGGGCCGCACGCTCCATGCCGGCGACGCGGGCTCCCAGAGGTACTCGGCGTCGGTGAGGCCCTCCAGACGGGGCCGCAGATGGAAGTCCCAGTAGAACGTGAGCTGGTCGAGAAGGAGGTCACGCCATACGGCAGGGGGCGTCGTCGGGGGTATTGTCGGCTCCGTCGTCGTCATGCTCGGACACTACGCTCGGTCTCTGACACTCAGTTTCAAAGGTAGCCTCTGCCCATGCGCGACACCCCCGCTGAAGCACCGCAAAAACCGCCTGTGACCTGCTGGTTCGCGGGTCTCACGACGCTCGATGTGATCCATCGCAGCGCGGTCCGGCCGGGCCGGAACGAGAAGATCACGGCCGTGCGCCAGGACGTCTCCGCGGGTGGTCCCGCGGCCAACGCCGCCGTCATCGCGGCGACGCTCGGGGCGCGCGCCCTGCTGATCAGCGCGATGGGGACCGGCCCGGTGGGCTCGGCCGCCCGGGGCGACCTGGAGCACCACGGCGTGGAGATCCACGACACCGCGGACGGCCGGGAGATCCCCATCGCCGTGTCCGCCGTGATGGTCGACCACGAGACCGGCGACCGCTCGGTCGTCTCGCCGGACGCCACCCTCACCGACGGGCTCGACGTCACGCCCGCGGAGCTCGACACCCTGCCGCGGCCCGACGTCGTCCTGCTCGACGGGCACCACCCCGACCTGGCCCGGAGCGTGCTCGCGTACGCCCTGGCCCTCGAACCCCGCCCCCTGATCGTGCTCGACGCCGGCCGCTGGCGCCCCGTCTTCGCCGACCTGCTCGGGGCGGCCGACGTCACCGCCCGGTCCGCCGACTTCCACCCGCCGGCCGACGCCGCCGAGTCCCGCGCCGTCGTCACGACGCACGGGGCCGGTCCCGTGACCTGGCGCGACGCGGAGGGGCGGCACGGGTCGACCGACGTGCCCCACGTCGAGGTGCGCGACACCCTCGGCGCCGGCGACGCATTCCACGGCGCCCTCTCGGTGGCCCTCGCCCAGGGCGCCTGCCTGGAGGCCGCCGTCGAGGAGGCGATCCGCGTGGCGACCATCCGGGTACAGCACGTCGGGCCCCGGTCCTGGCTCGAGTACGTCCCGTGCGCCTGACCACCGGCGCCCTGGTCGAGCGGGCGGCGGGCCTCGCCGCCGCGGCCGCCCGCTCGGGCGAGGCCCGGGTCCTCGGGATCACGGGCCCGCCCGGCGCGGGGAAGTCAACCCTGGCCGCCGCCCTCGCCGACGGCCTGGCGCCCGGCACGGCCGTCGTGGTCGGCATGGACGGGTTCCACCTCTCCAACCGGGTCCTGGAGGCCCACGGCAGCCGCGCGCGCAAGGGCGCGATCGACACGTTCGACGACGCCGGCTACGCCGCCCTGATCGACCGGATCGCGGGCCGGCGCCCCGGCGGCCCGCCCGTCTACGCTCCGGAGTTCCGCCGCGAGATCGAGGAGCCCGTCGCCGCCGGCACCGTCGTCGGCGACGAGCCCCTCGTCATCACCGAGGGCAACTACCTCCTCGCCACCGGCGGCGACTGGCCCGCGGCCCGCGCCCGCATGGCGGAGGTCTGGTACGTCGACCTGCCCGACGACGAGCGCCTGCGGCGCCTCGTCGCCCGCCACCACGCCTTCGGCAAGCCCCTGCCCGACGCCGAGGCGTGGGCCCGCGGCACCGACCAGCGCAACGCGGACCTCATCGCCACGACCCGGGACACCGCGGACCTCGTCGTGCAGTGGGTGGAGCCCGGAACCGACGTCGTCGGCTGAGGGCTCAGCCGACCTCCCGGGCTCAGCCGATCTCCAGGACGGCGACGCGCCACACGCCCCGCCGCGCCTCCAGCCGCACGGCGGCGGCGCGCACCCGGCCCTCGTCGTGCAGGATCACCGTCGCCTCGGCCGAGGTGGCGCCGAGCCGGACCATCCGGACGCGCCGCACCGCGGCGGGGTGCGCCTTGGGCCGCGGCGCCCGCACCTGCCGGGCCTCCCGCATGAGCCGCCCCCGTTCCAGGAGCTGGTCGTAGACCTGGGGCGTGACCCAGCGGGCGAGCTGGGCGGCCGGACGCTCGCCGCGCAGCACCTCCACCGCGGCGCGGACCACGCGGCACACCTGTGCCGTCGGGTCGGGCAGCTCCGGGTCGGGCTCGGGCGCCGGGCGTCCCGACAGGGCCTCCAGGGCGGCCGCCGCGTTCTGCAGCTCGGGGTACGGCGTGCCGCCGATGCGCATGCGCCGCAGCCGCCGTCCGATCCCGGGCCCGGTCACCGGCCCGGACGGCGGGACGGCGGGGCGTTGGACGGGCGCCGCCGTGCGAGGGGCGGGCCGAGGGGCGGGCCGTGGCGCGGGGGTCGTGGCGCCGCCCGTGGGCCGGGAGGCCGTGGGGGTGGCGCGTGCGGTCGCGGACAGTGTCGGTACGGGTGTCGCTGCGGGTGCGGGGCCGCCGGCGTCGGGCGGGGTGTCGAGGGTGGTCATGCGGGGCCTCCTGGGGCGGCTTGCTGGGGGAACGGCAGGGGTCGGTGGCGTCGTCGCCGTCAGGGCTCGCGCAGCACCATGCCCGGGCGGACCAGGTCGGGATCTGCGCCCAGCACCGCGCGGTTGACCTCGTGCCAGCGGCCGACGGCGTCCACGATCTCGGCGGCGGCCGGAGTGCCGGCGCGGGCGCCTGCCCCGGCGCGGGTATCGGCCTCGCGTGCGATCCCGTCGGCCGCGATCGACCACAACGTGTCGCCCGCCTCGACCACCACCGTCCGTTCGTCCGTGTGCCGGCTGCGGGCGACCAGGGACGACCGCTCGGCCCCCGGACCTGCACCGGACGAGGCCGAGCTGCCCGGGCGGTTCGCCGTCTCGCGCTCGTCGCGCTCCCTGGGCTGCGCGCTCGCCGCACCTTCCCCGCTCGAACCCGCCCTGCTCGAACCGGTCGCCGCCTCCTTCCCGCTTGAGCCGCTCTCCCCGCTCGAACCGCTCGTCGGTCGCCAGCCGAGGTCGAGCACGACCGCCGGTCCGGCGTCGGCGGCCGGGATCGCCGGATCGTGGGGCAGAGCCATCGCCGTCGGCGCCGCGAGCGCGAGCCCGACGCCCGCGCCCGCGGCCACCCGGGCGAGTCGCAGCACGATCGAGGGCGCGTTACGGGCCACGGTCCGCTCGCCCGCCGCCCAGCGCCGGCCGCGCCGGCCCGCGAGGACGCAGGCGAGCGCCAGCAGGGCGTGCCCACCGGTCCACCCCGCGGCCACCGTGCCGACGGCGACCGCCGCGAGCTCGACGATGTCCTCGACCGGGAAGAACGCCGCGCCGAGTCCCGACCCGACCTGCCAGGTCCGCGCCCCGAGCAGGACGGCGGCGGCGACGAGCGCGACACCCAGGGCGGCCAGCCCGAGCAGCCCGCGCCGGGTGCCCCCGGAGCCTGGGCGCAGGGCGGCCTCGCGCGAACCCGTCGCGCCGGCCCGGCCGCCGTCGGGCCTGACTCCCCCGTCCCCCGGGCGGTCGTCGGGTTCGGTGGCGGCTGGCGCATGCTCCAGGGCGTGCGTCGACATGGTTCCCCCTGCGGTGGTCGAAGTTCAGGCGCTATGAGACCGGGCAACATCTTTGATGCTTTTTGATGTCGCCCGGCGTCCGTTATTCAACAGGGGTGCCGGAGGGGTGTCCACCGGAGAGCGAGATGCCTGTGGATGGCGCAAGGTGTCTCCATGACTTCCACACGCCCCGCCGGCCCCACACGCTGGGAGGCGCTGTTCAGCGACCTCGAGGCGCAGGCGCGCGCCCAGTCGGCGGCGGAGGCGGACGCGCTCGTGTCCGAGCTGACCCGCGCCGAGCACGCGACCATGACGCTCGCCGACCGGTTCCGCGCCGTCGTCGGCGCGATGGTGACGGTCGAGCTGCTCGACGGCGCTTCGCTGCGCGGTGTCGTGCTGGAGGCGGCCGACGAGTGGCTGCTGCTGCAGGGGGTGCGGCCCGAGCCGGCGAGCCAGCACCTGGTGCCGTTGCCCGCGGTCGCGGCCGTGCACGGGCTGGCGCGGCAGGCGGCGCCGGCGACGTCACGCCGGGAAGCCGCGGGGCTGGGGCCAGTGCTCCGGAGCCTCCAGCGGGACCGGGCGCGCGTCGCGGTGCGCACGCTCCGGGGCTCGTCGGCCGGGCGGATCGCGCGCGTCGGCCGTGACCACCTGGACATCGACCTGCTGGACGGGCGCGGAACACGACTGGTTCCGTTCACGGCGCTGCTCGTGGTGAGCGAGGCGCCCTAAATCGACTGAAATGCCCGGAAATGGAAGCGGGACCGGTCTCACTCCGTATGGAGTGCGCCGGTCCCGTCGATGTGCGCGGGTGCTGCCATTCAGCCGTCAGCGGCGGCAGAACCCTTGAGCCGTTCGCGGCTCTTTGCGTACATACGCTCGATGTACGACTCGAGCTCTGCCGCCTCGACGCGCCAGACCTTCTTGGGACCCACCTGGATCGCGGGGAGGTCGCCGGTACGAACCAGTGCGTAGCCCTGGGCCATCGAGATGTTCAGGGTCTCGACCACATCCGCCAGAGAGAGAAAGCGCTTTTCCATGTGAACAGTGTGGCACGAGACACCGACATGAGGGGGTTATCCACAAGAAGTGTTTATCTGATGCCGGATCGCCGACGTTCGATCACTATGGTTCCGGCGCTCTGCCCAGGCTGTGCGTCATTCCGTCCGGGTTGGCCGTTCAACTTGTACTCGACGTCCCACCCAAAGTCCACCAAAGTACGCGGAAGGACCGAGATGACGTATGCCCCGGCCGCCCCGGCGCCCGCAGTGCGGGACCAGGGTCTGCCCGAGCCGGTCGCGTCGCGGCTGCGCCGGCCCGGCTGGCGCGACCCGCGGCTCGTCACCGGCCTCGTCGTCGTCGCGCTGTCCGTCGCCCTCGGTTCCTGGGTGGTCTCGGCCGCGAGCCGCACGGTACCGGTGTTCGTGGCCGACGGCGCGCTCACCCCGGGCGAGCCCCTCACCGCGGACGTGCTCCGCACGGCCGACGTCCGGCTCGGGGCCGGGACCGGTCGCTACCTGCCCGCCGACGAGCCGCTGCCGGAAGGCCTCGTGGCGCTCCGCGTGGTGGACGACGGCGAGCTGGTGCCGCTGACGGCCCTGGGGGCGGACGCCGACGTCCGGTCCGTCGCGGTGCCCGTCGCCTCCGGGCTGTCGGAACGCATCCGGGCCGGGGCCGTGGTGGACCTGTGGTTCGTGCCCGACGTCCCGGTCACCCACGAGGCGGGCAAGTCCCGGCCGGAACCGGCGACGCTCGCGACGGACGTGGTGGTCGAGCAGGTGGACGCCCAGGACGGCGCGATCGTCGTCGACGGCACGGTCACGCTGCACGTCCTGGTCCCCGGCGACGCCCTGCCGACCGTGCTGGCCGCCCTCTCGGACGCGGGTACCGTCGCCGTCGTGCCCGTGGCGGGCGGCGTCCGGTGAGCGAGGAGCGGGCGGTCACCGTCCTGGTCGCGGTGCAGTCGCCGGACGAGGAGGCGGCAGCGGTCACCGTGCTCGGCGCGCAGCCGCACGTGACCGTGGCCCGCCGGTGCGCCGAGCTCTCCGAGCTCCTGGCCTCGGCCGAGGCGGGCGGCGGCACGGTCGCCGTCGTCTCGGGGGACCTGCCCGGCCTGGACCGGGAGGCGGTCGCGCGGCTGCGGGTCGCGGGTCTGCGGGTCGTCGTGATCGAGGACCCTGCCACCCCGGCCGCGCGGCTCGCGGGCCTGGGTGGCGACGCCGTCGTCGCGGGCGGGGACGCCGAGAACCTGGTCGCCGCCGTCCGCGGCGACGGGCAGGAGGCGGCCGCTCCGCCCGTCCCGGCCGAGCCCGCGTCGCGGCCGGGCACGATCGTCGCCGTCTGGGGTCCGTCCGGCTCGCCCGGGCGGACCACCACCGCCATCGAGCTCGCCGCCGCCCTCGCCGGGGTGGGCTCCGGCGCGCCTCGCCGCACCGGCCTGCTGCGCCGGCCGCGCCCCGTGCCGCAGCCGCACGGGTCGAGCACCGTCGTGCTGGCCGACGCCGACACGTATGCCTCCTCCGTCACCTCGCGCCTCGGCCTGCTCGACGACGCCCCCGGCCTCGCCGCCGCGGCCCGCGCCGCCGGCCAGGGCGTGCTCGACGTCGTGACGCTCGCCGGGCACAGCCCCGTCGCGCTCCCCGGCGTGCGCGTCCTGACCGGCATCACGCGGGCGTCCCGCTGGCCCGAGCTGCCCGCCAGCTCCCTCGACGTGGTGTTCCAGCGCTGCCGCGAGCTCGCGGCCTGGACCGTGGTCGACTGCGGCCCCGTGCTGGAGACCGACGAGCTGCTCATGTACGACACGCGCGCGCCGCAGCGCAACGGGGCGACCCTCAGCGCGCTGCACGCCGCCGACGTGGTCGTGGTGGTCGGCGGGGCCGACCCCGTGGGGCTCCAGCGGCTGGTGCGCGGCCTGGAGGACCTGCGGGACGCTCCCGTGCCCGTGCCGGCGGCCCGCCTGGTGGTGGTCAACCGGGTGCGGGTCTCCGCCGTCGGACGGCGGGCCGAGGCCCAGGTGCGCGACGCGCTCGCGCGCTACGGGGGAGTCGGCGACGCCCACCTCGTGCCCGACGACCCGGCCGGGCTCGACGCCGCCCTGCTGTCGGGCCGCGTGCTGGCCGAGTGCGCGCCGTCCTCGCCCGCCCGGGACGCGTTCGAGGGCCTCGCGGCGCGCGTCCGGGACCTGGTGCCGGTGCCGGTGCCGGTGTGAGGAGTCGGCCGGAGGCGCCGGTCCGGGCGGCCACGACACCCCTCCGCGAGCGACTTCGTGCGGAACAATCCGCCCGCCCGGCGCGGCTCGGCGACGAAAATCTGGCAACCGACGCTAGGTTGTGCCCGTGGCCGCCGTGACGAAGGACAACTACGCCGACGACCTGCGTCTGGCGCAAGTGATCGCCGACCAGGTCGATTCCATCACCATGTCCCGCTTCCGGGCGCTGGACCTCAAGGTGGAGACCAAGCCGGACCTGACACCGGTGTCCGACGCCGACCGCGCCGCCGAGGACTTCATCCGGGGCCAGCTCGCCCGGGCCCGCACCCGCGACGCGATCGTGGGCGAGGAGTACGGTTCCGCCGGCAGCGGTGCGCGCCGCTGGATCGTGGACCCGATCGACGGCACCAAGAACTTCGTGCGCGGCGTCCCCGTCTGGGCCACGCTCATCGCGCTGGCCGACGGCGACGAGGTCGTCGTCGGCCTGGTCAGCGCTCCCGCCCTCGGCCGCCGCTGGTGGGCCGCCAAGGGCTCGGGCGCGTGGACCGGCAAGTCGATGGCGTCCGCGTCGCGGATGTCGGTCTCCGGCATCTCCCGCGTCGCCGACGCGTCGTTCGCCTACTCCTCCCTCGGCGGCTGGGAGGAGCGCGGCAAGCTGGACGGGTTCCTCGACCTCACGCGAGCCTGCGCGCGCACCCGCGGGTACGGCGACTTCTGGTCGTACATGCTGGTGGCCGACGGCGCCGTCGACATCGCGGCCGAGCCCGAGCTCGAGGTGTACGACATGGCCGCGCTCGTCCCGATCGTCACCGAGGCCGGCGGCACCTTCACGTCGCTCGACGGCAAGCCCGGCCCGTGGGGCGGCAACGCGGTGGCGACGAACGGGAAGCTGCACAAGGAAGCGCTCGACTTCCTGGGCTGACGGGGGCCCCGCCCGGCAAGCAGGTCTCAGACCCGCGGGACGTCCTTGATCTCGCTCCAGTCGTACCAGAGCAGGTCGCGGTCGGTGACGCGCTGGAGCGCCTCGTCGAGCGCGGTGTCGGACTCCTCGCCGACCTCCGCCGTCGTCTCGGCGTCGCTCTCCTCGTCCGCGGCGGCGAGCACGTCCGCGATGTCCGAGGCGGCGTCGGCTTCGTCGACGTGCACGCAGACGATCGCCACCTGCTCGACGGTGGTGGTCACCTGGACCTCGGAGGCCACGGGCTCGTCGTCCTCGTCGTCGCCGGGCACGACAGGCCCGACGGACGCGTCCGGGACCTCGACCGTGATGATCACGCGCTGGTGCGGCGCGTCGGTGCGGCCCGCGATCAGGGCGAGGGAGTCGTCGGCGGCGTTGAGGGCCGCGACGTACTCGAGGCCTTCGGCGTCCTCGTCGGGCAGGGTGGCCTCGAGCTCCTTGGTCACGGCGTGCGCACGGCGCGGTGCGACCGTCCAGCGGGCGGCGTCGGAGGAGTGGGAGACGGCGTCGAGCTCGTCGAGCGTGGCGGGCACGTAGATGCGCATGTGCCCAGTGTGCCGTGTCCGGGCCGATGTCGGCCCGCGGCGGGTGAAGTGCCGGCGGAGCGGCGGGTGGAGTGGCGGTGTCGCCCAGTCCCCGTACTCTCGTGTCCGGCGTCGGGGCGGGACGCCACGGGTAGTAGTGGTTGCAGCCGAGGGCAGGAGAACAGAATGGGTGCCAAGACCGCGATGCTGGTGTACGCGGACGGGGACGTGGCCGCGGGTCTGACGGGAGCGGCCGACTTCGCCGACGAGGCGAGCGCGGCGGAGCTGCTCGGCCTGCTCTGGCCGCCGGCCCGCATCCGCCCGGACGGCGAGGAACCCTGGGACCTCGGCGACGCCGTGTTCCCGCCCGAGGGGCGGGCGTGCGCGCTGTCGACGCCCGAGGTGGACGTCCTGTGCGACCAGGCGCTCATGCTCGACCGGCCCTCCCAGCTCCCCGCGCACCTGGTCGACGCGAGCATGGGCCGCACCCTGTACCTGCACGCGATGCACAGCGCGGTGGACTGGTTCGCCTTCGCGGTGTGGCGCGACGGCACGCTCGTGCGCTCGCTGAGCCTCTCGCCGGACGACGGCGTCCTGGAGGACACGGGCGAGCGCCTCGCCTTCGAGGAGCCGTTCTGGGCTGGCCGGCACCCGGCGGCCCTGGACGGCTACCCGCTCCCGTTCCACCCCCTGGACCTGGGCGACCACGCCCTGCGCGAGTTCTTCGGCTTCAGCGGCGAGGGGGCCGACGACGGCGGCCCGTCCGCCGGCCGGCTGGACCCCTGGGCGGTGGAGCTGTTCGGCTTCCAGGTGGTGTAACCGCGCCCAGCGCTGGACGGATCACCGAATCGCTCGTACATTTGTTCGAGAGCGAGGAGGTTGTCATGCCCGAACCCACTGCTGCCGGCCCGTCCGGTGTCGTCCCCATGCTGTCCTACCAGGACGGCGTCTCCGCCATGGACTGGCTCATCGAGGTGTTCGGCTTCACCGAGGCGGAACGGTGGCTCGACGACGACGGCCACCTCTCCCACGGTGAGCTCGACGCTGGCGGCGGGCGGTTGATGCTCTCCGAGCTGGCCTCCTACGAAGGCCCGACCGCGCACCGCAAGCACTGCCGGGCGGCGGACGCCTGGCTGTCGACGCCCTGGGTGATCGACGGCGTGCTGGTCCACGTGGCCGACGTCGAGGCCCACTTCGCCCAGGCCCAGGCGGCCGGGGCGGGGGTGCTCTCGAAGATCGAGGAGGCGCCGTACGGCCGGTCGTACCGCGCGGAGGACCTGGAGGGCCACCGCTGGATGTTCCTCCAGCCGTAGCGGGAGGTCAGACCCGCGGTGCCGCCGGCTCCGGGGCGGCCCCGCGGGCCAGCCGGTCCACGCGGCGCAGCGCGGCCGGGAACCGCGCGTCGCCGGCCATCTCACGGACCAGGTCGGCCGCGGCGTCGAGCGGCATCCCGGACGCCGTGACGTAGAGGGGGCGGGCCGACTGCCCGCGCAGCACCTCGGCGGCGTGCGACGCCGCGTGGAACCGGGTCTTGGCGACGCCGAGCACCACGGGCGCGAGCCCAGCGTCGGCCACGTGGGCACCCAGCCCCGGGCTCCCGTCCGGGTCGAGGTCCACGTAGCCGTCCACGATCAGCAGGTCCAAGGGTGCGACGCCGGCCAGCACCTCGCGCAGCGGCGGCAGCTCGCGCTCGTAGAAGTGCCCGGGCCGGTACTCCGCGACCTGGTCGACGAGCACGGTGCGCTCCTCGACCAGCGTCGCGAACGCGGCATCCTCGGCGACGACCAGCGCCGCTCGTGCCCCGCCGTCGTCCAGGTACTGCACGTCCGCCGCGCCGTAGCGCGGGGTGGTGGTGGGCATGGTCAGGCGTCCGAGCCCGTCCTGGACGACAGCAGGCGGCGGAACGAGGCGAGCCGGGCCGTGCGGGCCGGCCGCTCGTCCTCGGGGGAGGCCTCGATCCAGTCGTCCAGTGCGCAGTCGGGCGCGTCCGCGAGGTGCGTGCAGCCGCGCGGGCACTCCTGCGCCACCTCGTCCAGGTCGTCGAACGCGTGCAGCAGGTGCGCCACCTCGACGTGCGCCAGGCCGAACGAGCGGACGCCCGGGGTGTCGATCACCCAGCCGTCGAAGCCCGCGCCGTCGTCGGTACCGACACCGTCGGCACCCGCGCCGTCGGCCCGGGCCTCGCCCTCGGCCCCGGCATCCGCGACCCCGACCGGAAGCCGCAGCGCCACCGCCGACGTCGAGGTGTGCCGGCCCCGCCCCGTCACGTCGTTGACCACGCCGGTGGCCCGCTTCGCCGCCGGCACCAGCGCGTTGATCAGCGTGGACTTGCCGACGCCCGAGTGCCCCACCAGCACCGACACCAGCCCGGTCAGCCGGTCGCGGACGTCCTCGACGGACTCCGCGGTCAGGGCGACGGCGCCGGGATAGTCGTCGCTCGACGCGGCCCGCTGCGTCACCACGACCTCGACCCCGAGCGGCTCGTAGAGCTCGCGGAGGTGGTCGGGGGAGGCGAGGTCGGCCTTCGTCAGGCACAGGAGCACCGACATCCCGGCGTCGTACGCGGCCACGACGCAGCGGTCGATCATGCCGGTGCGGGGCTCGGGCTGCGCCAGCGCCGTGACGATGACGAGCTGGTCCGCGTTGGCGACGACGATCCGCTCGTAGGGGTCGGTGTCGTCGGCGGTGCGACGCAGCGTGGAGGTGCGCTCCTGGATGCGCACGATCCGCGCGAGCGACCCCTCCTCGCCGGAGGTGTCGCCCACGACGTCGACCCGGTCGCCGACGACGACGCGCGTGCGGGTCAGCTCGCGGGCCTTCATCGCGGTGACCGTCACGTCGTCGTCGACCAGGAGGGTGTACCGCCCGCGGTCCACGCCCGTGACGAGCCCTGTCACGGCGTCCGAGTGCTCCGGGCGCTGCTTGGTCCGGGGCCGGGAGCCCCGCTTGGACGGGCGGGACCGGAAGTCCGACTCGTCGATGTCGCGCCGACCCATCAGCCCAGCATGCCCAGCCACATGCCCGTGAAGTCGGGCAGCGTCTTGGCCGTGGTCGCGACGTTCTCCACCAGCACCCCCGGGACGCGCAGGCCGAGCAGCGCGGCCGAGGTCGCCATGCGGTGGTCGGCGTACGTGCGCACGACGTCGCCGCGCAGCGGCCGCGGCGTGATGACCAGGCCGTCGCGGGTCTCCTCCGCCTGCCCGCCGAGCCGCGTGATCTCGCGGGCCAGGGCCGCCAGCCGGTCGGTCTCGTGGCCCCGCAGGTGCGCGATGCCGCGCAGCCGCGAGGGGGAGTCGGCCAGCGCCGCCAGCGCGGCGAACGTCGGCGCGAGCTCGCCGCCGGCGTGCAGGTCGACGTCGATCCCGTGGATCTCGCCGGTTCCGGTGACGGACAGCACGCCGTCGGCCAGGGTGTACGTGCCGCCCATGCGCTCCAGCAGCTCGGGCACCATCGCGCCGGGCTGGGTGGTCAGGGTCGGCCAGCCGGGGACCCGGACCGTGCCGCCGGCCACGAGGGCGGACGCGAGGAACGGCGCCGCGTTGGAGAGGTCGGGCTCGACGCGCACGTCGCGCCCGGTGATCGGCCCGGGGCGCACGCTCCAGATGCCGTCCCGCGAGTCGTCGACCTCGACGCCGACGTCGCGCAGCGTGGCGACCGTCATCTCGATGTGGGGCAGGCTCGGCAGCGTGGCGCCGATGTGCCGCAGCGTGAGGCCGCGCTCGAACCGCGCGGCGGCGAGCAGCAGGCCGGACACGAACTGGGAGGACCCCGAGGCGTCGACGTCGACGGAGCCGCCCGGCACGCCGCCGCGGCCCTCCACGGTGAAGGGGAGGAAGGCCGGCGGCTCGCCCGGGTGCTCCGGGTCGTGCACCGTCACGCCGAGCGCACGCAGCGCGGCGAGCACCGGCAGCATCGGCCGGACGCGGGCCTCGGCATCTCCGTCGAACCGGACCGGGCCGTCGGCGAGGGCCGCGAAGGGCGGCAGGAACCGCATCACCGTGCCGGCGAGCCCGGTGTCGACCTCGGTGTTGCCGGCGACCGGTCCGGGCGTCACACGCAGAGTGCTGGGCTCGTCGCCCTCCTCGATCCCCGCGCCGAGCGCGCGCAGGGCGCCGATCATCAGGTCGGCGTCGCGGCTGCGCAGGGCGCCGCGCAGGGTGCCGGGGGAGTCCGCCAGCGCGGCGAGCACCAGGAGCCGGTTGGTGAGGGACTTGCTGCCGGGTACCTCGACCGTCGCGTCCAGCGGTGCGCCGGCGAGCGGCGCCTCCCATGTCGGTGCGGGCGCGGTGGTCGAAGAAGTCATGTGCCGAGATTATCGCGGAGCGGCCCCGCGCGACGGCTCGTGTCAGACACACAGGTCCCCCGGGTGACCTGCACGTCTGACAGCGGGTGGGTCACGCCTCGGCGGCGGCGGCCTTCGCGTCCGCGCGCGCCGCGCGGGCCTGCTGGACGCGCCACGACAGGCCCGGCCGGCCCTCGAGGTCCGCGCCCGCGATGAGGGCGGCGCCGACCGAGGCGACGTTGCGCAGGAACCGGTCGGTCCGCAGCGGGCGCTCCTCCTTGGGCGCCGTGAAGGGCTGGTTCACGACGGCGAGCGGCAGCGTCAGCAGCGCGAGCGCGAGGGCGGACGCGCGCGGCGCCTTGCCCAGCGCGAGCAGCGTGCCCGCCGTGGCGGTCGCGATCCCGTGCGCGCGCACGAGCGTGGCGACCTGCTTCTCGCTGAGCGGCTCGGCACCGAGTGCCTTCGTCGCCAGGGCCGAGCCCGTACGGGCGGCGGCCACGTGCTCGCTCGGCTTCCGGGCGGCCCGCACACCGTCGTAGATGAACGATGAGGCCAGCAGCGGTCGCGCGATGTGTCGAAGCAGCATGGCTCCACCTTGGCAGATGCCGGCGGCAGACGCAGCAGGATGCCCCGCGCGCCGCCGGGAAGCCGCCGGGAATTCGTCGCCGGGGGTCGGGGTTGAAGCCGGTGTGGAGCAATGCCTCGAGAAGGATGCGGTGAACGACACGGTGATCGGCACGGTGACAAACACAACAACCAGCCCCGAGACCAGCGGCCTGCCCGGTGCTACGGCGGGTTCGGCGGCGGTCGCGCAGAGCGCTCCCCTGATGTTCGGAGCAGTCCCGACGCACCTGCTGGACGTGGGCGCGGACTCGGCGAAGGCCACGGCGGACATCCTGTCCGGTAACGCCCCGGGCGCTTTCGGCGCCGTCCTGGCGAACACCGGCTGGCCGACGCGGCTAGGCTCAAGGGCGATGACTGACACTTCCCGTGAGCAGAACCAGGGCGCAGGCGCCGATGCCGGCAGCGCCGACGTCGAGGCGCGCCCCGGCGAGGACGCGAGCGAGGCCGTCGTCGGGACCGCGGGTCCGGCCGAGGGTACGGACGTGACCACCGCCGTCGACCCCGAGGGCGACGACGAGGGCACCGAGCGCTCCCCGCAGGAGGAGGACGCCACCGCCCGCGCCGCACGGTTCGAGCGGGACGCCCTGCAGTACCTCGACCAGCTCTACTCGGCCGCGCTGCGCATGACGCGCAACCCCGCCGACGCCGAGGACCTGGTGCAGGAGACGTTCGCCAAGGCGTTCGCGGCCTTCCACCAGTACCGGCCGGGCACCAACCTGAAGGCCTGGCTGTACCGCATCCTCACGAACACGTTCATCAACAGCTACCGCAAGAAGCAGCGCGAGCCGCAGCAGTCCCAGGCGGAGGACGTCGAGGACTGGCAGATCGCGCGCGCGGCGTCGCACACGTCGCGCGGCCTGCGCTCGGCCGAGGCCGAGGCGCTGGACCGGCTCCCGGACAGCGACGTGAAGCGGGCGCTCGCCGAGCTCCCGGAGGACCGTCGGATGGTCGTGTACTACGCCGACGTCGAAGGCTTCCCCTACAAGGAGATCGCGGAGATCATGGGGACTCCGATCGGGACGGTCATGTCCCGCCTCCACCGCGGGCGCCGGCAGCTGCGTGAGCTCCTCGCCGACTACGCCGCTCAGCGAGGTCTCGTCAGCCAGGCGCCCGGAGGTGCGCAGTGAACAACATCGAGCCCGTCCCGCACGACACCGCGGGGGAGTCCGAGTGCGAGCACGCACTGACGCACCTGTACGAGTACCTGGACTCCGAGATGACGCCGGACGACGAGCAGCGCATGCGCGCCCACGTCGCCCACTGCTCGCCGTGCCTGGCCGAGCTCAGCGTCGAGGACCTGGTGAAGCAGCTCGTGAAGCGGTCCTGCAGCGAGCGCGCGCCGGACACGCTCCGCGTGCGCATCCATGAACAGCTCACGGTGATGACGGTCGTCGAGACCGCCTAGCACCGGGCACGAAGAACCGGGCATGACGAAGGGCCGGACCCCTGTGGGGGTTCCGGCCCTTTCGCATGTCCAGGCTGTTCGCCTCGACAACGGCTGACGCGCAAGGCTCAGGCTGTTCCTTTGAACGCCTGAGCCTGCGGTTCGGCTGCGGGCGGGCGCCTCGTTCCTCGGCCCCCACCCTTCGCCTCACCTACGGCTCAGGCGTTGGGACGCTTGCCGTGGTTGGCGGCCGAGCCCTTGCGGCTACGGCGCTTGCGACCGCGCTTGCTCATGGGTGTCTCCTGACAGGTGACGGACTGAATGGCTCAATGGTCCCACAGATCAGCGGGTTGTCAGAGCGCGAGGGGTTGTCAGGCCGTACAACGCGATATATCGTGTCTGGCATCGACGCGATATATCGCGTCCAGGACCAAGCACCGGAGGCATCCATGAGCACGGACAGCTGGACCGTCACCGGTCCGCAGACCATCGAGCTGCGCGACGTGACGACCGTGGACGCCCACGTCGTCGACGGCCGGCTCGACGTCGTCGCCCACGACGAGCCCCTCGTCCGCGTCGAGGTGCACTCCGTCGAGGGCCGGTCCCTGGAGGTCCGTCTGGAGGACGGCCGCCTGGTCATCGAGCACGAGAGCGGCCTGTCGGGCTGGGGATCGTTCATGAAACGGTTCGCCGACTTCGGCGGCAAGGCGCGTGCCGACATCCACGTGGCCGTGCCCGCCGGCACCGCGGTGCGGCTGGGCACGATCCGCGGCGAGTGCCTCCTGGCGGGCACGACGGCGGGCGCGTCCGCGTCGACGGTGTCCGGGTCGCTGCTCGTCTCGCGCACGGCCGGCGAGCTCCGGCTGAACACCGTCTCCGGCGAGGTGACGGTCCGCGACCACGTGGGCGACATCACGAGCAATACGGTGTCCGCCGACGTCGTGATGAGCGGCTCCGCCGACTCCGTCGTGTCGTCGTCCGTCTCCGGCGACGTCACGATCGACCTGGCCACCCAGCCACGGTCGGTCAAGGTCAACTCCGTGTCCGGGAACCTGCTGCTGCGGGTCCCGGACGACTCCGTGGTGGCCGTCTCCGCGCAGAGCGTCAGCGGGCGCGTGACGGTGGGCGGCGCACAGGTCTTCGGCGGTGGTGGCGCCACGTTCAACGGCGGCGGCCGCACCGAGGCCGGGCCCGCCGGCCAGGGGACCACCCGGCTGCGGGCGACCAGTGTCTCCGGCGAGGTCACGGTGCTCGGCGGGCCGCAGGACGCCCCCGTCGACGCGCCCGAGGACGCCCCCGCGGACCAGACTCCCGTGGACCTCTGATGCCGCCCGTCTTCGCCCACGGCGAGCTGCGCCTCTACCTCCTGGTGCTGCTCATGGACGGGCCGCGCCACGGGTACGAGCTCATCACCGAGCTCACCCAGCGCTTCGGCGGCACGTACCGCCCCAGCGCCGGCACCATCTACCCGCGCCTGGCTCGCCTGGAGGAGGAGGGGCTGATCCGCCGGACCGTCCCCGCCGCCCCGGGACCGCCCGGCGCCCCCGGCCCGTCCGGGGCCGGCCGCAAGGGCACCTACGAGCTCACCCCCGCCGGCCAGGCCGAGATCGACGCCCGCCTCGACGACGTCAAGCGCCTCGAGCGCAGCGTCGCCGAGACGGTGCGCACCCTCGCGGACGGCGTCCGCGCCGACATCCGCGACACCATGCGCGGCCTCCGGGCCGAGCTCGCGGCCGCCGCACAGGAGGTACGCACCCGGCCGCGGCCGGGCCCGGGCACGACGCCGGACCCGCGCCGCACCCAGTCCAACTCGCTGCGGCACGACGCCGAGGCGGTGCTGCAGCGGTTCCGCAACGACGTCCTGGCCGACCTGCGAGAGGCCGACGTCGCCGGTACGGTGTCGGCGCTGACCGTCGAGACACTCCGTACCGTCCTCGACTCGGCGCGTTCCGCGATCCGTGGGACCCTGCCGAACAGCACCACCACCGCACCGCCCCGCGCACCCCACACCCATCCCCAGTGACCAGAGCAGACCCCATCCCCATGAACGGAGCACAGCGATGACCACCGAGTCCTGGAGCGTGGCCGCACCGCAGACCATCGAGGTCGGCGGCGCCACGACCCTGACCGTCCGACTGACGAACGGCCGCGCTGAGATCGTGGCCGACCCGAACCGCACGTCCGGCGCCGTCGTGGAGGTTCTCGAGGTCTCGACGCGGCCCCTGCAGGTCCTCGCCGAGCACGGTAACCTCCGGGTCGCCTACGACTTCCCGGGACTGGAGGGCTTCGTGGACCGGTTCCGCGGCCTGAAGGACCAGGACAGCGCCGTCGTCCGCATCACGGTGCCGGCCACGTCCGTGGTCGACGTCGCGACCGTCGGCGCCGAGGTCGTGGTGACCGGCGCGCAGTCCGGCGTGAACGTCAAGACCGCGGGTGGCGCCATCACCGTGACCGGCACCAGCGGTTCCGTCACCACCAAGTCCGGCACGGGCGCCGTCACGATCGCCGAGCACTCGGGCGACGCGTCGGCCACCACCGTCTCCGGCGCCGTCTCGCTCGTGGGTGCCCTCGGCCGGGTCTCGGTCCAGACCGTCTCCGGCGCGGTCGACGTCACCGCCGTCGGCACGACGCCGCTGGTCAACGCCAAGACGGTCTCCGGCGCGGCGGCGGTCCAGCTCGACGCCGGCGCACCGGTCAACCTCCGGGCGCGCAGCGTCACCGGCAAGGTCGTGATCGACGGGGCGCAGGCGACGTCCAGCGCGCAGCGCACCGTCGTCGTCGACCACGCGGAGCCGGGCGCCGCGGCCTACATCTCGACCAACACGGTCTCGGGAACGGCCACGGTCACCCGCGGCTGACCCACCCCCGAACGTGTCAGACGCTCAGGTCACCATGGTGACCTGAGCGTCTGACACGTTTACTCGTTACGCGACCTCATCTTGGGGCAGGCCCAGCCAGCTGTGCCAGCCCGTGTGCAGCACGAGCCACGCCATGAGGCCGTAGCCCGCCTGGCCGGGGTAGGTGCCGCCGCCCTGCGCCAGGTCGGCGAGCCACTGCTCGTGCTGCGCCAGCGGCGTGTACGTGTCGACGTACGGCACCCGGCGCCGGCTGGCGACGTCGGCGAACGCGTCGGACAGCTCCGCGATCCGGTCGCCCTCGGCGGGCGCACCGGGCGGCGGCCCGACGACGAACGCCGCCGTGCGGTTCGCGTCCGCGACGTCCAGGATGTTCGCCAGGTTCAGGCGCGAGCGCGCGACGGTGAGCCCCGCGGCGACGTCGTGCCGCCCCAGGGCCACCACCAGGCGGTTCTCGACCTCGGAGTCCGAGCCGAACCGCGCGGCGGTCTCCGCCTCCCAGCGGGCACCGAGCTGGGTGCTGTTCTCGCCGGGGACGGCGAGCGTGAAGAGCATGGCGGGACGGGCAAAGTGGGTGCGCGCGACGACGCGGCCGGTCCAGCCGAGTGCCCGGGCGTCTCCGACACCCGTGGCCAGCTCGTCACCGACGACGCAGATACGCACCTCGCGATCCTGCAACGGACTCTCCTTGCCTGTTCCCGGCAGCCTGGCGGACGGCCGGTTCCCCATTGTGATGCACGGAGCGCAGCCGACCGGTGACAACGCGCCGACGGCCGCGTGCCGCGTCGCGACAACGCGGGGATCGTCAGAGCAGGGTCATCCCCCAGCGGACGCCGTGGTGCGCGCCCGGGGCCAGGTGCACGAGCCGCTCGCCCGTGCGGAACGCATCCGCCACGCAGCTCATCGGCTCGGCGGCCAGCCCCATGCGGCGTCGGCCGGGCTCGATGTGGTCGCCCGTGCAGACCTGCCACACGTCCTGCGACTCGTCCATCCAGACCGCCGACGTCTTCCCGTCGGGCCCGGTCAGGTGGGCCCAGGACAGCCCCTTCTCGTCGCGGATCACGTCCACGTAGGCGTCGTCGAGGTCCACGCCGGCCGCGCTGCGCGCCTCGCGCAGGTCGAACGTGCCCGACGCCGGCTCGGTGCCGGTCGGGAGCAGCCGCTCGTCGGTCGTGACGCGGGTCGCGGCGTCGAGCCGCAGCGTGCACTCGTCCAGGTCGGCGCCGCCCGTGGACAGCCAGGGGTGGAACCCGCAGCCGTAGGGCGCGGTGTCGGCCCCCACGTTGGTGACGTCGAGGGTGATCTCCAGCCCGGCGTCGGACAGGGAGTAGCGCATCTGCGCGACGAGCTGGAAGGGGTAGCCGGGGCGCGCCACGAGCTCGAGCTCGAGCGTGACGGCGGAGCCGGTGTGCTCCACCACGGACCAGCGGTCGAACGCCGCCAGGCCGTGCAGCGCGGTGTTGCGGGCCGGCTCGGTCACCGGGAGCTGGTGGGTCACGCCGTTGTACTCGTAGGCGCCGTCCCGCAGGCGGTTGGGCCACGGGATGAGGACCGCGCAGTTGAACACGGGGTTGATCTCGTCCGCGCCGAAGGGCACCACGACGTCGCGGCCGTCCACCGAGTACTCTCGCAGCGCCGCACCCACCTGGGTGACGGTGGCACGATGGCCCGCGTCGCTGATGCGGAACTGGTCCCCGGAAGGATGGGGCCTTGCGGCAGCAACCGGAGGAATTTCTGTCGTCACACTCACACCGTAACCGTAGGGCAAATTACGCCTGCGGCACGTAGCGTGAGACAGCAGACTAGAGAGCAGCTAGACGGTCGGGCCGCACACAGCACGCGGCGGCCCCTGAGGAAAGGGACCCGACGACGGGTCCGTGCGGGCAGCTCTGCCCGCCCCAGCAGTAGGAGGAACCATGGAACAGCAGGTACTCGGACGGACCGGTCGGCTCGTATCGGCCGTGGGCCTGGGCACCTGGCAGCTCGGCGCCGACTGGGGAGAGGTCAGCGAGGGCGACGCCCGTGCCGTCCTCGAGGCCTCGCTCGAGGCCGGGGTGACGTTCTTCGACACCGCGGACGTCTACGGCGACGGCCGCAGCGAGCAGGTGATCGGCGCGTTCCTCAAGGAGCACCCCGACGCCGGGATCACCGTGGCCACGAAGATGGGCCGCCGGATGGACCAGGTGCCCGAGAATTACGTGCTGGACAACTTCCGTCAGTGGACGGACCGGTCCCGGCAGAACCTCGGTGTCGACCGCCTGGACCTGGTACAGCTGCACTGCCCGCCCACGGCCGTCTACTCGACGGACGCCGTCTACGACGCGCTGGACCAGCTCGTGGCCGACGGCGCGATCGCGGCCTACGGCGTGAGCGTCGAGAAGACGTCGGAGGCGCTGGAGGCCATCGCGCGTCCGAACGTCGCGTCCGTGCAGATCATCCTCAACGCGTTCCGGCTCAAGCCGCTCGAGGAGGTGCTGCCCGCGGCCTCGGCGGCGGGTGTCGGCATCATCGCGCGCGTGCCGCTCGCGTCGGGCCTGCTCTCCGGCAAGTACACCAAGGACACGGTGTTCGCCGAGAACGACCACCGCACGTTCAACCGGGACGGCGCCGCGTTCGACGTCGGCGAGACGTTCTCCGGCGTGCCCTACGAGGTCGGCCTGGAGGCCGCGGCCCGCTTCACCGAGCTGTCCCGCGACATCCTGGGCGACAGCCTCACCCCTGCCCAGGCCGCCATCGCCTGGGTGTGGCAGCGGCCGGGCGTCTCGTCCGTGATCCCGGGCGCGCGCAACGTCGACCAGGCCCGGGCCAACGCGGCCGCCGGCCACGCCGAGACGCTGGGCCCGCTGTTCATGTCGGGCGTGCGGGAGATCTACGACGAGATGATCAAGGAGCACGTCCACGACAAGTGGTGACGCTGCTCTGATCTGAAACGCCGAAGGGCGGGCACCCCGTGGGGTGCCCGCCCTTCGGCGTGTGCGGTGTGCTCGCGTCAGCCGCGGCTGAAGGCCTGCTCCAGCAGGGTCTTCTGCTGGGCCTGGTGCAGCTTCGCCGTGCCGGCGGCCGTGGAGGCCGACGCCGGGCGGGAGACCACCTTGACGTACGGCACGTCCAGCGGCAGGGCCAGGTGGATGAAGCTCCACGCGCCCTGGTTCTGCGGCTCGTCCTGCACCCAGACCACCTCGGCGTCGCCGTACTTGGCGATCTCGGCGCGGATGTCCGCCTCCGGGAACGGGTACAGCTGCTCCAGGCGTACGATCGCCACGCCGTCGTCGCCGCGCTTGGTGCGCTCGGCGAGCAGGTCGTAGTACACGCGGCCGGTGCACAGGAGCACGCGCTCCACCTTGGCCGGGTCCGCCGCCGCGTCCGGGATGACCTCCTGGAACGTGCCCGCGGTGAAGTCCTCCACCGCGGACGCCGCCGCCTTGAGGCGCAGCAGCTGCTTGGGCGTGAACACCACCAGCGGACGGCGCGGCCGGGCGTAGGCCTGGCGGCGCAGCAGGTGGAAGTACGACGCCGGCGTGGACGGCTGCGCGATGGTGATGTTGTCCTCGGCGCCGAGCTGCAGGAACCGCTCGATGCGGGCCGACGAGTGGTCGGGCCCCTGGCCCTCGTACCCGTGCGGCAGCAGCATGACCACCGACGACGACTGGCCCCACTTCTGCTCGGCGGACGAGATGAACTCGTCGATCACCGTCTGGGCGCCGTTGACGAAGTCGCCGAACTGCGCCTCCCAGAGCACCAGGGCGTCCGGGCGCTCCACCGAGTAGCCGTACTCGAAGCCGAGTGCCGCGTATTCCGACAGCGAGGAGTCGTAGACCCAGAACTTGGCCTGGTCGCCCGACAGGTACAGGAGCGGCGTCCACTCGGCGCCGGTCTCCCGGTCGTGGAGCACCGCGTGCCGCTGCACGAACGTGCCGCGACGCGAGTCCTGGCCGGCGAGGCGCACCGGGGTGCCCTCCGCGAGCAGCGTGCCGAAGGCCGCGAGCTCGCCGAAGCCCCAGTCGATGCCGCCGTCCTTCGCCATGAGCTGGCGCTTCTCCAGCAGCTGGGCGAGCTTCGGGTGGACCGTGAAGCCCTCGGGCGGCGTGGTGTGCACGTCGCCGACCCGCTGCAGCGCGTCGTGCGAGACCGCGGTCTGCCAGCCGACCATCGTGCCGGCGTCCTCACGCTGCGACTCCGGGCGCTCCAGGCCCGCGAGGTGCTCCGTCTCCGGGGCGGGCGTGAAGCCGGACTTGGTCTCGGTGAAGACCCGCTCGAGCTGCGACTGGTAGTCCTGCAGCGCGTGCTCGGCCTCCTCCACGGTGATGTCACCGCGCGCGACCAGGTTCTCGGTGTACAGCTTGCGCACCGAGCGCTTGGTCTCGATGAGGTTGTACATGAGCGGCTGCGTCATCGAGGGGTCGTCGCCCTCGTTGTGCCCGCGGCGGCGGTAGCAGATCAGGTCGATGATGACGTCCTGGCCGAACTGCTCGCGGAACGCGAAGGCGAGCTCCGCCGTCCGGACCACGGCCTCGGGGTCGTCACCGTTCACGTGCAGGACCGGGACCTGGTAGCCCTTGGCGACGTCGGTCGCGTAGGTGGTCGAGCGCGACGCCGTCGGGCCGGTGGTGAAGCCGACCTGGTTGTTCACGACCACGTGGATGGTGCCGCCGGTGCGGTACCCGCGCAGCTGCGACAGGTTCAGCACCTCGGGCACCACGCCCTGACCGGCGAACGCGGCGTCGCCGTGCACCAGGATCGGCAGCACGGAGAAGCCGTCGCCGCCGAGGTCGATGCGGTCCTGCTTGGCGCGGACGATGCCCTCGAGCACCGGGTCCACGGCCTCCAGGTGCGACGGGTTGGCCGCGAGGTAGACGCGCGTGGTGGCGCCCGACTCGGAGGTGAACGTGCCCTCGGTGCCGAGGTGGTACTTCACGTCACCGGAGCCCTGGACGCTCTTCGGGTCGAGCTGGCCCTCGAACTCCTTGAAGATCTGGCCGTAGCTCTTGCCCGCGATGTTCGCCAGCACGTTCAGCCGGCCGCGGTGGGCCATGCCGATGCCGACCTCGTCGAGGCCGCCCTCGGCGGCGCGCGACAGGATCGCGTCGAGCAGCGGGATCAGGGACTCGCCACCCTCCAGCGAGAAGCGCTTCTGCCCGACGAACTTGGTCTGCAGGAACGTCTCGAACGCCTCGGCGGAGTTGAGGCGGCGCAGGATGCGCAGCTGGTCCTCGCGCGGCGTCTTGGCGTAGCCGGCCTCCAGGCGCTCCTGGAGCCACTTGCGCTGGCCCGGGTCCGCGATGTGCATGTACTCGATGCCGATGGTGCGGCAGTACGAGTCGCGCAGCAGGCCGAGGATGTCGCGCAGCGTCGCCTTGGCCTTGGGGCCGAAGCCCGCCGTCGGGAACGTGCGGTCCAGGTCCCACAGCGTCAGGCCGTGGGTCTGGATGTCCAGGTCGGGGTGCTTGCGCTGCCGGTAGGCCAGCGGGTCGGTGTCCGCCATGAGGTGACCGCGCGAGCGGTACGCCTGCACGACCTCGGCGATCTTGGCCGGCTTGGCGGCCTCGACGTCGGCGTCGACCGTGTTGTCACGGACCCAGCGGACGGGCTCGTACGGGACGCGCAGCGCCGCGAAGACGCGGTCGTAGAAGCCGTCCAGGCCGAGCAGCTTGTTCGAGATGATCTTCAGGAACTCGCCGGACTGGGCGCCCTGGATGATGCGGTGGTCGTAGGTCGACGTGACCGTCATGACCTTCGAGATGCCCATCCGGGCGAGCTGCTCCTCGGACGCGCCGGCGAACTCCGCCGGGTAGTCCATGGCGCCGACGCCGATGATGGTGCCCTGGCCCTGCATCAGGCGCGGCACGGAGT
Source organism: Promicromonospora sukumoe (assembly GCF_014137995.1). Classification (NCBI taxonomy): domain Bacteria; kingdom Bacillati; phylum Actinomycetota; class Actinomycetes; order Micrococcales; family Promicromonosporaceae; genus Promicromonospora; species Promicromonospora sukumoe. The sequence goes on from NZ_JACGWV010000001.1 coordinate 120,533, forward strand.
GCACGGTGCCGATGCCGCCCGGGTTGGTCAGCGAGATCGTGGTGCCCTGGAAGTCGGGCACGGCGAGCTTGTTGCCGCGGGCCTTGCGGACCAGCTCCTCGTACGCCGCCCAGAACTCGGCGAAGTCGAGCTCCTCGGCCTTCTTGATGCTGGGCACCAGGAGCTGGCGCGAGCCGTCCGGCTTGGCCAGGTCGATCGCGAGGCCGAAGCCCACGTGCGCGGGCTGGTTCACGCCCGGCTTGCCGTCGACCGGCTCGTAGTGCGCGTTCATGACGGGCATGTCGGCCAGCGCCTCGACCAGCGCGAAGCCGATGAGGTGCGTGAACGAGATCTTGCCGCCGCGTCCGCGCTTGAGGTGGTTGTTGATGACGATGCGGTTGTCGACCATCAGCTTGGCGGGCACGGCGCGCACCGAGGTGGCGGTGGGGACCTCCAGGGAGGCCTCCATGTTCGTGACCACGCGCGCGGCGGGGCCGCGCAGCTTCTGGATGTCGTCGACGGCGTCCGGGTGCGCCACCGGGCGCTCGAACGTGTCCGCGTAGTGGGTGGTGGGCGGCGTGGCGATGGGGCTGGCCGGGTTGACCTTGGGGTCTGCCGGGAGCACCTTCTCGCGCACGGGCTGCACGGCCTCAGCGGCGGCGGTGCCACCGGTGACCGGCGCCTCGGAGGCGGCGGCAGGGGCTGACGCCGCGGGAGCGGCCGGAGCCGCTGCGGGCGCTGTCGGAGAGGCTGAAGCGGGGGCCGGGGAGCCCTCCTTGGCGGAACCGTTCTCGCCCGGCGTGTAGTCGGCGAAGAAGTCCCACCACGCGGGGTCTACCGCGTTCTTGTCCTTCAGGTACTGCTGGTAGAGCTCGTCCACAAGCCATTCGTTGGCTCCGAATGACGAGCTCGCCACGCTGATCGACTCTGAACCAGCCTTAGGGGACACGCGCGGATCGCCCACCTTCACCACAGTTGCGTTCGTCGCGCGCCGCACAGGGGTCACAGCGCGCACAGCCCGAATGGTTTTCGGACCCTCCAAGGGTAGGCCCTTCGCGCTCCGCGGGGGGCGTGGTTCTGCGGGTGTTGCGGGCGGTTCCGGTGCCAAAGAAGTAGGTTCGTCATGTTTCTCGCACACAGAGCAAAACCAGGGCAACGTTCGGCCTGGAAGTCCCCAACTTGGTGTTACGGGGTTTCGCCCCGCACGGACAACCTTTGGCGTCTGTGACAGAAATCACGGGACTCCGTCTCACGTTCTGACCGCCCGCAGCCCTAGGCTGCTGGGTTTCTCACCGCGCGACCGGCCCGGACCGGCGTCGGGCCCGGACCAGCGACGGACCGGCTCAGACCGTGTGCGTCGTCGAGACGCCCGGCGCCGGGTGGGCCCGCCGCGGCAGGGTGACGCGCATCGTGGCGCCCCGCTCGGAGTCGACCACCTCGACCTGCCCGCCGTGCAGCTCGACCGCCCAGCGAACGATCGCCAGGCCGATCCCGGTCCCGCCGCTCGACCCGACGGTGCCCGAGCCGACGGTGCTCACGCCGCCCAGGGTGTTGACCATCGACTCGTCGGGCGCGGCGGTCCGGCCCTTGTCGCCCCGGTTCCGGCCGCCCCGGCGGCTGACGCTCCGGCCGCCGTCGCCCCGGCCACCCTCGCCGCGCGCCGCGCCGGACGACCCGGTGCCGCGGACGAAGCGCTGGAAGATCCGCTCGCGGTCGGCCGCGGCGATGCCGGGTCCCTCGTCGCTGACCTCCAGGACGATGTCCGACCCCTCCGTGCCGTCCACGGGGTACGCGTCCAGCCGCACCACGCCGCCCTGCGGCGAGTGCCGGATCGCGTTCTGCAGCAGGTTGATGACCACCTGGTGCAGCCGCTCGGCGTCGCCCTCGATGATCAGGTCCTCCGGGGTCACGTCGACCACGTAGTGCAGGTCCTTCGCGGCGTCGACCATCTGCATGTCCTCGGCGCAGTGCTCCAGGAAGTCGCCCACGGCGATCTGCCCGATGTTCAGGGCCGAGGCGCCCGCCTCGATCCGCGACAGGTCCAGCAGATAGGTGACCAGCCGGGTCAGCCGCTCGGTCTGCGCGTGCGCCTGCTCCAGGGCGGCCGGCGTCGGCTCCACCACGCCGTCGACCATGTTCTCGAGCTGCGCCTGGAGCGCCGCGACCGGCGTGCGGAGCTCGTGCGACACGTTCGCGATGAGGTCGCGCCGGGTCTGCTCCACCGAGGCCAGGTCCTCGGCCATCCGGTTGAAGGCGTGCGCGAGCTGACCCACCTCGTCGCTGCTCGTCGCGCGCACCCGGCGCGTGTAGTCGCCGTCGGCCATGGCCTGGACGGCCTCGGTGATCTCGCGCAGCGGCGACGTCATGCCGCGGGCCAGGATCTGGGTGACCAGCAGCGACAGGATGATCGCGAGCGGGAAGGTGCGGCTCGGCCCCAGGGAGGCCTGGAGGCCGAGCCAGGTGATCAGCACCGCGGCCGTCACCGTGGCCGCCACCAGCACGCCGAGCTTGATCTTCAGCGAGCGCAGGGGGTCGAGCGGCCGCACGTCGGGGACGCGGGGTACGTGCGGTCTCATCGGGGCATCCGGATCACTGGTTGGCGGGCGGCTCGAACGCGTAGCCGACGCCGTGCACGGTTCGGATCAGGTCGGGGCCGAGCTTGCGGCGCAGCGCCTTGATGTGGGAGTCGACGGTGCGCGTCCCGCTGGCGTCGGCCCAGTCCCAGACCTCGGCGAGCAGGCGCTCGCGCGTGAGCACGGTCTTGGGCGACCCGGCGAGCATGACGAGCAGCTCGAACTCGGTGGGGGTCAGGTGCACCTCCTCGCCGCCGCGGTAGACGCGACGCTGGGCGCGGTCCACCGTGACGTCGCCCATGGTCATGGGCGGGTCCGCGGGGGTGGTCGCGGCGGCCTGGGCCGCGCGGTCGACGCGGCGCAGCAGGGCCTTGATCCGGGCGACCAGCTCGCGCATGGAGAACGGCTTGGTCATGTAGTCGTCCGCGCCGACGCCCAGGCCGACCAGCATGTCGGTCTCGTCGTCGCGCGCGGTGAGCATGAGGATCGGGGTGGGGTGCTCCGCCTGGATGCGGCGGGTGACCTCGAGGCCGTCGATGCCCGGGAGCATCACGTCGAGCACCACGAGGTCGGGGCGCAGCCGGGAGGCGGCGTCGACGCCGGACAGGCCGTCGCGGGCCACCTCGACGCGCCAGCCCTCGGCGGACAACCGCTGGGCGATCGCGGTGGCGATCGTGGGCTCGTCCTCCACCACGAGCACGGTCGCGCTCTGCTGACCGGTCGAGGCGGCGGCCGACGCCGCGCCGGGCTGCTGCGGGGCCCCAGACGGCTGGGGAGTACTCGATGACATAGGTCAATCATGCCCGTACCTGCCTGATAAGACACTGAAGCCAGCCTGAGAGTCGGACCCCGGGGCGCTCAGCGGGCTGTTCCCGCTACGATCTATCGCACGATGATCGAGCGATATCCCGACCGGGAACCCTGGCAGAATCAGGCCCCCCGCAGTGCCTCCCGGAGTACGCGATGACCGGCGAATGGATCATGGTCGCCGTCGGTGTTCTCCTCACGGCTGGTACTGCCGTCTTCGTGGCGGGGGAGTTCTCCCTCGTCACCATCGACCCCGCCGTGATCGGCGACTCCGACGACTCGGAGGGAGACAGACCCGGCCGGTCCCGGTCCGTCTCCTCCACCCATCCCGGCGCCCCGCGGGCCCTCGGCCAGGGCATGCGGGACCGCAGCGTCCGCACCGCGCTGCGCCACCTCTCGACCGAGCTGAGCTCGGCCCAGGTCGGCATCACGCTGACCACGATCCTGCTCGGCTACACCGCCCAGCCGGCCCTGAACTCCCTGATCTCCGCCGCGTTCGGCGGTACGTCCGTGCCGACGGCGGTCTCCGCCGGCATCTCCGGCGTGCTGGCCCTCATCCTGGTGAACCTGTTCTCCATGCTGTGCGGCGAGCTGATCCCCAAGAACTTCGCGCTGTCGGCACCCCTGGCCACCGCGCGGGTCGTGGTGCCGGTCCAGCGGGTGTTCACCATCACGTTCAAGCCGCTGATCGCGGTGCTCAACGGTTCCGCCAACGCGCTGCTGCGCCGCCTCGGCGTCGAGCCCCGCGAGGAGCTGTCCGGGGCCCGGTCCGCGCCCGAGCTCGCCTCGCTGGTGCGCCGCTCCGCCGAGGAGGGCACGCTCCAGGAGTCCGTGGCCACGCTGCTGACCAACTCGATCGAGCTGGACACCCTCAGCGCGCGTGACGTGATGACCGACCGCCTGCGCATGTCCGTCGTCGACCGCGACGCGACGGCGGAGGACGTCGTCGCGCTCGCCCGCCGGACCGGGCACTCGCGGTTCCCCGTGATCGGGGAGGACCGTGACGACATCGTCGGCCTGGTGCACCTGCGCCGCGCCGTCGGCGTGCCGCACGACCGGCGGTCCGAGGTGCCCGCCGCCGCCCTCATGGTGGACGCGCCGCGGGTCCCCGAGACGGTCCGCCTGGGGCCGCTGCTCGTGGAGCTGCGCGGGTTCGGCCTCCAGATGGCCGTCGTCGTGGACGAGTACGGCGGCACGTCCGGCGTCGTCACGCTGGAGGACGTCGTCGAGGAGCTGGTGGGCGACGTCGCCGACGAGCACGACCCGCGCCGCGCCGGGGCCTCCCGCGCCGCCGACGGGTCGTGGATCGTGCCGGGAGTGCTGCGCCCCGACGAGCTCCAGGAGTACACCGGGATCGAGGTCCCGGAGGGCGCCGCGTACGAGACGCTCGGCGGCCTCGTGATGGCCGAGCTGGGCCGCATGCCCGTCGTCGGCGACGAGGTCACCGTGGGCCGCACCGGCCTGCACGGCACGTACGCGCGCGTCACGCTGCGTGTCGAGGCCATGGACGGCCGGCGCGTCGAGCGCCTCCGCGTCCGCCCCCTGCCCGACGACGCGGCGCCCGGCGCCGACGACGCCGACAGGTCCCGTTCCGAGAAGGGCGCGAGCCGATGAGCACGACCACCGCACTCGTCATCGGCCTCGTGCTGCTCGCGGGGAACGCGTTCTTCGTGGGCGCCGAGTTCGCCGTCATCTCCGCACGCCGCAGCGCCATCGAGCCGCTCGCCGCGGCCGGCGACCGGCGTGCCGTCACCGTGCTGTGGGCGATGGAGCACGTGTCGCTCATGCTGGCCTGCGCGCAGCTCGGCGTGACCGTCTGCTCCACCGGCCTGGGCATCGTGGCGGAGCCCGCCATCGCGCACCTGCTGGAGGGGCCGCTGCACAGCCTCGGCGTCAGCGAGGACCTCACGCACCCGATCGCGCTGGTCATCGCGCTGTCGCTCGTCGTCTACCTGCACGTGGTGCTCGGCGAGATGGTGCCGAAGAACCTGGCGGTCTCCGGACCGGACCGGGCCGTCATGTGGTTCGGCCCGCCGCTGGTGCTGCTCGGCAGGGCGCTGCGCCCCGTGATCGCCGGCCTGAACTGGATCGCGAACCACGCGGTGCGGCTCGCCGGCGTCGAGCCCAAGGACGAGGTCGCCTCGGCGTTCACGGCCGAGGAGGTCCAGTCCATCGTGGAGCACTCCCAGGCCGAGGGTGTGCTGCGCGACGAGCAGGGCCTGCTGACGGGCGCCATCGAGTTCTCCAACCGCACCGCGCGCGACGTCATGGTCCCGGTCGGCGGCCTGGTCGCCGTCGACGAGACCAGCACGCCCGACGACGTTGAGCGGCTCGTCTCCAAGCACGGCTTCAGCCGGTTCCCCGTCGTGACCCGGCGGGAGGACGGTGACGAGCTGGTCGGCTACCTGCACCTCAAGGACGTGCTGTACGCCACCGGGCCGGCCCGGTTCGAGCCGGTCGCGGTGTGGCGCGTGCGCGCCCTGGCGGCCGTCGCGCCCGACGACGAGGTCGAGGACGCGCTGCGCGTGATGCAGCGCTCGGGCTCGCACCTGGCGCGGGTCGAGGGGCCGGACGGCGAGGTGCTCGGCGTGGTCTTCCTCGAGGACATCCTGGAGGAGCTCGTGGGCGAGGTGCGCGACGCGATGCAGCGCCGCTGAGGCAGCCCGTCGTCCACAGGCCGGGCTTGGCAGGGGGGCCGACTGGGGTTAATGTCACGTGCACATAACGGAACGCGAGGGGGTCGCGGACAGATGACGACGGAGGACCAGTGCAGTCCACTGCTGTGACGAGCACGCAGCCTGACCTCATGACGAGGCGGGCCCGCCGCGAGGCGGAGCAGAACTCCCAGGCGACCCGCAAGGTCACGTCGTTCGACCGTCTGGTCACCGGCGCCGTCCCCCGGGCCTCCCGGCCGACGTCCTCGGTCCCGGCCGGGCAGCGGATGATCTCCCGGGCCGCCGTGGTCGGCACCCTCGCCGCCGCGACCATCGCCGCTCCGTTCGTGCAGGCGGCGGACCAGCCCGGCGAGTCCCCGTTTGACGTCGAGGCGCCGCCCACCGGGCCGTCGGTGCTGGACCTGGTCACGCAGCCCGTCGAGCGCCCGGAGACCTCCGCCTCCGTCGTCCGCGCCGAGGCCCTCGCCCGGCCCGCGTCCGTCGCGAGCCGCTCGCTGGACCGCAGCCCGCTGCCGCAGTGCGACGTCAACGCCTCCGTCGACGGCACCAACGGCGGCCTCTCGGACCACTCGCTGTGCGAGCTGTGGCAGGACGGGGAGTACCTCCGGCCCGACGCCGCGATGTCGCTCAGCGCGCTCAACGAGGCGTTCCGTGCGTCGTTCGGCCGCGAGCTGTGCCTGGTGGCCAGCTACCGCGACCTGAGCACGCAGTACGAGCTCAAGGCGTCGCGCGGCTTCTACGCCGCCTCCCCGGGCACCTCGATGCACGGCTGGGGCCTGGCGATCGACCTGTGCTCCAAGGAGACGGGCGACAGCGACGTCTTCTCGTGGCTCTGGGCCAACGCGCCGTCCTACGGCTGGCAGAACCCGTCGTGGGCGCAGCTCGGCGGCAGCAAGTACGAGCCGTGGCACTGGGAGTTCGTGTCCGGCGTCGTCGAGAAGGGCGAGTGGCAGGGCTGACGGCTCCGTGCCCCGCCGGGGCGCGACGCGCTGAAGGGCGCCTCGGTCAGAGGCGCAGGTGCGTGTTCGGCCCGAAGTCCTGCCGGAAGACCGGTCCCTCGCTCGCGAGCTCCGCGGCGAACGACGGCGCCCACGCGCTGTAGGGCTCCATCGCGAGCGACTCGTTGGAGAACCGGCGGTCGTCGGTGATCTCCGTGACGCAGAAGTCCGGGATCTGCAGGCCGGTGACCGGGCCGGAGCGCTCGCACTCGGCGACCACCAGCGGGTGGTTGGCCCCGCCGAAGACGTCGATGGACCAGCCGTCGGCCCCGAGCCACGCCGCGTAGCGCACCTTGACGATCGGGGCGCCGCCCCGGCGGACCAGCTCGACGCCGACCCGCGGGTCCAGCTCGCGCTCCGCCTCGTACCGGGTTCCGCCGACGGCGGGCCCCTTGACCGTGACGGCCGCGAAGTCGATGTCGGACGTGTGCGCCCGGAGCAGCTCGGCCGGGTCGGTCTCGCCGGTCAGGTCGGCGTCGACGTCGCCCGCCTGGACGCGGACCCGCAGCGCGTAGCCGTCGTCGGCCAGGAAGTAGGACTGCACGATGAGGGCCGGGGCGTCCTTGAGCTCGGCCGGCAGGTCGCGCACGAAGAAGCGGCGCTCGAACTCGAAGTCTGCGTAGCCGCGGTCAGGATCGGGGTCGGGGGCGGCCGGCCCGTCGAAGAGGTCGTCGCTCATGAGAGGTCCCTCGCCATGCTCGGCTGATGATTCTCGGCGGATGGTCCTAGAAGTCTACGCAACCGGCTTCGCGTGGGGCGCCCGGCCGGCGACGAACTCGGTCAGGGCGGCCGACAGCTCCTCCGGGCGGGTGGCGATGCTCCCGGGCTTGAGGACCACGGGCGTGCCGACGAGGGACGCGTTCAGCGAGGCGGCGATGCGCCGCACGAACGTCCGCTGGCGGACGACGACGGCCCGCGGGTCCGTGACGTCCACGGCGAGCACCCGCCGGAAGGCCAGCCGGGCCTCGCGGACGCCCGTGACCTCGGACCAGAGCACCTGCTCGACGCCGAGGTTGGGCAGCCAGTCGGTGAGGCCGTCGTCGTCGAGCGTGAGCACGGGCCAGGTGGGCAGCAGCAGACGGCGCAGCACGATGAGCCCCAGTCCGGTGAAGACCAGGACACCCATGGCGCTCACCGAGACGACGAACAGCGCGGCCGACGAGCCGCTGGTCTGCGCGGCGTCGAAGCCGAGACGGGCGGCGACGGCGCAGAGCACCACCAGCGCGAGCGTGGCGAGGGCGAGCGTGAGGACGTGCGCGCGGGATGGATAGAAGTCGACGGACTCGTCGGGCATACCGGGACACTAGCCGCACCCGGGGGCGAATCGGTAGCCCGGGCTAGGCGAGCAGGAGCCGTGCGCCCGCCACGGACGTGGCGATCAGCACGACGGTGCTGAACACCGGGCCCGAGATGCGGTGGGCCACGAGCTTGCCGAGCACCAGGCCTGCCACCAGTCCGGGCAGCAGGGCGAGCGAGACGTGCAGCGACGCGGGGGAGACCAGCCCCAGTCCCGCGCTGAACGGCAGCTTCGCCACGTTGACGGTGAGGAAGAACAGCGCGACGGTGCCGAGCAGGCCGGCGCGCGAGATGCCGGCCCGCAGCAGGTAGAGGCTCATGGGCGGGCCGCCAGCGTTGGCGATCATGGTCGAGACCCCGGCCGTGGCCCCGAGCGCGGCGCGGATGACCCGCTCGCCGAGGCGAGGGCGGGCGGGGGCGGAGTCGCCGTCGGGCACTGGCGTACTTGCCGGGGCTGGCGGACGACGGCGCGCGCGGCGCGCGGCGAGCTGCCGGACCAGGTCGCCGAGCCCGGCGAGGAGCAGCAGCGCGCCGACGATCCGGGCGCTGACCTCGGGCGGGGCCCAGCGCAGCGCCGCGAAGCCGACGATCAGGCCGAGCGTGACGCTGGGGAGCAGGCCCCGCAGGATGCGCCAGCGGACGTCCCGGCCGTACGCGCTGACGGCGACCAGGTCGCCGACGATGAGCAGGGGGAGCGCGACGCCCGCGGCCTGGACGGGCGGGAGCACCGAGGCGATGACCGCCGCGCCGAACGCGCCCAGCGGCGGGAGCCCGGTCTTGGAGAGGCCCATGAGCAGGGCGGCGATCGTGCCGCCGATGACGACCGTGGCGGTGAGGTCCAGTGCGGGGTCCATGACGGGGTGGACTCTACGTCGCCCCGTGCTGGTCACGCGCCGTGCTGCCGTCGCCCGGTGCGCGAACCCGCCCTCGGGGGTGTGTCAGACCCCGTCGTACGTGTCAGACCTACAGGTCCCTCGGGTGACCTGTACGTCTGACACGTACGCCGGGGTCTGACAGGTGGGGCGGGAATGCCGACGGGCGGCCCGGCCGGAGCCGGACCGCCCGTCGGGCGTGCGTTGTGACCTGGGTCAGTGGGTCCCGGGGCGGGAGCCGCTGGAGGCGTCCTGGTCCTCGCCGGCCTTCTCGTCGCCCGAGGTCTGCGCCGGGGTGCTCGCCGAGCCGTCCGGGCCGACGACCTTCGCGCCGTCGGCTGTGGCCTCGGTGTCGAGGTCGCGGGTCGCGTGAAGGCTGGTGAAGGTCACGATGACCAGCACGCCGATGATGACGCCGAGCGAGGCGAGGGTCGGGATCTCCGGGACGCCGGCCCAGATGCCGTGGGCCCAGTGCAGCACGAGCTTGACGCCGATGAAGGCGAGGATCGTCGCGAGGCCGTAGCCGAGGTGCACCAGCTTGCTCAGCGCGCTCTGGAGCACGAAGTACAGGGCGCGCAGGCCGAGCAGGGCGAAGGCGTTGGTGGCGAACACGAGGTACGGGTCGCTGGTGATGCCGTAGACGGCGGGCACCGAGTCGACGGCGAAGACGATGTCGGCCGCGAAGATCGCGACGACCACGACCGTCAGCGGCGTGAGCATCCGCTTGCCGCCCTCGCGCACCGAGAGGGCAGGGCCGCGGTAGTCGTCCGTGACGGGCATGAAGCGGCGGATGATCTTGACCGACCGCAGCTCGGAGATGTTGATCTCGTGGTCGTCGCCCTTGATCTGGTCGCGGAGGATCTTGACCGCCGTGGCCAGCAGGATCGCGCCGAAGAGCAGGAAGGCCCAGCTCAGGTTGGCGAGGACGGCCGCGCCCACCGCGATGAAGACGCCGCGGAGCACCAGGGCTCCGACGATGCCCAGCAGGAGGACCCGCTGCTGCAGCGCCGCCGGTACCGCGAAGGCGCTGAGCAGCAGCATGAACACGAAGAGGTTGTCGACGGACAACGACTTCTCGACCAGATATCCGGTCAGGTACTGGACGCCGATGGACGAGCCGAACGTGGCCCAGATCCAGCCGCCGAACGCGAGCGGCAGGGCGATGTAGAAGGCGCTCCAACCCAGGGCCTCGCGCATCGAGACCTCGTGGGGGCGCCTGGTGATCAGGAAGTCGACGACGATCAGAGCGATCACGGCAACGATGGTGAGGGCCCACATCAAGGGCGTGGCCACCGTGGTCAGAGCGGAGGCAGGGGCAGCTGAACTCGTCAGTTGGGCGAGCAAGGAGTCTCCAAATAAAGGGTCGGCTCCGAGGTCTCCTTCGCCTTGCCGAAGCTAGGCCGCCGCCCGAGGCACTGGTAGCAGCGCCGTACTGACCGGGACGATGTTTGGGAAGTACTCCCCTCGCGGGAGGGAGTCTACGACATCGATCTGGGATTGCACATGGGGGGATCTGTCACCTCGTGCTGCGGGGCGCCCGCGGGGACGACGAAGGCCCTTGTTCCGCGTCGCCGCAGTTCAAGGGCCTTCGTTGGGTGGTGCGCCTGAAGGGATTCGAACCCCCGACCTTCTGCTCCGGAGGCAGACGCTCTATCCACTGAGCTACAGGCGCGAGGCCGCTGAGAGGGGTGCGTCGCACCCGTAACGGCCGAAGCGAGACTACCAGGTAAGCAGCCCCGCGTGTGCATCCGGGCCTGTGACCCGCGCCGTTACCCGGCCTGGCATCGTGCGCCCCGGGAGGCTGCCGCGCGCGGCGCGGGCGCGGGCGCACCAGCACCGCGCGAGCCCGCCGCGACCAACTACAGCCGGCTTGGCAACCTTCCGCCGTCCGCACGCGTCTGTGTGCCGTGAATCTTCGAAGTGCTCGACCTCAGGGGCGTACGGACGGGTACGCAGGTGACGACCAAGGTGGTGGACATGGTGAGTGATGACGCGGCGGTCCTCGAAGACCCCCGTGCCCGGGTGGTGACCACCGGTACGGCGGCCGAGCGGTTCACGGCGTTCGCCAGGGACCGCTCGCCGGAGCTGTCCCGCATCGCGTACCTGCTGTGCGGCGACACGCACCGGGCCGCTGACCTGGTGCAGCTCGCCCTGGAACGGACCTACCGGGCCTGGGGCCGGGTGGGCGACGGCGAACCGTTCGCCTATGCGCGCAGGGTGATCGCGACGGCCCGGATCGACTCCTGGCGGCGCACCAGGAAGGACGTCCTGGTGGCGCCGGCGGACCTGCGGCCAGGAGCGGCGTCGGACGGCACGCAGCTCGTCGTCGACCGTGACGCGCTGGTAGGAGCGCTGCGGCAGCTGCCCGCCGCGCAGCGGCGCGTCGTCGTCCTGCGCTACCTGCTGGACCGGACGGAGAAGCAGACGGCCGAAGACCTGGGCATCTCCGTGGGAGCCGTGAAGTCCGGCGCCTCGCGCGGGCTCGACCGGCTTCGGGACGTCCTGGGACCAGAGATCGGCACACCCAGCACCTCGCGGAAGGAGGCGCAGTGATGAAGGAGCAGAGCGACAGCCTGGTGACCCTGATCCACGACGCCGCGGGCCAGGTCGGGCCCGTGGCCGGGATCGACGGCGAGATGATGGCGCGGCGGGCGATCCGCCACGAGCGCACCCGGCGCGGGGTGATCGGCGGAGCCGTGGCCGCCGCGCTGCTGGTCCTGGGTGCGGCCGGGGTGGCCTGGTTCACCGAGCGGCCGGCGCTTCCGGCGCTCCTGCCGTGGGTGCAGGCCTCGTCCGAGGTCCGTTCGGACGGCCTGGTCTTCGAGGTGCCGGACGGCTACGAGGAGTTCAACCCCGTCGGTGACCCGATGTGGGGAGCCGATCCGGTGGTCCCGGACGAGGATGACATGGAGGAAGTCGCTCATGCGGCCTCGTGGGTCGCCGTGGCACCCGCGGAGGACGAGCCGCTCGCCGGCGAGCAGGCCGGAAACCCGGTGACCGAGGTCGACGTGCCCGGAGCCGCCGCCGCGCGCTGGTCCTGGTACGAGCCGCAGTACGGTTCCGACTCGGGCTACTGGCAGCGAGGGCCGGGGGACGGCGACTTCGTCGGCGAGCTGGACGTCGAGCTCGACACCGGGACGGTGGTCCGCCTGACCATGAGCCTGGCGGACGACGAGACCCCGCAGGACACCTTCGAGCGGCTGGTTCGTACGGTCCGCGTGGACGGTGACCCCGCGGAGCCGGAGGGCCCGGGGTCGACCGGCCAGGAGGATCTGCCGCTCCTCGAGTCCGCGGACGTGCCCGAGAGCTGGGAGCGAGGCGAGTTCCACGGCCTGGCGTACGCGGCACCGGGGGACTGGGCAGCGGCCGACGGGGCGAGCGCGGAGCACCCGACCGACACGCTGCTGCTGCGACGGCCGGACGGCAAGGCGGAGCTGCAGCTCGCCGTGGTGGACCGGCTGGATTACCTCGCGGCGAACCGCGAGGCCGGTCCCCTGCCGGACTTCTACCGCTTCGAGCTGGCGGGCGCCGAGGCGTCGACGGTCTTGACCGAGCGGTTCGACGGCGAGTACCGGGCCTACATCGAGGTGCGTGCCGCCGGCGGCAGCAGCTACACGGTCAACCTCTTCGGGTTCGACGGCGCCACCGGCCTCGACGACGACCTCGCCGCGCTGCTCGGCAGCCTCGGCCTCACCGGGGCCTCGACGGACGGCCCGCCCGCCTACGACGCGCTCGATCCCGCGGACCCGCTGCTGCAGGACCCGCCGTCGGACTGGGAGCCCGTCACGTTCGAGGGCCTCGACCTGACGCTGCCGCGGGAGCTGAAGAGCCCGGAAGGCATGTGGGGAATCTGGAGCAGCGACTCCGGCGACTCGTGGGAGGAGCTGGCGATCACCCTCTGGGACGTGGAGGGCTACGACCCGCCGATCCAGCTCGCCGACTACGGGTATCGCTACGAGCCAGCCGGTACGACGCGCGGGGTGGTGACCGTCGGGACCTCCACCGACACCGCCGTGCCCGAGCCCGGCGAGCCGGGCTTCCTGGGGACCGCGACCTTCCACCTGACGGCGGACGGGCGCAGGGCGGTCGAGATCCGGTACGAGGGCTCCGGGGCGACCGAGGAACGGTGGTGGCAGATCCTGGCGTCGCTGGACGCCGCCGGCCTGACCTCGCCCTGACCTGCGCCCGACGACGGCCGGTGCACCCAGGTGCACCGGCCGGCGTCGGGCAGCCCGTTCCCGGCCTGTGGAAAGCCGGGGCGACGCGTCCGGCGCGGCCGATAGAATCGATCCGTGACCCCCACCGAGCTCTCCGAAGCGCTGAGCGCTGCCCTTGCCGCGGCCGTCGCCGACGGCACACTCGCACTGCCCGCCGACGCCGTCCCGGCGTCGGTCCACGTGGAGCGACCGAGGCAGCGAGAGCACGGGGACTGGGCCACGAACGTGGCCCTGCAGCTCGCGAAGAAGGCGGGCACCACGCCGCGCGCGCTCGCGGAGGACCTGGCGGCCCGCCTCGGCGCGGCCCCGGGCATCAAGTCCGTCGGCGTCGCCGGCCCGGGCTTCCTCAACATCACGCTCGACGCCGCCGCGGCGGGCGAGCTCGCCCGCACCATCGTCGAGGCCGGCTCGGCCTACGGCCGCGGTGAGGCCCTGACCGGCCAGGTCATCAACCTGGAGTACATCAGCGCCAACCCGACCGGCCCGCTGCACATCGGGCACACCCGCTGGGCCGCGCTGGGCGACTCGCTCGCGCGCATCCTGCGCGCCGCCGGTGCCGAGGTGACCGCCGAGTACTACATCAACGACGCGGGCGCCCAGATGGACCGCTTCGGCGAGTCCGTGCTGGCCCGCGCCACCGACGGCGAGATCCCCGAGGGTGGCTACCGCGGCGAGTACGTCAAGGAGCTCGCGGCCAAGGTGCTCGCGGACCACCCCGAGCTGCCCGGCCTGCCGCGCGACGAGGCCATCGCGGTCGCCCGCGAGTCGGGCTACGCCCACCAGCTCGCCGAGATCCGCGACGTGCTGGAGAACTTCGGCGTGCACTTCGACGTCTGGTTCTCCGAGCGCGACCTGCACAGCTCGGGCGCCGTCGAGAAGGCCGTGGCCCGGCTGCGCGAGCAGGGGCACGTCTTCGACCAGGAGGGCGCGGTCTGGCTGCGCACCACGGACTTCACGGACGACAAGGACCGCGTGATGATCCGGGCGAACGGCGAGCCCACCTACTTCGCCGCGGACGCCGCGTACTACCTGTCCAAGAAGGACCGCGGGTTCCCGGGCAAGATCTACCTGCTCGGCGCCGACCACCACGGCTACATCAACCGCCTCAAGGCCATCGCTGCCTGCGCGGGGGACGACCCGGAGACGAACATCGAGGTGCTCATCGGGCAGCTCGTGAACGTCGGCGGCGCCAAGCTGTCCAAGCGGGCCGGCAACATCATCGAGCTGCGCGACCTGGTCGAGTGGATCGGGTCGGACGCCGTCCGCTACTCGCTCGCGCGCTACCCCGCGGACACGCCGCTGGAGCTGCAGGGCGAGGACATGCTCAAGCAGACCAACGACAACCCGGTCTTCTACGTGCAGTACGCGCACAGCCGCACGGTGCAGATCGGCACCAAGGCCGTCGAGCGCGGCGTCGCGCGGGCCGACGGGTTCGACCCGGCGCAGCTCTCGCACGCCTCGGAGGCCGCGCTGATCGGGCGCCTCACCGAGTTCCCGCGGATCGTGGCGCAGGCCGCCGAGCTGCGCGAGCCGCACCGCGTGGCCCGCTACCTGGAGGCCCTCGCCGGTGACTTCCACTCCTGGTACAACGACGACGAGAAGCTGCGCGTCACGCCGTACCCCGACGAAGAGGTCACCGACGCGCACCGCGCCCGCCTGTGGCTGAACGACGCCGTCCGCACGGTCCTGGCCAACGGCCTCGACCTGCTGGGCGTGAGCGCCCCGGAGCGGATGTGACCGGCGCGCCCTGGTCCACCGGGGTCGGCCGCCTGCCGGACGGCGCGCTGACGATCGCGGGCGTCGACGTCCGCGGCCTCGCGGCCGAGCACGGCACGCCCGCGTACGTCCTGGACGAGGCCGACTTCCGCATGCGGGCCCACGCCTACCGCACGGCGTTCGAGACCGCGTTCGGGGCCGTCGGCGCGGACGTGGACGTGTATTACGCCGGCAAGGCGCTGCTCACCGTGGCCGTCGCGCGCTGGGCGCGCGAGGAGGGCCTGCGGGTCGACACCGCCTCCAGCGGCGAGCTCGCCGTCGCGCTGCGCGCCGAGGTGCCGGGTGCCGAGATCGGGCTGCACGGCAACAACAAGTCCGACGCCGAGATCCTGCGCGCGCTGGACGCCGGGGTCGGCCGCATCATCGTCGACTCGCTGGTCGAGATCGAGCGGGTCGCGCAGCTCGCGGCGGGGCGCGGCGTCGTCGCGCCGGTGATGGTGCGCGTGACCACGGGTGTGCACGCCGGCGGGCACGAGTACATCGCGACGGCCCACGAGGACCAGAAGTTCGGCCTCTCGGTCAACGCCGCGGACGGGGCCGAGAGCCCCGCCATGGCCGCGCTGCTGCAGGTGCTCAAGCACCCCGAGCTGAAGCTGCTCGGCATCCACTCGCACATCGGCTCGCAGATCCTCGACCCCGACGGGTTCGAGGCCGCCGCGCGCGTGGTGCTGCGCCTGCGGGCCGACCTGTCCGAGCGCTCCGGCGTGCTCGTGGACGAGGTCGACCTCGGTGGCGGGTACGGCATCGCCTACCTGCCCGGGGACGTGGCCCTCGACCCGGAGCGGGTCGCCAAGGACATCGCGCAGTCGGTGGCCGGGGTGTGCCAGGAGCTGGGCACGAGCCTGCCGCGGTTCTCGATCGAGCCCGGCCGCGCGATCGTCGGCCCCGCCGGCCTCACGCTCTACACGGTCGGCACGGTCAAGCCCGTCACCGTCTCGGCCGACGGCGGCGCGGACTTCACGCGCACCTACGTGTCCGTCGACGGCGGCATGAGCGACAACATCCGCCCCGCGCTGTACGGCGCGGCGTACCACGCCGAGATCGTGGGCCGGTCGTCCGCGGCCGAGACCGTGCTGGCACGGGTGGTCGGCAAGCACTGCGAGTCCGGCGACATCGTGGTGCACGAGGTGCGGCTCCCGGCCGACGTGCGCGCGGGCGACCTGCTCGCCGTCGCCGCGACCGGCGCCTACGGGCGTTCCATGGCGTCCAACTACAACATGCTGCCCCGCCCGCCCGTGGTCGCGGTGTCCGACGGCGCCTCGCGCGTGCTGGTGCGCCGCGAGACCGAGGACGACCTGCTCGGCCTCGACCAGGGCTGACGGACGACGGCTGACGTACGACGACGGCGGGCGGGCGACCTGTGTCGCCCGCCCGCCGTTCCGTTCGTGCCCGAGGGTCAGACGCCCTGGGCGTCGTCCACGTGGCAGCCCTCCGCGGTGTCCGCGTAGTCGTCCATGTGCCCGTCGATCTGGTCGCCCAGCTCCTCCATCTGCGCGCTGAGGGAGTCGATCTCCGACCCGATGCTCTCCGCCGCGGAGATGTTGCCCGCGGCCAGCGCGGTCATGAAGTCGTCCAGGCCTTCCAGGTAGTCGACGGTCTTGTCGTCGAGCTCCGCCGAGACCTCGAGCATGGCGTCCGCGTCGTCGATCGCGCCGATGCAGGCGGTCGCCGTGGTCTCGGCCCGCTCCTTGGCGATCTCCAGGTCGTCGATCGTCGCGCGTGCGTCAGCGAGCGTCTGCTCCGCGTTCTTCAGGTCCGACGAGAGCGCCGCCGCGCGCGACTGCCAGTCGTTCGTCGAGACCACGCCGAGCGCACCCCAGATCATGGCCGCGATCAGCAGCACCACGAGCACGAGGATGGTGGCGTGGGTCTTGACGAACGCCACGACGACGCCGAGCGCGTTCGGCGCTGCGGGGGCCTCCGGGCTGCCCGGCGCGTCGGCCGCGTGCGACGTCATCTCGGACGGCGCCGGGCTCTCGGCGGTCAGCACCTGGGTGCGCTGCGGCTCCGCGGCGTCGTCCGTGGCCGACGCCGTCGTCGCGCTTCCGTTCGAGGCGTCGGCGGCGGCGCCGTTCGATGCGTCCGCGGCCGGACGGGGCTCGGGGGACGGGTTCAGTTCTGGGGCGCGGGTCGCGCCCTCGTCGTCGGACATGCGGGCACCGTATCCGGCAAAAACGGCGAAACCGGCCCCAACGGGCGTGGAGGTGAAAGATCACCCACCCTGGTTCGCGGCTCCGTTCGTGCTGCTGCCTCCGAGCAGGCCGCCGACGACGCCGCCGACCACACCCTCGACCGTCTCACCGACGAGTCCGACGGTGCCACCCACCACGTCCTCCACCAGCCCGGAGCCCGCCGGGGTCTCCGGCTCCTCCTCGGCCGGCGGCTCGGACGGCTCGGGTTCCGACGGCGTCGGCTGCTCGGGCTTTGCTGGCGCCGTGCCCTCCGGAGCGGACGAGCCGCCCCCGGCACCGGAACCGCCCGATCCCGCCTCCGAGCCGCTCGACCCGGAGCTCTTGCCCCCGGAACCAGCCGAGCCGTCCGAGGCCGGATGCGCCGCGGACGACGACTTCCCCGCCGGCCGCGAGGCGGCGTCGGAGCCGACAGAGTCAGTCCACGTCCCGACGTCGGCCGGGTCGATGGCGCGGTTCGGGATCGAGCCCGCCGCGAAGAACTCGAAGTGCCACGGCTCGGGCTTGGCGCCGCCGAGCTGGGCCCAGGACGGGTTGTCCCAGCCGTAGTCGGGAGCGTGCAGGCGCAGCCAGACGTACTCGTCGGACGAACCGCCCGCGATCGGGTTGCCGAGGTCCACGGCGAGGCCCCAGCCGTGGTTCGACGTGCCGGGGAACGCCGCCAGGTGCGGCTTCGTGCCCTTGACCGCGACCTGCATCGCGTAGGAGCGGTACGAGTCGGTGAGCGGGATCGGGTAACCGAACTCCTCCTCGAACCGTTCGCTCAGGGCCGTCAGTCGCTCGGCCGCGTCGCAGCGCAGCAGGTGCCCCGGGGCGAAGGGCAGCGGGCACAGCACGTCCGCGGGGATGCGCCCGTTCGCGTACCCGACGGTGGAGCCGCCGTAGGCGGCCACGGTCTCCAGCAGGTTCTGGCGCAGCGAGGGCCCGGTGGACGGCAGCGCGTCGATCAGCGCCGTCGGCGACGACGGGTCGAGCAGGTTCGCCAGCCGAATCGCGGCCACGGCCACCTCGTCGAAGGTGACGTATCCGGTGGCCGACTCGGGGACGGCCTCGACGTCCCGGGACACGGTCCGGGGGAGGGGAGCGTCATCGGGCCAGTCCCACTTCGGGGCCGGGCTCTGCCGGAGGGCGGCGGTCACGGTCCGCGACACCGGGGCGGCCTGCACCACGTCGTCGGCCGGGTCCGGCGCCATGGCCTCGCCCGCCGTCGGCGCGGACTCGACACGTAGGGGCCGGTCGGCCTCGGCCAGCGCGAGCTGCTGCGCCTGGTAGGTGGTCCAGAGCATGCCGAGCTCGGCGGCCGCCTGCGCGATGCCCGGGCTGGGCGACGAGCTCTGCCGCAGTGTCAGCTCGGCGCGGTCCAGGACGGCGAGCACCTGGCTCACCGTGACGCCTTCCGCGGCCGCCACGCCGGCGCCGGTGCCGGCGCCGGGGGAGTCCGCGCCGGAGGCCGCGGCGGGATGCGCGAGCACCCGCGCGTGCGGCGCGGCGGACGCGGCGGCGCCGTCCGGCAGGGGATACGACGTCGGCACGCTCGCCGACGCGCTGACCAGCACCCCGCCGGTCATCGCCAGCGCGACGGCACCCGTCCAGGCGTTGCGCGTCCGGCGGCTCGTCATGGCCCGTCGCACCGGGCCGCGACGGTCGCGGAAGAACGCCGCTCCGCCCGACCCGGGCCCGCTCGATCCCGCACCGCTCGATCCGGCACCGTTCGGTTCTTCCGTCACTGGTCAACGCCCCCTTGCGTTCGACACCTGCGTCGGACATCTGCGTCCGGCGCCGTCCGTCCACGAGCGCCCAGGGTAGCGCTACTGAGGCCACGTGCAACAACCGGGCTGCCGTGCAGGTCAGCGTGGTTGTGACCGGAACAAGAGCCCAGCAGAAGGGCCCGACACCGCACCGGTCTCACCCCAGGGGTGGCGGGGCGCCGAGAGAGCGGCGACCGGTGCGGCGTCGGGCGGTGGAAGGGACGCCCCGACAGCGGGGCGTCCCAGCCTGTGGCCGGTGGGCTGCGGTCGAGGCGCTAGGGCCGGTCGACCGGGGAGCCCACCAGGTACCCCTGGTACGCGGGGTTCGTGAGGAACGCCGGGAAGTCGTCCTCGAGGGCGACGGCACGGAAGATCGCCGCCGCGTCGTCGATCCGGTTGCCGTGGTCGTGCGGCAGCGAGGCGACGACGTCGAGCAGGATCGCCTCGACGCGCTCACGGGTGATGGCCTGCCGGTCGTCGTCGGTCAGGGTGCCCGACGCGATCCACTGCCACACCTGCGACCGCGAGATCTCCGCGGTCGCCGCGTCCTCCATGAGGCTGTCCAGCGCGGCGGCCCCGGTACCGCGGAGCCACGCGTCGAGGTAGCGCACGGCCACCGTGACGTTCGACCGCAGGCCGGTCGACGTGACGGTCGCCCCGCCGCGCCGCGCGGACGCGACGTCGAGCAGGTCGTGCTGCCCCACCACGACGTCGTCCCGCAGGCGCGAGACCTGGTTCGGCGCGTCGCCGAGCACGGCGTCGAACTCGGCCTCGGCCACCGGGATGAGGTCGGGGTGGGCCACCCAGGTGCCGTCGAAGCCGTCGCCGGCCTCACGCTTCTTGTCCGCCGCGACCTGCTGGAACGCCTGCCGGGTGACCTCCGGGTTGCGGCGGTCGGGGATGAACGCGCTCATGCCGCCGATCGCGTGCGCCCCGCGCTTGTGGCACGTGGCGACCAGCAGCTCGGTGTAGGCGCGCATGAACGGCGCCGTCATGGTGACCTGGGCGCGGTCGGGCAGCACGTACGACTCCCCGCGCGTCCGGAAGCACTTGATCACCGAGAACAGGTAGTCCCAGCGGCCGGCGTTCAGCCCGGCGCAGTGGTCGCGCAGCTCGTAGAGGATCTCCTCCATCTCGAACGCCGCGGGCAGCGTCTCGACGAGCACCGTGGCGCGGACGGTCCCGCGCGGGATGCCGAGCGCGTCCTGCGCCACCTCGAACACCTCGTTCCACAGCCGCGCCTCCCGGTAGCCCTCCAGCTTGGGCAGGTAGAAGTACGGGCCCCGGCCGCGGGCGATGAGCTCGGCGGCGTTGTGGAAGAAGTAGAGGCCGAAGTCCACGAGGCTGCCGAGCGCGCTGCTCGTGATGCCGTTCGCGTCCGTGTACCGCAGGTGCGCCTCGTCGAGGTGCCAGCCGCGGGGCCGGAACACGATGGTCGGCAGGTCCACGAGGTCCGCGGACCGCAGCGTGTACTCCTTGCCCGCCTCGTTCGTGAAGGCGAGCGTGCCGCGGATCGCGTCGTGCAGCGCGAGCTGCCCCTCGATCACGTTGGGCCACGTCGGGCTGGACGCGTCCTCGGCGTCGGCGAGCCAGCACCGGGCGCCCGAGTTGAGGGCGTTGATCGTCATCTTCGGGTCGGTGGGACCCGTGATCTCGACGCGGCGGTCCTCCAGACCGGGCGCGTTCCGCGACCCGGCGACCCGCCAGTGCGGGTCGTCCCGGACGGGCCGGGTCGAGGCGCGGAAGTCGGGGTCGCCGCCGTCGGCGATGTCCTGCCGGCGGAGCTGCCGCTGCGCGATCAGCTCGTCACGTCGCGCGTCGAACCGGTCGTGCAGCAGGGCGAGGAACGCCAGGGCCCCCGGCGTCAGGATCTCGCCGTACCGCGGCCCGACGGACGCCGTCACGGTGATGACGCCGCGGCGTGCGCCGGTCCCCGAGGCGCCCACCCCGCCGTTCGGCAGCGTGCTGGGGGCCGAGCTCCGGGGTGCGGGCGCCGGGGCGGGCGCCCGCACGGGAGCGGGGGTGGACGGCGGGGTGGACGCGGCGTGGGACGCCGGGGCGTGCGACCGGTGGGCCGCCGGCGGGGTGCCGATGCCGGCCAGGCCGGCGTCGGCGTCGTAGGGGCTGGTGCCCTGGGCGCGGGTGTCGATGGTCGCGGTCATCAGAACTGCGCCGCCTCGGTCGAGCCGGCCAGGGCGGTGGTCGCCGAGTCCGGGTTGAGCGCCGTGGCGACGCGGTCGAAGTAGCCCGTGCCGACCTCGCGCTGGTGCTTCGTGGCGGTGTAGCCGCGCTCCTCGGCGGCGAACTCCAGCTCCTGCAGCTTCACGTACGCCGACATCTGCTCGCGGGCGTAGCCGTGGGCGAGGTCGAACATCGAGTAGTTCAGGGCGTGGAAGCCGGCCAGCGTGATGAACTGGAACGTGAAGCCCATCGCGCCCAGCTCGCGCTGGAACTTGGCGATCGTGTCGTCGTCCAGGTGCTTCTTCCAGTTGAACGACGGCGAGCAGTTGTAGCTCAGCATCTGGTCGGGAAAGTCGGCCTTGACGGCCTCGGCGAACTTGCGGGCCAGCTCCAGGTCCGGCGTGCCCGTCTCCATCCAGATCAGGTCGGAGTAGGGCGCGTAGGCCTTGGCGCGGGCGATGCACGGCTCGATGCCGTTGGTCACCTTGTAGAAGCCCTCGTTGGTGCGCTCGCCGGTGATGAAGGGGCGGTCGCGCTCGTCGACGTCGGACGTGATCAGGGTGGCCGCCTCGGCGTCCGTCCGGGCGATCACGATCGACGGCACGTCGGCGACGTCGGCCGCGAGCCGGGCCGCGTTGAGCGTGCGCACGTGCTGCTGGGTGGGGATGAGCACCTTGCCGCCCAGGTGGCCGCACTTCTTCTCCGACGCGAGCTGGTCCTCCCAGTGCACGCCGGCGGCGCCCGACTGGATCATCGACTTCATCAGCTCGTACGCGTTCAGGGGGCCGCCGAAGCCGGCCTCGGCGTCGGCCACGATCGGCGCGAGCCAGTCGCGGGTGGGGGTGCCGTTCTCGGCGACGTCGATCTGGTCGGCGCGCAGCAGCGCGTTGTTGATCCGGCGGACGACGGCGGGCACCGAGTTGGCCGGGTAGAGCGACTGGTCGGGGTAGGTCTGCCCCGAGAGGTTCGCGTCGCCTGCGACCTGCCAGCCCGAGAGGTAGATGGCCTGGAGGCCGGCCTTGACCTGCTGCACCGCCTGGTTGCCGGTCAGCGCGCCGAGCGCGTTGATGTAGTCCTCCTCGTGGAGCTGGCGCCACAGGCGCTCGGCGCCACGGCGGGCCAGGGTGTTCTCCTCGCCGACCGAGCCGCGCAGCGCGACGACGTCGTCGGCGGTGAAGCTGCGGTCGATGCCGGCCCAGCGCGGGTCGGTGTCCCAGGACTGCTGCAGGTCGGCGGCGGTCTGGGTCTGGTCGCCGGCACGCACGGAGGCCTGCGCCGGCACCGAGGTCGTCGCGGACGTGCTCGCCTCGGACGTGTGGTTGATCGTGGGTGCGCTCATGGCGGGTCTCCTTCTCGGGACGGAACGTTGTCGCCCTGTCTGCCGGCGACGTGTTACGACCATCTGCCCTCCGCAACCCCCTTCTCAAGCAGATCCGGATAGAAGATTCTCGGTTCTTCTGTTGATCGGAAGCCTTTCCGTATGTCACCCTCGGGCATGGTAGGAACCCCGGGAAATCGCAGAACCGCGCGAAATGCGGCATCCTCGCGTTCTCCGCAGAGCGGTCAAAACGCTTCGAGGACGACGGCGGTGACCACGGTGACGACGCCGCCGGACGCCGAGCCCGACGCCCTCACGATCGGTCGCCGCATCCGCCACCTGCGGACCAGCAAGGGCATGACCCTCGAAGACCTCGCGTCGGCCATCGACCGTGCTCCGTCGCAGGTCAGCACGCTGGAGAACGGCAAGCGGGAGCCCAAGTTCTCCCAGCTCCAGGCCATCGCCCGCGCGCTCGGCGCCGGGGTGGACGACCTGCTGTCGGCCGAGCCGCCGTCGGAGCGCGACGCCCTGGAGATCGAGCTGGAGCGCGCGCAGCGCGGTCCGCTGTTCGCGTCCCTCGGGATCGACGGCGTCCGGATCGGCAAGTCGCTGCCCACCGACGCGCTGGGCACCATCCTGGCGCTGCACCGGGAGCTGGAGCGCCTGCACACCGAGCGTGCGGCCACCCCGGAGGAGGCGCGCCGGGCCAACGGCGAGCTGCGCGACGACATGCGCGGCAGGGACAACTACCTGCCCGAGCTGGAGCAGGTCGCCAAGGAGCTGCTGGCCGACGTCGGGCACACCACCGGGCCGCTGCCGCAGCGGATGGCGGCCGAGATCGCCGCCCACCTGGGCTTCACGCTGCACTACGTGAGCGACCTGCCGCACTCGACGCGGTCGGTGATCGACACCCGCTTCCGGCGGGTCTACCTGCCGTCCAAGGGGTTCCGCGGCCGCTCGAACACCCGGTCGGCGCTGCTCCAGGCGCTCTCCTCGCACGTGCTGGACCACACCGAGCCGCGCGACTACGGCGAGTTCCTGCGGCAGCGGGTCGAGGCGAACTACCTGGCGGCGGCCCTGATGGTGCCGGAGAAGCCGGGCGTGAAGTTCCTGCGCGACGCCAAGGACGAGCGGGCCATCGCGATCGAGGACCTGCGCGACGCGTTCGGGGTGTCGTTCGAGACCGCCGCGCACCGGTTCACCAACCTCGCGACGCGGCACCTCGGCATCCCGGTGCACTTCATGAAGGTCCACGAGTCGGGGATCCTGCACAAGGCGTACGAGAACGACGGCGTGCGGTTCCCGTCGGACGCGCTGGGCGCCGTCGAGGGCCAGCACGTGTGCAAGCAGTGGACGGCGCGCCGCGTGTTCGACGTCGAGGACCGGTTCAACCCGTACGCGCAGTACACGGACACGCCGGCCGGCACCTACTGGTGCACGTCGCGCGTGGAGAACACGTCCGACGGCGCGTTCTCGGTGTCGGTCGGCGTGCCGTTCGCGGACGTCAAGTGGTTCTCCGGGCGCGAGACCACGGTCCGGTCGGCGTCGCGGTGTCCCGACGAGTCGTGCTGCCGGCGTCCGCCCGCGGACCTGACCGAGAAGTGGGGCGACTTCGCCTGGCCCTCGGCCCGCCCGCACGCGTCGATGCTCGCCGCGATGCCCTCGGGCGCGTACCCGGGTGTGGAGACCACGGAGGTCTACCGGTTCCTGGAGCGGCACGCTCCCGAGGGCTGAAGGTGGTGCGGACGCGCGGCTGGGCTCGACCGAACTATGTATTCGAGTCCTTGCGATCAGAGATGATCGCGCCGAGCGCACAGACAACCGCAATCGAGACGCAGGCCAGGCCGAGGTTGGCCCACGGGCCGGGATCGTCGCTGTAAGCACTGGCGACACCGAGGATGGACAGTGCGAGTCCGGGGACCGCGAAGACGATTCCTGTGACTCGAAGTGCTCGTACCATTATTGGCTCCAGCAGACGGGGAACGAGGTGACCACATAGATGCGGATACCGTGCCCCCACGAGTTGCAGAGGGCGTAGATCGAGGAGTAAAGGCCGAGAGCGGCTGCAATTACTCCCGCCACCGCGGCCCCGGCGCCGGTCCAACTTATGATCAACGCCCCGATGGTTGCAATCGCGGCTCCAGCGGCCATGGCTGATGACAGCGCCGAGGCGTTGCAGCTGCTGAGGTAGATGGTCGGAGGTACTGAGGCGAAACCATTGCGGCCTTCGCAGGCGAGGGCGGCTGCGCCGTCGCCTCCGACGTGAGCCACAAGGTCTGACGCGCCTGAGTCGATGGCTTGCGCGTCGGTCCCGGCGCCGGTGACCGAACCTCCGCCGGCGACGATTCCGATCGCAAAGTCTTTGAGAGTGGCCCTGTTGATCTGGTCGTCGGCAACGGCTGTGCCGTAGTCGAGCTGAAGATCCTGACTGAGGTGTGTCTGGATGAGCGCTACCTGAGCCTCTAGCTCGGCAACGTCGGCTTCTCCCATTTGAGCAACGGTGGTGTCCGAGGTTCCGGATGACGTCGTGGCGGCCGCGCGTGCATCGTCTGTCGCCTGTGTGAGGTTGTCCGCGGTCGCATTGAGCGGCAGCGCCAGCAGTGTCAATACCGTCAAGAACGCGGTGGCCAGAACTCGGTAACGAGATGGAGGGCTTGTCGCAGTACGGTCGGTCACTATTCCCCTAGCGCTGGGTCGGGTGGGTGAAATCACCGTATCGAGAGGGTGAAAGAGTGTCCACGAAACTGAATCAAGCCAAGTTGGGGCGCGGGTCCGCGACGGTTCGCGCGGCACGCTCCCGAGGGCTGAGCGGTGCGCGCCCCGCGCGGGGCGCGCACCGAACGGACGACGTCAGCAGGCCGTGACCAGGTCGAACACTCCCTCCGACGTCTCGCGGAGCGTGGTCACGGTCGTGTTGCCCTGGCCCAGGTAGTCCAGGGTGCCGACGGCGTAGAACGGGTTGTACGGGTCGATGCCGTACGACGTCGCGCGCCCCGCCGCCTGGTGCTGCGCGTTGGTTGCGGCGCCGCAGAACAGGCCCGGCTCGGTCGGCGGGTCCGTCGGCGGGTCGGTGGGCGGGTCGGTCGGCTCGGCCGACCGGTCCACGCGCCGGTTGTTGTCGAAGAAGAAGTCCGTCACGTACGCCGGGTAGTTCACGGAGCTCGTCGAGATGTACGAGCCGCCGGGGCCGCCGCCGGCCGGCCACGCGTGGCCCACGTTGGTGTTGGCGATCAGCGAGACGCGCGGCCCCGCGGCGTCGGACCACAGGGTGCCGGTGCCCGCGGTGTTGGTGCCGGGCAGGCCCGCCAGGGAGAACGACGACTGCGTCGACGCCCCGTAGATCCCCGCCATGACCTGCGCGTTCAGGGTGTTGTACCCGGTCGCCACGGTGGTGTCGGACGACCCGTAGACCACCGACGTCACCTGTGTGCCGAAGCCGGGTGAGCCGGTCGACGCGAAGTTGCGGCAGACGGTGGTGGCCTGCGCCTGGGTGGTCGCCACCGACCCGATCTGGCCCGACGTCGTGCCGACCGTCGGGCCGGCGTTGATGCCGATCCCGGCGAAGACGTCGGGCGCGAGGCAGCCCATGACCATGGTCTCGCCGCCGCCGGACGAGAGCCCGGAAAGGTAGACCTGGTTCGGGTCGATGCCGAGCGAGGCGTCGCCGAGCAGGTCGTCGACGAGCTGGAGCAGGTTGTCGTCGTGCCGCGCCGGGTTGGCCCGCGAGTGGGACGTGTCGTAGTAGTCCCAGCAGCCGAGCAGCACGCCGCCGTTCGGCGCGGCGGGAACGGCGACGACCATGCCGTGCTCGTCGGCGGTCCCCGCCCAGTTTCCGCCGGACTTCAGGTTGGCCGACGTCTGCACGCAGCCGTGCAGGTTGATCATCAGCGCGCGCCCCGCGGCCAGGGCGGGTTCCGACGTCGGCACGTAGAGCTGCGTCGTCATGCCGCCCGCCGCGCGGGACGACCAGGCGCCCGCGGCGGGCTGCGCGACGGCGGCCACCGCCGCGACCGCGGGTGGGACGAGGGCCACCGCGACGACTGCCGCGAGCCAGGTGGCGAGGCGGCGCCGGGGCCGCGTCAAGGGGTGTGTCATTCGAACCTCCACGTCGAGGTCGTGCCGCCCGAGGCGCTCCGATGCGCGGGGTCAGCCGGACATCTGCGGACATTAGGTGCGACCTGAATCACCTGTCAATAGTTCACCCGGGCCCTTCTGCCGGCCGGAGGGTTGACACGAGATGCCCGGCTCGTCCACTATCTCCGCAACCTGAATCGCCTCTCAGGTTTGGGCGACGGAGCCCGCACCCCACGAGCGGCGACCACCCGAAGAAGGGCAGAGTCATGCGGACGAGGAAGTCCCTCATGGCCGTCGCCGCGGCGGCGGTCACGGGCCTGGCGCTCGCGGCGTGCGCGCCGACCGGCGCGACCACCGGCGGCAGCGGCGACGGCGAGAGCGCGGCGCCGATCGACGTCGGCATCGTGTACTCGGAGTCCGGGCCGCTCGCCGCCTACGGCGCGGCCTACAAGCAGGGGTTCGAGGCGGGCATCGACCACGCCACCGGTGGCACCGGCACGGTCGCCGGCCACGAGCTCAACGTGACCTACCACGACGACGCGGGCGACCCCGAGAAGGCCGTCTCGCAGGCCAAGGACCTGATCGGCAAGGGCTACCAGATCCTGGGCGGCACCGTCGTCTCGGGCGTGACGCTGCCCCTGGCCGAGCAGGCCGAGCAGAACAAGGTCCTGTACGTCTCCGGCCCCGCCGCCGTGGACACCCTCACCGGCATCAACCGCTACACCTTCCGCAGCGGCCGACAGTCGCTGCAGGACGTCGCCGCGGCGGGCACCTTCGTGGACCCGCAGGGCGCGAAGGTCGTCGTGTTCGCCCAGGACAACGCCTTCGGCCAGGGCAACCTCGCCGCCGTCGAGGGCGTGCTGGGCGGCCAGGGCGCCGAGGTCTCCTCGGTGCTGGTCCCCGAGGACGCCACCGAGTTCACGCCGTTCGCCAAGAAGGTGCTGGACGCGCAGGCCGACATGGTCTTCGTGGCCTGGGCCGGCGCGACGACGGGCGCGATGTGGCAGGGCCTGGACCAGCAGGGCGTGCTCGACGAGACCACGGTCGTCACCGGCCTGGGCGACGTCGCGACCTACGGCGCCTACGGGGACGCGGCCGAGAAGGTCAGCTTCCTGAACCACTACTTCCCGGGCGCGGCGGGCACCGACACCGAGGCCGCGATGCTCGACGCCGTCGAGGCGGCCGGCGGCACGCCCGACCTGTTCACGCCGGACGGCTTCGTGGCGGCGCAGATGATCGTGCACGCGATCGAGGAGGGCGCCGGCGACGTCGAGGCCATGGTCGACGCGCTGGAGGGCTACACGTTCGAGGGGCCCAAGGGCGAGACGACCGTCCGCGCGTCCGACCACGCCCTGATCCAGCCGATGTACCAGGCCAAGCTGGTCAAGGACGGCGACGTCTGGACGCCCGAGCTGGTCGACGTCATCGACGGCGCGTCCGTCGCACCCGCGGAGGCGGCCGAGTAATGGCGACGGGTGGCGAGCCAGTCCTCGAGGTGACCGGCCTCGGGCTGACGATCGGCGGTGCGCGCATCCTCGCGGGGGTCGACCTCCGGGTGGAGCGCGGCGAGCTGATCGGCGTGATCGGGCCGAACGGCGCGGGCAAGACCACGCTGTTCAACCTGGTCAGCGGCATCTACCGGGCCACGAGCGGCCGCGTGCTGCTCGCGGGCCGGGACGTGACCGCGGCGTCCGTCGCGGTGCGGGCCCGCGCAGGCCTGGGCCGCACGTTCCAGACGTCGAGCCTGTTCCCGCGGCTGTCCGTCGCGGAGAACGTGCGGCTCGCCACCCAGCGCCGCCTCGGCGGCAGCCTCTCGGTCCTGAGCTTCCCGCGGCGCGGCGACGCGGCGTCGGCGGAGGCCGCCGAGCACCTGGCCACGGTGGGCCTGACCCACCGGGCCGACGCCGCGGCCGGCGACCTGTCGCACGGCGACAAGCGCAAGCTGGAGATCGCCGTGCTCCTGGCGATGGACTCGTCGGTGGTGCTGCTGGACGAGCCGATGGCGGGCGTCGCCACGGGCGACGTCGCCGGGCTCGTCGAGGTGATCCGGTCGATCAGCGCGTCCGGACGCACGGTGCTCATGGTGGAGCACCACATGGACGTGGTGCTCGGCCTCGCCGACCGCGTCGCGGTGCTGCACCACGGCGAGCTGCTGACCTGCGACGTCCCGGAACGGGTCATGGCGGACGAGACGGTGCAGTCCGCCTACCTGGGCACGACGGCGGGGAGCGCGGCATGAGCGGGTCTCGACAGGCTCGACCGGCGGAGAAGCCGGTGCTGGAGGTGCGCGGGCTGTCCGCGCGCATCGCCGGTCAGGAGGTGGTGCACGACGTGTCGTTCGAGGTCCCGGCGTCGGGCGTCACCGCGGTGCTCGGCCGCAACGGCGTGGGCAAGACCTCCACGCTGCGCGCGATCCTCGGCCTGGTCGAGCGGTCGGGCGAGGTGCTGCTCGACGGCGTCCGGGTGGACGGCGAGCGCACCGACCGCATCGTCCGCCGCGGCGTCGGCTACGTGCCGGAGGACCGCGAGGTGTTCGCGGGCCTGACCGTCGCCGAGAACCTGCGGCTCGCGGAACGCCGCGCGGGGAGTGGCGGTAGAGCAGAACGGTCCGGCACGACGGCGCACGGCACGACGGCGGAGCGCCGCGAGCTGGTCGACGCGCTGTTCCCCGACCTGGTCAAGCGGGCCGGCCAGCGCGCGGGCACACTCTCGGGCGGGCAGCAGCAGATGGTCTCCCTGGCGCGGGCGCTGCTCAACGAGAACCGCATCCTGCTCGTGGACGAGCCCACCAAGGGCCTGGCCCCGCGCATCGTGACCGAGGTCGCGGAGACGCTGGCCACGGCCGCGCAGACGGTGCCCGTGCTGCTCGTCGAGCAGAACCTCCAGGTGGTCGAGCGGCTCGCCGAGCGCGTCGTCGTGATCGACGCCGGACGCGTGGTGCACACGGGACCGGCGCGGGAGCTGCTGGACGATCCGGAGCTGGTGCAGCGACTGCTGGGGGTCTCGGCCGGCGAGACGGAGGTTGCCCGATGAGCACCCTGGTTCTTCTGCTCGCCACGGGCCTCGGGCTCGGCGGGCTCTACTTCCTCGTCGCCTCGGGGCTGTCCCTGATCTACGGCCTGATGGGCGTGCTGAACTTCGCGCACGGGTCGTTCCTCACGCTCGGCGCGTTCGTCGGGCTGGCGGCCGGCAACCTGGTCGGCGCGGGCACGTGGGGCGGCCTGCTGCTGGGCCTCCTGGTCGGCGCGCTGACCGGAGCCGCCGCGGCGACCGCCACCGAGCTTGGTCTTATCCGGCCCCTCTACAACCGGCACATCGAGCAGGTGCTCGTGACCGTCGGGCTCTCGCTCGCCACGGTCGCGCTGTTCGAGGGCATCTGGGGTCCCAACCCTCGCAACGTCACGCGCACCGACTGGCTCGCCTCGACCACCGACGTGCTGGGCGCGCACGTGCCGAACACCGCGTTCCTCAACGTGCTCGCCGCGGCCGCGGTGCTCGCCGGGATCGTCGCGTTCCTGCGGTACACGCGGTACGGCCTGATCATCCGCGCGGGCGTGGAGAACCGGGCCATGGTGACGGCGCTCGGCATCGACGTGCGCCAGGCGTTCACGCTCGTGTTCGCCGTCGGCGGGGCGGCGGCCGGACTGGGCGGCGTGCTCGCCACGCAGTCGCTGAACTACGTGTCGCCGCACATGGGTGCGAGCCTGCTGATCTTCGCGTTCATCGTCACGGTGATCGGCGGCATGGGCTCGCTGACCGGGGCGGCGGTGGCGTCCGTCGTCGTCGCCGTGCTCCAGCAGCTCGCCAACTTCTACCTGAACAACACCGGCGACCTGATCGTCGTCCTGCTCCTGGCGCTCGTGCTGCTCGTGCGCCCGTCCGGACTGATGGGGAGGCCCGCATGAACCGCGTCACCACCCGCCTCGGCGGCCTCGCGCTCCTGGTGCTCCTGGGCTGCCTGCCGCTGCTCGCGATCCCCGTCCCGGGCGTGTTGCCGGGCTACACGTACGAGCCGGGCACGCTCCAGCTCCTGGCCCTGTGCTGGCTGACGGCGGCGCTCGCGCTCTCGTACCACCTGCTGTTCGGGGTCGCGGGGCTGATGAGCTTCGGGCACGCGCTGTACTTCGCGGCCGGCATCTACGGCCTGGCCATCGTGCTGGACCGCACCGACGTGCCGCTCCTGCCCGCCGCCGCGCTCGTGCTCGTGGGCGGCGTGGCCCTCGCGTTCGTCGTCGGCGCCATCTCGCTGCGGGTCACCGGCATCTCGTTCGCCATGGTCACGCTCGCGTTCGCCCAGGCGGGCAACGTGCTGGTCCGGCGCGACCAGGGCGACCTGACCGGCGGCGAGGAGGGGCTCGCGCTCGCCACCGACGGCGTCCCGGCTGCCCTGGTCGGCGTGGTCAACACGCGCAACCTGTACTGGCTCGCGCTCGTCGTGCTGCTGCTCGTCTACCTGGTGGTGCTGTGGATCGAGCGCAGCCGGGCCGGGCACGTCGCCGCCGCTGTACGGGAGAACGAGGTGCGCGTGCGCATCATCGGCGGGCGCCCCTACTTGACCAAGCTCGTGGTGTTCGTGCTGGCCGCGTCGCTCGCTACCGTCGTCGGGATGGCGTACCTGCTGCTCCAGTCCGGCGCCTCGCCGGCGACGTCGACCGCCGACTTCACGCTCACCCTCCTGGTCATGGTGGTGCTGGGCGGGGTCGGCTCGCGCTGGGGCGCCGTCGTCGGGGCCGTGCTCTACACGCTGCTGGACCAGCGGCTCGCCGAGCTCGCCCACTCCGAGGCCGTGGCCGGGCTGCCCGCCGTGCTCCGCATCCCGCTCTCCGAGCCGATGTTCCTGCTGGGCACCTGCTTCGTGCTGGTCGTGATCTTCCTGCCGGGCGGGCTGGCGGGTGCGGCCGAGCGGCTCGCCGCGCGCCGTCGGCCCGGGAGCGACCCGGACGGGAGCGGGCCCGCGCCCGGCGTGCCCGCCCCCGAGGGGGCCGTGGCATGAGCGACCTGCACACGCTCGGCCGGTGGCCCCGCGACCGCGCCCTGGCGACGCCCGACCGCGTGGCCGTGGACGACCGCGGCGTCACCCTGACCTACCGCGCCCTGGACGCCCGGGCGACGGCGCTCGCGGCCCGGCTGCTCGACGCCGGCTACGGGGTGGGCGACCGGATCGCGACCGTGACCGGGAACAGCTCCGACCAGGTGGTGCTGTTCTTCGCCTGCGCCAAGGCCGGGCTGGTGCTCGCGCCACTGTCGTGGCGACTGTCGCCGCACGAGCTCGCGGCGCAGCTCGACCAGGCCGACCCCGCGCTCGTGCTCGTCGAGGAGGAGTGCGGCACCCTGGCCGACGCCGCGCTCGAACGGCTGCCGCTCCCGCTGTCGCGCACGGCGCTGGGGCCGCACGGCGTGGAGGCGCGGGTGCCGGCGCCCACCCGTCGTCGGGCTGACCTCGACGCGCGGCCCGCCGGACCGCCGCACCGCATGGTGCGCGACGACGACCCGCTGCTGCTGGTGTTCACGTCCGGCACGGGCGGCACCTCGCGGGGCGCGCTGCTCACCCACGCCAACTGCTTCTGGAACAACCTCTCGTTGTCCCGGACGGTCGAGCTGACCAGCACGGACGTGGTGCTCTCCGTGCTGCCGCAGTTCCACGTGGGCGGCTGGAACATCCAGCCGCTGCTGGCCTGGTGGACCGGCGCGACCGTGGTGCTGGAGCGCACCTTCGAGCCCGAGCGGGTGCTGCGCCTGGTCGCCGACCGGCGGGTCACCACGATGATGGGCGTGCCCACCAACTACCTGCTGCTCGCCGAGCACCCCGGGTTCGCGGCGGCCGACCTGACCTCGCTGCGGCACGCCGTCGTCGGCGGAGCGCCCATGCCGGAGCCGCTGCTGCGCGCCTGGCACCGGCGCGGCGTCGCGCTCACCCAGGGCTACGGCCTCACCGAGGCCGGCCCCAACGTGCTCTGCCTGCCCGACGACGTGGCGCGCGACCGGCTCGGCTCCGCCGGCGTGCCCTACCCGCACGTCGAGGTCGCCGTGGCCGACCCCGTCACCGGTGAGCACCTCGCGGGCCCCGCGACCGGGGAGCTGCTCGTGCGTGGCCCCAGCGTGTTCGCGGGCTACTTCCGGGAGCCGGAGGCGACGGCGGCGTCGTTCGCGGGCGGCTGGCTGCGCACCGGCGACCTGGTGGAACGCGACGCCGACGGGTACTACCGCGTGGTGGACCGGCTCAAGGACGTGTTCATCACGGGCGGCGAGAACGTGACCCCGGCCGAGGTCGAGGCCGCGCTGCGCCGGCACCCCGCGGTGGCCGACGCCGCCGTCGTCGGTGTGCCCGACGACCGCTGGGGCGAGGTGGGCCACGCCTTCGTGGTGCCGCGCGGCGGGCAGCTCACCGACGCGGAGGACCTGGAGGCCTTCTGCCGCCGCGAGCTCGCGGGGTTCAAGGTGCCCCGGCACTTCGATCTCGTCCCCGACCTGCCACGCTCGTCCCTGAACAAGGTGGTGCGCTCGGCGCTCCACGTACGCCCTGCCGAGGAGGCCCGGTGAGCACCATCTCCCAGCCCATGACCAAGGGGGAGCGCACCCGCGCGCGCATCCTCGTCGCCGCCGAGCAGGTGTTCGCCGACCTCGGCTTCCACGACGCCTCGATCGTGAAGATCACGGAGGCCGCCGGCGTCGGGCAGGGCACGTTCTACCTGTACTTCACGTCGAAGATCGAGATCTTCGACGAGGTGGTCGAGGACCTGAACCGGCGGGTGCGGCACGCGATGATCGCGGCGTCCTCGCAGGCGACCGGGCGCATCGAGGCGGAGCGGGCCGGGTTCCGGGCGTTCTTCGAGTTCACGGCCGAGCACCCGGCGCTCTACCGGATCGTGCGGCAGGCCGAGTTCGTGTCGCCCGGCGCGCTGCGGCTGCACTACACCCGGATCGTCGAGGGCTACCGCGACGGCCTCGCGAAGGCGCAGGAGGCCGGGGAGGTCGGCGACATCGACCCCGAGGTGGCCGCCTGGGCGCTCATGGGCATCGGCGAGATCGTGGGGATGCGGTGGGTCCTGTGGGGGCCGGACGTCGAGCCCGGCGGCCCGACGTCGGCCGTCCCGCCCGAGGTGTTCGACCAGGCGATGACGTTCATCGAGCGGGCGCTGGCGCCCGGGGGGACCGGCACGGGCCGGAACGAGGGGGAGGTACGTCCATGAGCATGGTCGACCAGGTGGAGGCGACCGGATCGCACACCTACGCCACGCACGACGTGGTGGTTGCGGGCGGCAGGTTGCGGGTAGGGGTCTGGGAGCCGACGGCGCCCGTCGCGACCGGGCCGGACGGCACACCGCTGCCCGCCGTCGTGCTGGTGCACGGCATCACCGCCTCGCACCGCGCCTGGCCGGCGATCGCCGCCGCGCTGCCCGGCCGCCGCGTCATCGCGCCCGACCTGCGTGGCCGCGGCCGCAGCAACGGGCTGCCCGGCCCGTACGGCATGGCCGCGCACGCCGACGACGTCGCCGCGGTGGTCCGGGCGCTCGCCGAGGGGCCGGCCGTCGTCGTGGGGCACTCGATGGGCGGGTTCGTGTCGCTCGTGCTGACGCACCGCCACCCGGACCTGGTGGAGCGGCTCGTGCTCGTGGACGGCGGGCTGCCGATCCCGCTCCCGCCCGGTGTGCCGGACGGAGCGACGCCCGAGGAGCTGGTGCGGG
The DNA here is from genome assembly GCF_014137995.1 of Promicromonospora sukumoe. Taxonomy (NCBI): domain Bacteria; kingdom Bacillati; phylum Actinomycetota; class Actinomycetes; order Micrococcales; family Promicromonosporaceae; genus Promicromonospora; species Promicromonospora sukumoe. The sequence goes on from NZ_JACGWV010000001.1 coordinate 154,921, forward strand.
CCCTGCTCGGCCCCGCGATCGAGCGGCTGACCCAGACGTTCCCGAGCGCCGAGGCGTACCGGGAGTTCTGGCGGGCGCACCCCGCCTTCGCGGAGTGGAACCCCGTGGTGGAGCAGTACGTGGACTACGACCTGGCGGAGTACCCGGCAGGGGATGGTGTGGTGGGCGGGACCGTGCTCCGGCCGGCGACGTCGCCCGACGCCGTCGCCGCGGACTCGGCCGACTCCGCACGAGGCGACGCCCTGCCCGCCGCGCTCGCGTGGGCCGCCGAGACCGGCCTGCCGATCACGTTCCTGCGCGCCCCGCGTGGACTGCTCGACCAGCCCGGCGGCATGTACCCGGCCGGGACTGTCGCCGAGTGGTCGGTCCGGCTCCCCGGGCTGACGGCGAGCGAGGTGCCGGGCGTGAACCACTACACGATCATCATGGCGGAGCCGGGGATCTCGGCGGTGAGGGCCGCGGTACGGGGGTGAGCCGCAGGGTGTCGCGCACCGGCGACGCCATGAGCTAAATCCAGTACATTGCTCGCATATCGGGGTGGGTGCGAGCGGGGGTGTGCGTGTTGAGGCCGACCGGACCTGACCTGCCTGACCTTCGCCGCCGGGTGACGACCGCCCAGACACGTCTGCTCGCCACGCTCGACAACGCCGCTCAGGTGACGCCGCAGGGTTCCCCGGTCTGGGGCCAGTTCGTCGATGTGCCGGCGCGTTCGCGTCAGTTCGGGATCTACGGGACCTGTGCCGCTCTCTCGGTCCTGGCGCGCCATGATCGCGACACGCGACCGACTCTCCGGGTCTTGCCGCAGATCGAACCCGAGTCCGCGACCCACCCTCGGTTCGACGCGTCGGACCTGCTGCTCACCTTCAAGGTGACGGCCATCGTCGAGGCCCTGGGCGTCTCGAAGCTGTCCGACGCCAAGGATCAGCCGATCGTCCGGACCCTGGTCGACGGACTGGTCGACGACCAGGGCTGGGGCGACCACCTCGTGTCCTCCGAACCTGAACCGCCACGCGTGCTGGCGACGTCGCAGGCACTCATCGCCCTGGTGCCGTTCTGTGGCGGTGGTCCGGCCCGTCGGTTCGACGGCCCGGTGGCCTGGCTCCAGGGTGAGCTCAGCAACAACTCTGGCCTGGACACCATCGAGATCGCGTTCGGTTGTCTCGCGCTCGCTCGCATGCGGGACGCGGGTCTCGGGCTCGACGACACGGACTCGGTCATCAGGCAGACGACGCGCAGTCTGGCTCCGTGGTTGCGCGGACGATGGAGCACGCCGCTCGAGTACGTTCAGTACCACTACTACGTACCGGCGCCCGACGACGCCAGGAACCACCAGGTGTCGTTCCCTCTGCAGATCATCGTCGCGCTCGCCCTGCTCACCTCAGGTTCGTGGCGGCCTGCTCGTCACGCGGTGCACGGCATCGCCGGTGACTTGTTCGACACGGTCGAGAGGAACGGCGGAACCCGGTCGACGGCCAGCAAGAGGCAGCCCATGGTGGACATCAACTGGGTGGATCAGCTCCTGGAGATCTACCTGCGGCAGCAGGCTCTCCGCCCGGTCTCCTGGCGTCTGACGGGCATCCTCCGGCGCATGCGATGGCTGTCGCGTCTCGCCGTCCTCGCCCTCCTTCTGGCGGTCACCGTGGTCGCGACCGTGATCGCCGTCGATCCCGGGATCAGCGCTCTGACGACCGCCGTGGTGACGACGGTCGTGGCCATCTCGAGCGGTATCGCGACGTCGGTCATCCAGGTCTGGCTGCGGTTCAAGGACTGACGACCACGATCAGCTCTCACCACGGGAGGACACGTGGCCGAGCATACGGTCGCGCTGGCGGTTCATCTCGTCGCCGAGCACCTGTACGACGGCGGCCACGGCGGGCCGGCGCCATGACTCGCTCCGGATCACCGCCCAGTAGGGCAGCCGCTCGGTGACGTCGTCGGGCAGGAGGCGCACCAGGTCGTCGTGCCGGTCGGCCATGAAGCAGGGCAGGAACCCCAGGCCCGCCCCGGCGCGCGTGGCCTCGACGTGCACGAACACGTTGGTTGAGGCCAGCGCGTCGGGCATGCCGGGCACCAGGCGGCGCGGCGCGTCAAGGTCGTTGACCTGGAGCATGGAGTCCACGAAGTAGACCAGGCCGTGCTTCGACATCTCCTCGACCGTGGTCGGCGTGCCGTGCCGCTCCAGGTACTCGCGCGAGCCGTACATGCCGAGCACGTACTCGCCCAGGCGCACGGCCTTGGCCCGCTGCACGCTCGGTTCTCCGACGACGACGTCGACGTCGACCCCCGAGCGGTGGTGCGTCGCCACGCGGGTGACCGTGACGAGCTCGACCGACAGCTCCGGGTGCGCGCCCCGCAGCCGGGCGATGGCGGGGGAGGCGACGTACGCGCTGAACCCGTCGGTCGCCGTCATGCGCACGACGCCGGTGATCGGGTCGGCCTCGGTGTCGCCCGCGACGAGGCGGTCGACGGCGTCGGACACGGCCTCGCCGGCGCGGGCCGCGCGCCGGCCCAGCGTCGTCAGCTCCCAGCCGTCCGCGCCGCGCACCAGGAGGCGCCCGCCGAGGGCGCGCTCCAGCGCCGTGATGTTGCGGGCGACCGTGGTGTGGTTGACGCCGAGGGCCTGCGCCGCCGTCGTGTACCGGCCGGTGCGCGCCACGGCGAGCAGCACCAGGAGCTGGTCGGCGACCTGGCCGGCCGGCGGGTCGTTGCGGGCTGGCATGCCGTGACGTTACCAATGTGCATCCGTGCACACGGCGTCTGCCGACTTCGTCATTGCTGCGCACGGCGCTTCCCCGGAACACTCGGCGGGTCACAGGTGGCAGGAGGCGCGGACCGCGCGAGCCCGCCACACCCCGTGTCAGAGCCGACACCTAGGAGCACCAGCATGTCTGCAGAGCAGAGTGCACAGCAGGGCACCCACGCACCGGACGACCGGTCGCTGATCAGGCGCATCGTCGCCGCCTCGATGGCCGGCACCGTCGTCGAGTGGTACGACTTCTTCCTCTACGCGACCGCCGCGGCGCTCGTGTTCAACAAGGTGCTCATGCCCGAGACGGGCAACGCCTACGACGCGATCATCGCGGCGTTCGTGACCTACGCCGTCGGCTTCCTCGCCCGTCCGCTGGGCGGAATCATCTTCGGCCACCTGGGCGACAAGCTCGGGCGCAAGTACACGCTGCAGTTCACGATCGTGCTGATCGGCGTGGCGACCGTGCTCATGGGCTGCCTGCCCACGTTCCAGCAGGTCGGCTTCCTCGCCCCGGCGCTCCTGGTCATCCTGCGCTTCGTGCAGGGCGTGGCGCTCGGCGGCGAGTGGGGCGGCGCCGTGCTGCTCGTCGCGGAGCACAGCCGCGACGACGAGCGGGCCCGCTGGACGGCGTGGCCGCAGGCCGGTGTCCCCGCGGGCAACCTGCTCGCGACCGTCGTGCTCTACACGATGTCGGCCACGCTGACCGACGAGGCCTTCCTCGCCTGGGGCTGGCGCGTCGCGTTCTGGCTCTCGGCCGTCGTCATCGTCGTGGGCTACTACGTGCGCACCCGCGTCTCCGACGCCCCCATCTACGAGGAGGCCAAGGCCGAGATCCAGGAGGGCGACAACGCCTACGGCGTGCTCGAGGTCATCAAGCGCTACCCGCGCGGCGTCCTCACCGGCATGGGCCTGCGGTTCGCGGAGAACATCCTGTACTACCTCGTGGTCAGCTTTTCGATCGTCTACCTCGGCACCGGGCTCGGCATGGACACGACGCGCATCCTCGGCGTCGTCGCGGCCGCGCACGCGTTCCACTTCGTGGTGATCCTCGCCGTGGGCCGCCTCGCCGACAGCGTCGGCCGCAAGCCGCTCTACATCACGGGCGCCGTGCTCGGCGCGACCTGGTGCTGGTTCGCCTTCCCCGCGATGGACACCAAGAACGTCTGGGTCATCCTGGCCGTGCTCATGGCCGGGCTGCTGTTCCACGCCCTGATGTACGCGGTGCAGCCGGCCATCATGGCCGAGATGTTCCCGACCCGGATGCGGTACTCCGGCGTCTCCATCAGCTACCAGGTCACCTCCATCGTGGCCGGCTCGCTGGCCCCGATCCTGGCCACGACCTGGCTCAAGAACACCGGCTCCTGGTGGCCCACCGCCGTCTACATGGCGATCGCCGCGCTCATCACGCTGGTCGCGGCCGTCGCGCTGCGCGAGACCAAGGGCGCCTCCCTGCACGCGCTCGACGCCGAGGACCAGGCCCGCGAGCGGGCGCTCGCCGAGGGCCGGTCGTGAGCTCCGCGCCGGAGGAGCGCCGCACGCTCGACGGCCGCAGGGCGCTCGTGACGGGCGGCGCGAGCGGCATCGGCGCAGCGTGCGTCCGGGAGCTCGCCGCCCGCGGCGCGCACGTGACCGTGGCCGACGTGGACGGCGACGGCGCCAAGGCCCTGGCCGAGGAGGTGGGCGGCGAGGCGTGGGTCGTCGACCTGTCCGACACCCGGGCGCTCGACGACCTGAGCCTGGACACCGACGTGCTGGTGAACAACGCCGGCATCCAGCGGGTCAGCCCCATCCAGGACTTCGTGCCGGACGACTTCCGGCTGGTCCAGCGGATCATGCTGGAGGCGCCGTTCCTGCTGGTGCGCGCCGCGCTGCCCGGCATGTACGCGCGGGGCTGGGGGCGGGTCGTCAACATCTCGTCGGTGCACGGGCTGGTGGCCTCGCCGTTCAAGTCGGCGTACGTGGCGGCCAAGCACGGGCTGGAGGGCCTGTCCAAGGTGACGGCCCTGGAGGGCGGCGAGCACGGCGTGACCAGCGTGTGCGTCAACCCCGGCTACGTGCGCACGCCGCTGGTGGAGAAGCAGATCGCCGAGCAGGCGCGGGTGCACGGCATCCCGGAGTCCGAGGTGATGGCGAAGGTCATGCTCGCGGAGTCCGCGGTGAAGCGCCTGGTGGAGCCGCACGAGGTCGCCTCGCTGGTCGGCTGGCTCACGGGCCCGGACGCCGCGATGGTGTCCGGCGCCTCGTGGACCGTCGACGGCGGCTGGAGCGCCCGGTGAGGAACCGCCCAGCGGCGCGGCCGGGGTGTGACACTGGCACATGGCACGACCTGCCAGGACTGACGTGATGGAGGAGTCGATGATGACTGGAGCACGTACCGGGTTCGACAAGGTGGTCGCGAGCGCGGCCGAGGCGGTGGCCGACATCCCGGACGGCGCCTCGCTGGCCGTGGGCGGGTTCGGCCTGTGCGGCAACCCGATCGCCCTGATCGAGGCCCTGCTCGCGCAAGGCACGAGCGGCCTGTCGGTGGTGAGCAACAACTGCGGCGTCGACGACTGGGGCCTCGGCGTGCTGCTGAACGCCCAGCGCATCCGCAAGATGACCAGCTCCTACGTGGGCGAGAACAAGGAGTTCGAGCGGCAGTTCCTCTCGGGCGAGCTCGAGCTGGAGCTCACCCCGCAGGGCACGCTCGCCGAGAAGCTCCGCGCCGGCGGCGCGGGCATCGCGGCCTTCTTCACGCGCACCGGCGTCGGCACCCAGGTCGCCGAGGGCGGCCTGCCCCGCAGGTACGACGGCGTGGGCGGGGTCGCGATCGCCTCCCCGCCCAAGGAGGTACGCACCTTCGGGCCCGACGACGCCGAGTACGTGCTGGAGGAGTCGATCAGCACCGACTTCGCGCTCGTGCACGCCCTGCGCGGCGACCGGCACGGCAACCTCGTGTTCAACAAGTCGGCGCGCAACTTCTCGCCGCTGGCCGCGATGGCCGGGCGCGTCTGCATAGCCCAGGTCGAGGAGCTCGTCGAGCCGGGGGAGATCGACCCGGACACCGTGCACCTGCCGGGCGTCTACGTGCACCGGGTGGTGGAGGTCGGCACCGACATCGAGAAGCGGATCGAGCGCCGGACGGTGACGGAGCCCGCGGCGTCGTCGTCGGGCACGACCGGTACGAAGGGAGCCTGAACCATGGCACTGACCCGACAGGAGATGGCCGCGCGCGCCGCGCGCGAGCTGGCCGACGGCATGTACGTGAACCTGGGCATCGGGCTGCCGACGCTCGTGCCCAACTACGTGCCGGACGACCGGCACCTGGTGCTGCAGTCCGAGAACGGCATCCTCGGCGTGGGCCCGTACCCCACCGAGGACGCCGTGGACCCCGACCTGATCAACGCGGGCAAGGAGACGGTGACGCTGCTTCCGGGCTCGTCGATCTTCGACTCCGCGACGTCGTTCGGCATGATCCGGGGCGGCAAGATCGACGCCGCGATCCTGGGCGGCATGCAGGTCTCCGCCACGGGCGACCTGGCCAACTGGATGATCCCCGGGAAGATGGTCAAGGGCATGGGCGGCGCGATGGACCTGGTGCACGGCGCGGGCCGCGTCATCGTGCTGATGGAGCACGTGGCGCGCGACGGGTCGCCCAAGATCCTGCGCGAGTGCTCGCTTCCGCTGACCGGCAAGGGCGTGGTCGACCGGATCATCACCGACCTGGCGGTGCTCGACGTGACGCCGTCCGGGCTGGTGCTGCGCGAGCTCGCGCCGGGGGTGACGGCCGAGGAGGTCGTCGAGAAGACGGAGCCGGAGCTCGCCGTCGAGCTGGTCGGCTCCGCGGGCTGAGTGTGCGCGACCGTCGAGCCCGCGCGACCGCCGGGCTCACGCGCGAATCCGAGGGATACGCTGGGAAGAACGGCCAAAGGAGGTCTCATGAGTGACGCATTTGCTGCCCCGACGGGTGCCACGAGCACCGGTCCGGGCGCCACCGGCTCGGGCGCGACACACAGCGCCGACGACGTGGTGATCGTCTCCGCGGCACGCACGCCGCAGGGACGGCTGAAGGGTTCGCTGTCGGCGCTGAGCGCCGTCGAGCTGGGCGCGGTGGCGGCGCGCAAGGCGCTGGAGGGCGCGGGCGCGCTCGCGGCCGACGTCGACAAGGTGGTGCTCGGCCAGGTGATCCAGGCGGGCGCGGGGCAGAACCCGGCCCGGCAGACGGCCGTGGCCGCAGGGGTGCCCTGGGACGTGCAGGCCGTGACGGTGAACAAGGTGTGCCTGTCGGGTCTGACGTCGATTATCGACGGCGCCCGGCTGCTGCGCACCGGCGAGGCGTCGGTGGTGCTGGTGGGCGGGCAGGAGTCGATGACCAACGCCCCGCACCTGCTGGCCGGCGCGCGGTCCGGGTTCGGCTTCGGCTCGGCCGAGCTGACCGACTCCGTGGCGCACGACGCCCTGACCGACGCGTTCGACGACGTCTCGATGGGCATCTCGACGGAGGAGCACAACTCCGGCGACGTGTTCGTCTCGCGCGAGGAGCAGGACGCGATCGCCGCCGCCTCGCACCAGCGCGCCGCGGCCGCCGCCAAGGACGGGTACTTCGAGGCCGAGCTGGCGCCGGTCTCGGTGCCCCAGCGACGCGGCGAGCCCGTCGAGGTGCGCACCGACGAGGGCGTGCGGCCGGACACGACGCCGGAGTCGCTCGCGCGGCTGCGCCCCGCGTTCAAGGGCGACGGGACGCTGACGGCGGGCAACTCGTCGCAGATCTCGGACGGCGCCGCGGCGCTCGTGCTCACCACGCGTGCCCGGGCCGAGGCCGCCGGGGTGCCCGTGCTCGCGACCGTTCGGTCGCACGGCCAGGTGGCCGGGCCGGACAACTCGCTGCACTCTCAGCCCGCGCGTGCGATCGGCCAGGCGCTGGAGCGCGAGGGCTGGTCGGCGGCCGACCTCGACCTCGTGGAGATCAACGAGGCGTTCGCCGTGGTGGTGGGCGTTTCCGCGAAGGCGCTGGGCGTGCCGCTGGACCTCGTCAACGTGCACGGCGGCGGCATCGCGCTGGGGCACCCCGTGGGGGCGTCCGGCGCGCGGATCGCGGTGCACGCGGCGCACGAGCTGGCGCGGCGCGGCGGTGGCCGTGCGGCCGTCGGCCTGTGCGGTGGCGGCGGCCAGGGCGAGGCGCTCCTCCTGGAGGTCTGACGCGGGGCGCACCGCTGGTTGCCCGCTTCGCTGGTTGAGCTTGTCGAAACCTTGATGGGTCTCGACAAGCTCGACCAGCGATGCTCGACCAGCGGTGCGGGGTCTCGACAAGCTCGACCAGCGGTGGGGGCTCGACCAGCGAGGCGCGGAGCGGGTCAGTGGGTCTCGTGGTCCTTGGCGTCGCCGATGAAGTCGTGCACGTCGTCCGGGCGGCCGTCGAGGTTCATGTCGTTGCTCCGCGCCTGCCGGGCGTCCCTGCGCAGCGCGACCGCGCCCAGGATCGCCGCGAGTACCGACGAGCCGAGGATCGCGATCTTCGCGCCGTCGGTGTGCTCGGAGTCGCCGAAGGACAGCTCGCTGATCAGCAGCGACACGGTGAACCCGATGCCCGCCAGCAGGCCGACGGGCAGCAGGTCGCGCACGCCGATCCCGTCGGGCAGGCGCAGCGGCGTGAGCCGGGTGACCAGCGCGGTGGTGCCGAGCACGCCGATCAGCTTGCCGAGGATCAGGCCGGCCGCGATCGCGGCGACGACCGGCTGGCCGAGCACGGCGCCCGGCCCGTCGCCGTCGACCAGGGAGACGCCCGCGGCGAAGAAGGCGAAGACGGGCAGCGCGAAGCCCGAGGAGAACGGCCGGATGCCGTGCTCGTAGCGGGTAGTGCGCGACGTCGGTTCGCCGTGCAGCGCGACCGCCGGCACGGTGAAGCCGAGCAGCACCCCGGCGATCGTCGCGTGCACGCCCGAGGAGTGCATGAGCGCCCACGCCACCACGGCGAGCGGCACCAGCAGGAACCACCGCGGGGAGCGGGAGCGCACGTGCCAGCCGAACAGCGCGACGCAGACGAGCGTGCCGAGCAACGCCAGCCAGTGGATCTCGGCGGTGTAGAAGACGGCGATGACGACGATCGCCAGCAGGTCGTCCACGACGGCCAGCGTGAGCAGGAACGTGCGGATCGCCGCCGGCAGGCCGCGGCCGAAGATCGCGAGGACGCCGACGGCGAACGCGATGTCGGTCGCGCTGGGGATCGCCCAGCCGCGCAACGCCCCGGGGTCGCCGAGCAGCAGCACGGTGCCGGCGTAGATCAGCGCGGGCACGGCCATGCCGCCCACGGCCGCGATCATCGGGACGCCGGCCTCGCGCGGGTTGCGCAGGCTCCCGGCGACGAACTCCTGCTTGAGCTCCACGCCCACCACGAAGAAGAAGACCGCGAGCAGCCCGTCGGCGGCCCAGGTGGCCAGCGAGAGGTCGAGGTGCACGGGCAGCGGGCCGATCGCGGCAGGTCCCACGACGGCGTCGGACAGGGCCTGGTAGGAGGCGCGCCACGGCGAGTTGGCCCACACCAGGGCGACGAACGCGGCCCCGATCAGCAGCGCGCCGCCGGTCGTCTCGCGGGACAGCCAGGTGCGCAGGCGCTGGACACGGGTGGGAGCGGGGGCGGGGGCGGAACCGGTCAACGGTCGTCCTCTCGGGTGCGGGGTCGGCTGAACCGGACCGGTCGACCCGGTCCACGCCGACCAGACTTCCCGGCACTCCCTGGGCTCACCCTACCGGGCCCGAGTCCTCTCCCGAGGCCTGCGCGCAGGCCGTGCGCAGCTTGGTGACCGTGTTCCAGTTGCGCGCCGTGGTGGGCGCGCCGACCGCCGTGTCGATGACCTTGGGTGTCAGCTTGGACCGCCCGATCCCGTCCACGTAGTGCACGTACAGCACGCCCGCGGCCGTCGCGAGCATCTCCCGTCCGGGGCTGGCCAGGTCGAGCTTGGCGATGCCCGCCGCGTCCAGCTCGCCGAACGGCACGTGCACCTGCAGGTGGGACGGGTCGTCCCGGGCCGCGGCGGGGAAGGGGTTGGCGGCGGCGATCTCGTCCAGCCGGGCGGCGCTCAGCCCGACGGCGGCCACGTCCTGCCCGACCCGTGTCGCGAGCTGCTCCTGCACCAGCCGGGCGGCGTCGTCGGCGGTGCTCGCGCCCGAGGTGCCCGGCGTGACCACGAGGTTGCCGCTGTTCAGGAGGGTTCTCGCGGCGCCGAGACCGGCGTCCTCGGCGGCGCCGCGCAGGTCCGCGGAGGACACGCGCAGGCCGGGTCCGATGTTGACGGCGCGAAGCAGGACGGCGAAGGCAGCCATGTGACCATCCTGCCGCGAGAGCGTACCTCTCTGCGAGTTTTGCCATTCCTTGGAGGAAAAATCAAGCTATTGCCACCGTGTGAACAGTTCGTGACAACTTGCGACCCGCCGGGGCTGAGGTCTGGTCATGGGATGGCAGGGCGCGTAGTTTCCACCTCAGGGACGGCACCCAGTCGCCCCTTCGGGAGGCCAACCTATGGAGTGCTCGCTCCGTGGAGAAGGGCCGGCCCCGGCTCTGCGCCACACCGCGGCGCACCGAGTCGGTCGCTCGGCCCATCCACCAGCCCCGGTTCGACCGGGTCGGTTCCGCCGGCAGGCGGTACCCGCCAGGTAGCGACGAGGCTGTCACGGCGTTTCGGCGCCGGAGGGAGAACCGCAGTGAGCCATTCCGCACACACCACCCGTCCGTCCGACCAGAGTGCCGACGCCGCTCCCGGCGCGGCAGGTGACGAACGCAGGACCTTCGTCATCGACACGTCCGTGCTGTTGAGCGACCCGAAGGCGATGTTGCGGTTCGCGGAGCACGACGTCGTCCTCCCGATCGTCGTGGTCACGGAGCTGGAGGCCAAGCGCCACCACGCCGAGCTCGGGTACTTCGCCCGGAGCGCCCTGCGGATGCTGGACGAGCTGCGCGTGCAGCACGGCCGGCTCGACTCACCGGTCCCCGTGGGGGACACGGGTGGCACGCTCCGGGTGGAGCTCAACCACATCGACCCCTCAGTGCTGCCCGCCGGCTTCCGCCTGGGTGACAACGACACGCGCATCCTGGCCGTGGCCGCCAACCTGGCAGCCGAGGGCAGCGTCGTGACCGTCGTCTCCAAGGACCTGCCCATGCGGGTCAAGGCCTCCGCCGTCGGCCTCCAGGCCGAGGAGTACAAGGCGGAGCTCGCGGTCGACTCCGGCTGGACCGGCATGCGCGAGATCGACCTCTCGGACGAGCAGATGGGCGCCCTCTGGGAGAGCGACTCCGTCGAGATCGCGGCCCTGGACCCCGCGACGGTCGAGGCGGCCTCGCCGCTCCTGGTGCACACGGGCATGGTCGTGCACTCGCCGGGCGGCTCCGCGCTCGGCCGCGTGACGGCGGACAAGCGCGTGCAGCTGGTCCGCGGCGACCAGGACGTGTTCGGCGTGCACGGTCGCTCGGCCGAGCAGCGCGTGGCCATCGACCTGCTGCTCGACGAGGAGATCGGCATCGTCTCGCTCGGCGGCCGAGCAGGCACGGGCAAGTCGGCGCTCGCCCTGTGCGCCGGGCTGGAGTCCGTGCTGGAGCGGCAGAAGCACCGCAAGGTGCTCGTCTTCCGGCCGCTGTACGCGGTGGGCGGGCAGGAGCTGGGCTACCTGCCCGGGTCCGAGTCCGAGAAGATGAACCCGTGGTCGCAGGCCGTCTACGACACGCTCGGCGCCCTGGTCTCGCCGGATGTCGTCGAGGAGGTCATGGCCCGCGACATGCTCGAGGTGCTGCCGCTCACGCACATCCGCGGGCGCTCGCTGCACGACTCGTTCGTCATCGTGGACGAGGCGCAGTCCCTGGAGCGCAACGTGCTGCTCACGGTGCTCTCCCGGATCGGCCAGAGCTCGCGGGTGGTGCTCACCCACGACGTCGCCCAGCGCGACAACCTGCGGGTGGGCCGGCACGACGGCGTCGCCGCCGTGATCGAGGCGCTGAAGGGGCACCCGCTGTTCGCGCACGTGACCCTGACCCGGTCGGAGCGCTCGCCGGTGGCGGCGCTCGTGACCGACATGCTGGAGCGCCTGGAGGTCTGACGCCGCACGGCAACCGCCCTCCGACATGCCAGACGCCCAGGTCACCGCAAATGACCTGGGCGTCTGGTTCCTTCGGAACTTCTGGCACTGAGGAGGCGGGCCGGCCGGACGGAACCCCCCAGCCCCGCATGCCCGGCGGACCGCCTCCTCTGCGTGCAGTGCGACCATAGCACCTTAGGTAAGGCTAACCATAGTCATGGCCGCGGGTGAGGTTCTCGGGGGGTTCTCGGTTACTGGTTCATTCGGGGCTTGTCTCGCTTGTCGGATATAGCATCGCCTCATGCTGATTGCCGAAGACTTCCTGCTGCTTGCCGTCGACGACGAGACGGGCAAGCTCGCCAACGTCGACAACCTGGGTGTTCGCCTCGCCGGTGCCCTTCTCGCCGACCTCTCCGACGCCCGCAAGACCCTGCTGCGGGGTGCTCCGGAGGCCGGTGCCACCAAGGAGGAGCGCGAGAAGGCCGGTGACGCCACGATCATCGTCACCGACAACGCCCCCACGGGCCACGTCGCCCTGGACGCCGCGCTGCAGGCCGTGCTCGCGACGCCCGACGCCCCGGCCCGCAAGGTCGTCGAGGCGATCTCCAAGGACGCCGAGGACAACCTGCTGGCCGCGCTCATCGAGCGGGGCATCCTGGAGAAGGAGGAGTCCAAGCTCTTCCGCATGCTCCCCGTGACCCGCTGGCCGGCCCCCGACTCGAGCCACGAGATCGCGCTGCGCGCCAACCTCGTCAAGGTCCTCGTCGAGGGCGCTGAGCCCGACGAGCGCACCGCGACCCTGATCTCCCTGCTGCACGGCTCGGGCCTCATCTCGAGCGTCGTCGGCAAGGAGCAGCGCAAGGCCGCCCAGGACCGCGCCGAGGAGATCGCCGGCAGCGAGTGGGGCGTCGCCACGGTCGCCACGCAGGTCGCCATCGCGGCCTCGGTCGCCGCCGTCGCCACGGTCGGTGCCGCCGTCGCGGCCGCCGTCATCATCGCGAACACCAAGGAGGCCGCGGAGGCCGAGGCCGCCGCGCTCCCGGCCGCCGAGGGCACCCCGGTCGCCTGACCGCACCCCCGCTGAACCGCAAGAGGGCCGCTTCCGTCACGGAAGCGGCCCTCTGTCGTGTGCGGCGGGCGGGTCAGCCCTGCGGCGGGCGGGTCATCGACAGGACGTCGAGGGCCGTGTCGAGCTGCTCCTCGGTGACCTCGCCGCGCTCGACGAAGCCGAGGTCGACCACGGCCTGACGCACGGTGATGCCCTCCTTCACCGCGTGCTTGGCGACCTTGGCGGCGGCCTCGTAGCCGATCGCGCGGTTCAGCGGCGTGACGATCGACGGCGACGACTCGGCCAGCGCGCGGGCCCGCTCGACGTTCGCGGTGATGCCGACGATCGTCTTGTCCGCGAGCACGCGGGACGCGTTCGACAGCAGGCGGATCGACTCCAGCACGCCCTGCGCGATCACCGGGATCTGCACGTTGAGCTCGAAGGAGCCGCTCGCGCCGGCCCACGCGACGGTGGCGTCGTTGCCGATGACGCGCGCGCACACCATGAGCACGGCCTCGGGGATGACCGGGTTGACCTTGCCCGGCATGATCGAGGAGCCCGGCTGCAGGTCGGGCAGCGCGATCTCGCCCAGGCCCGTGTTCGGGCCGGAGCCCATCCAGCGCAGGTCGTTGCAGATCTTGGTCACGGAGACCGCGATGGTGCGCAGCGCGCCCGACAGCTCGACGAGGCCGTCCCGCGCGGACTGCGCCTCGAAGTGGTCGCGCGCCTCGGTCAGCGGCAGGCCCGTGTCCTGCGCGAGCAGCGCGATGACCCGCTGCGGGAAGCCGGCGGGCGTGTTGATGCCGGTGCCGACGGCGGTGCCGCCCAGCGGGACCTCCGCGGCGCGCGGCAGCGCGGCCTGCAGACGCTCGACGCCGTAGCGGATCGCGGCGGCGTACCCGCCGAACTCCTGGCCGAGGGTGACCGGGGTGGCGTCCATGAGGTGCGTGCGGCCCGACTTCACGACGGTCGCGTACTCGACGGACTTGGCCTGCAGCGCGTCCGCCAGATGGTTCAGCGCGGGGATCAGGTCGTTCACGACGCCCGACGTCGCGGCGACGTGCACCGACGTGGGGAACACGTCGTTCGACGACTGCGACGCGTTGACGTGGTCGTTCGGGTGCACGTCCTTGCCGAGGCTCGCGGTGGCGAGCGTGGCCAGCACCTCGTTGGTGTTCATGTTCGACGACGTGCCCGAGCCGGTCTGGTAGACGTCGACCGGGAAGTGGCCGTCGTGCTTGCCGGAGGCGACCTCGTCGGCCGCGGCGACGATGGCGTCGGCGATGTCCTGGTCGAGCACACCGAGCTCCGCGTTCGCGGTGGCGGCGGCCTTCTTCACCCGGGCGAGCGCCTCGATGTGGCCGCGCTCCAGCGGGGTGCCGGAGATCGGGAAGTTCTCGACGGCACGCTGCGTCTGCGCTCGGTACAGGGCGTTCGCGGGGACGCGGACCTCGCCCATGGTGTCGTGCTCGATGCGGTAGGCAGGAGTGTCCTCGGACCCGGAAGAGCTCGAGGAGACGACGGTGTCAGCAGTCATGCTCCTATGGTGCCGCAGCCACGGCGTGGCATCGCACCGTAAGGCGTGACTCGTGTCACCCCGTCTCGCCCGAGCTCTTCCGCGCTCCTCCGGGACCGTTCGTCCAGGACCCCGAGGTCAGGGCCGCTCGCCGACCTCGCCGATCACGTCGACCATGCGCGCGCTGCCCTCGGCCAGGTCGTACTCCAGCCCGACGACGGCGCACCGGCCCTCCTCGACCGCCTTGGCCAGCGCGGCCGAGTACCCGTGCAGCATCCCGACCGTGTGCTTCACGTGCTCACGGCGCAGCACGTCCTGGTCCGCCAGCGCGGCCATGGCCAGGGCCGGGTCGCCCGAGGTGATGCTCGCGATCGACGGGATCACGCGGTCCACGACGGCGCGCACGAAGCCCGGCGGCTGCTCGCCCGTGGCCAGGGTGTGCGCGGCGGCGGCGACCGCCCCGCAGGAGTCGTGCCCCAGGACCACCACGAGCGACGCGCCGAGCACCTCGACGCCGTACTCGATCGAGCCGACCACGGTGGTGTCCACGACGTGGCCCGCGGTGCGGACCACGAACACGTCGCCCAGGCCCTGGTCGAAGATGATCTCCGCGGCCACACGGGAGTCCGAGCAGCCGAAGATCACCGTGTGCGGGTGCTGCGCGGCCTGCAGCTCGCGCCGCCGGTCGGCGTTCTGCGACGGGTGCGCGGGCACGTCGGCGACGAACCGCTCGTTGCCCTCCCGCAGCCTCGTCCAGGCCTCGGTGGGGCTGAGCGGTGCGGTGGTCTCGGTCGTGCTCACAGGCCTACCTCCTGACGACGCGGCGGGTTGGCGCCCGCGCGGGAAACGGTGATCGCGGCGACGGCGACGCAGCGCTCCAGGAGCTGCCGCACCGTGTCCGCGTCGACGGCGTTCAGCGCGTCCCGCCGGGCGGCGCCCAGCAGGCCGTGCTCCCACAGGCCGTCGATCAGGGCGCCCATGAACGAGTCGCCGGCACCCACGGTGTCGACCACCTCGACGCGCGGGGCCACGGCCTCGACCTCCCCGGCGTCGGACACGGCCACCGCGCCCTTGCCGCCGAAGGTGACGACGACGAGCGCGGGCGTGCCGCGCTGCCAGTCGCGGGCGACGGCCACCGGGTCGGTGCCCGGGTAGAGCCAGGCCAGGTCCTCGTCGCTCACCTTGACCACGTCGGAGAGCTCCACCAGCGCCTCGACGCGCGGGCGCACGTCGTCGGGCGCGCCCATGATCGCCGGCCGCGCGTTCGGGTCGTACGTGGTGGTCGACGTGGCGCGCGCCGCGTCCAGGACCTGCCTGACCTGCGTGGCGCCCGGTTCGAGAATCGCCGCGATCGATCCGGCGTGGACCGCCAGCGTCTCCTCGCCGGCCGCCGTCGCCGGCGGAACCTGCCAGGTGAGGTCGAACTCGTAGGTGGCCGAGCCGGACTCGTCCAGCGTGGCCACCGCGGTGCTGGTGCGCTCGGCGCCGTTGCTGCCCTCGACCGGCACGACCTGGGACTCGGCCAGCCAGCCGCGGACCAGGTCGCCGCGCGCGTCGGCCCCGAGCCACGTGGCGAGCCGCACCTCACGGCCCAGGCGGCCCAACGTCAGCGCGACGTTGGCGACGCTGCCTCCGGGGTGTTCGGCGGAGGTGCCGTCGGGACGGTGCACCCCGTCCACTAGGGCCTCGCCCACGGCGAGGATGTGCTCGCTCACTCGGCCTCCTCCGGGGAGTCGGGCGTCGTCGTCGACGCGTTCTGCGCGGCGGCGAGGCGCTCGCGGGCGCCGTCGAGCCACTCCTGGCAGCGGGCGGCCAGGGCCTCACCACGCTCCCAGAGCGCGAGGGATGCCTCCAGCGGTTCGCCGCCGGCCTCCAGCCGGCCGACGACCTGCACGAGCTCGTCGCGCGCCTGCTCGTAGCTGAGGGAGGCGACGTCGGGGGCCTTCACCGGGTCGCCTGCTTCGGTCGCAGCATCTGTACTCACGGGGAACAGTCAACAGCACACCGCCGACATCCGTGGTCCGCTGTCCACAGGTGCGGCGCCGGAATCAGTTTGGCCGGGACCGGTCCGGCATCGGACCATGGTGACCCATGGGCCATCTTGAAGTCGCGCACGCCGAGTACCACCTGCCGGACGGCCGGACCCTGCTGGGGGACGTCTCGTTCCGCGTGGGCGAGGGCAGCGCGACGGCGATCGTCGGCCCCAACGGCGCGGGCAAGACCACGCTGCTGCGCTTGATCACGGGCGAGCTGGAGCCGCACGGCGGGTCCGTCGTCGTCAGCGGCGGGCTCGGCGTCATGCGCCAGTTCGTGGGGTCGGTGCGCGACGAGACCACCGTGCGCGACCTGCTGGTCTCCGTGTCCGACGCCCGCCTGCAGCAGGCGGCGCGCGCCGTCGACGAGGCCGAGCACGCGATGCTCACCGTCGACGACGAGGACGCGCAGATGGCGTACGCCCAGGCGCTGTCGGACTGGGCCGAGGTGCGCGGCTACGAGGCAGAGACCCTGTGGGACGTCTGCACCATGGCCGCGCTCGGCGTGCCCTACGACCGGGCGCAGTTCCGCGAGGTGCGGACCATGTCGGGCGGTGAGCAGAAGCGGCTCGTGCTGGAGGCGCTGCTGCGCGGCACCGACGAGGTGCTGCTGCTCGACGAGCCGGACAACTACCTGGACGTGCCGGGCAAGCGCTGGCTGGAGGAGCAGCTCAAGACGACCCGCAAGACCGTGCTGTTCGTGTCGCACGACCGCGAGCTGCTCTCCACGGTGGCCGACCGCATCGTGTCGCTGGAGCCGGGCCCCGCAGGCGCCGACGCCTGGGTGCACGGCGGCGGGTTCGCCACGTTCCACGACGCGCGGCGCGAGCGGTTCGCGCGGTTCGAGGAGCTGCGCCGACGCTGGGACGAGAAGCACGCGCAGCTCAAGAAGCTCGTGCTGACCCTGCGCAACCAGGCCGCGAGCAGCCCCGACATGGCGTCGCGCTACCGGGCCGCGCAGACCCGGCTCAAGAAGTTCGAGGAGGTCGGCCCGCCGCCCGAGCCGCCGCGCGAGCAGGACATCACGATGCACCTGCGCGGCGGGCGCACCGGCCTGCGGGCCGTGACCTGCGAGGGGCTGGAGCTCACGGGGCTCATGAAGCCGTTCGACCTGGAGATCTTCTACGGCGAGCGGGTCGCGGTGCTGGGCTCGAACGGGTCGGGCAAGTCGCACTTCCTGCGCCTGCTCGCGGGCGGCGACGTCGCGCACTCGGGCTCGTGGAAGCTCGGCGCCCGGGTGGTCGCGGGGCACTTCGCGCAGACCCACGCGCACCCCGAGCTGTTCGGCCGCGCGCTGCTCGACATCCTGTGGGAGGACCACGCGCAGGACAAGGGCAAGGCGATGGCCCGCCTGCGGCGCTACGAGCTCACCGTGGCGGCCGAGCGGCCGTTCGACCGGCTGTCCGGCGGTCAGCAGGCGCGGTTCCAGATCCTGCTGCTGGAGCTCGCGGGCTCGACGGCGCTGCTGCTCGACGAGCCCACCGACAACCTCGACCTCGAGTCGGCCGAGGCGCTGCAGGAGGGCCTGGAGTCGTTCGACGGGACCGTGCTGGCCGTGACGCACGACCGCTGGTTCGCGCGGTCGTTCGACCGGTACCTGGTCTTCGGCTCCGACGGCATCGTGCGCGAGACGCCCGAGCCCGTCTGGGACGAGCGCCGGGTCGAGCGGGAGCGCTAGCCGGGCGCCCGCTCAGTCGGCGGGGCGGACCCCGTGCTCGGCGAGCCGCTCCACGAGCGCGTCGTGGCCCTCGTCGAGGTGCCAGTGCACCGCGGCCATCCCGGTGGACCGGGCGCCGGCCACGTTGGCCGCGTGGTCGTCGACGAAGAGGATCTCGGCGGGCCCGGCGCCGATCCGGGTGGCCGCCTTCTCGAAGAAGCCCGGGTCCGGCTTCGCGACACCGAGGTCGCAGGAGTACAGGCGCACGTCGAACAGCTCCTCGTACCCGAGCTCCGCACGCATGTAGTCGGCCCGGCGGCGCACCTGGTTGGTCCCGAGGTGGATGCCGTAGCCGGCCGCGCGCAGGCGCCGGACCAGGTCGAACGACGGCGCCGACAGCTCGGTGTTCTGCCACACCGCCGCGTAGAGGTCGGCGGCCGCGACGTCGAGACCCTGCTCCCGCAGCACCTGCGCGAGCACCGGCAGGAAGTCCTCGTCACCGGCCAGGAGCGGCCGCTCGCGCTCGGACGCCTCGTCCAGCACGGGGCGCGCGTGCTCGCCCAGCAGCGGCTCGGCGGCGGCGTAGAAGCCGCCGCGGATCTCCTGGAGCACTCCGTCGGCGTCGAACAGGACATGTCGGATGGTCGCCACGAGCGAACCGTAGCAACCCCGCCCGGGCGCTTGGTGCGGCGTCTGTCACAGATCCGGGGGGCTCCCGGTCGAACACACGACGGGCCGCCCGGCCCGTCGCGCGAACGACGCGAACGACGCGAACCAAAGGAGCACACCATGAAGATCGTGGTCATCGGCGGCACGGGCCTCGTCGGCAGCCAGGTCGTCAAGAACCTGACGGCGCACGGGCACGAGGCGGTCGCAGCGGCGCCGCAGACCGGCGTCAACACCCTGACGGGCGAGGGCCTGGACGAGGTCCTCGAAGGAGCGCAGGTCGTGGTCGACCTCAGCAACTCGCCCTCGTTCGCGGAGGAGGACGTCACCAGCTTCTTCCGTACCTCGACGACGAACGTCCTCGAGGCCGAGAAGAGGGCCGGCGTGCAGCACCACGTGATCCTCTCGATCGTGGGCGCCGACGGCATCGACTCCGGCTACATGCGCGCCAAGGTGCTGCAGGAGGACCTGGTCAAGGCCTCCGGCGCGGGCTGGTCGATCATCCGGTCCACCCAGTTCTTCGAGTTCCTCGCGTCGATCGCCGACACGGGGACCGTCGACGGCGTCGTGCACATCGCGCCCGTCCGCTTCCAGCCGATCGCCTCGGCCGACGTCGCGAAGTTCGTCGGCCGCACCGCCGCGGGCACGCCGCTCGGCGCGACCATCGAGATCGCCGGACCGGAGACCTTCGGGTTCGACGAGATCGTGCGCAAGCATCTCGCCACGAAGGACGACACCCGCGAGGTCGTCGCCGACCCGAGCGCGACCTACTTCGGGGCGGAGCTCAAGGACGCCGAGCTCGTACCCGCCGGCGAGGCCCAGCTCGGCGAGATCAGCTACGACCAGTGGCGGGCGGCTCAGGCGTAGCCTCCCCGACGCCGGCCTCCGGCGCGGCCTGGTCCGCCCAGGCCCGCCGGAGCGGTTCGGTCTTGTCGGGGTTCATCTGCCACATCAGCTCCTGCACGCCCTCGCCGGACACCGTGACGGACAGGACGCCGACCAGCTCGCCGTCCCGCTCCATCGCGAAGCCCTCGGTGCCGTTGACCTCGATCGGGCGCGTGGTGATGCCCGCCCAGAAGATCTCCGCGAACGACGACAGGACACGGGCCACCTTGTTCCGGCCCCGGACCGCGACGCGGGCCACGTGCTTGGCACGGCCGTTGCTGTCGGCGCGGGTCACGACGTCCTCGGCGAGCAGCTTCTCCAGCCGGGCGACGTCGCCCACCCGGGCCGCGGCGAGGAACGCCTCCAGCAGGTCACGGCGGGCCGTGTCGCTCACCGTGTTCTTCCGCTCGGAGGCGAGGTGCTTGCGGGCCCGGCTCACGAGCTGGCGGGTCGCGGTGGGGGAGACACCCACGATCTGGGCGATCTCCGGGTACCCGTAGTCGAACGCCTCGCGCAGCACGTACGCGGCGCGCTCCGTGGGGGTGAGCCGTTCGAGCAGCACCAGCACGGCCGTGTCCAGGGCCTCCGCACGTTCCGCGCCCAGCGTCGGGTCGGCGCTCGTGTCCACCGGCTCGGGCAGCCACGGACCGATGTACGTCTCCCGCCGCGACCGCGCGCTC
This sequence comes from Promicromonospora sukumoe, assembly GCF_014137995.1. Taxonomy (NCBI): domain Bacteria; kingdom Bacillati; phylum Actinomycetota; class Actinomycetes; order Micrococcales; family Promicromonosporaceae; genus Promicromonospora; species Promicromonospora sukumoe. The sequence goes on from NZ_JACGWV010000001.1 coordinate 175,197, forward strand.
TGCAGCACGTTGATCGCCAGCCGGGTCGCCGCCGTCGTCAGGAACGCCTGCGGGTTGATCACGGCGGACCGGTCCGTCGTCTGCCACCGCACCCAGGTCTCCTGCACCACGTCCTCGGCCTCCGCCGCGGACCCGAGCATGCGGTACGCGATGCCGAACAGCCGCCTCCTGGACGACGAGAAGACGTCCGCGGCGTCGTCGAGCGTGCCCACATCGCTGGTCATCGTGCTCTCCTGGGGTAGCGCAGATCTCCCGGGGGAGACACCGGTCGTACACGCGCGGCCGGTGACTCCTCCGGTCGCGCGCCTCGATACCTCCCCGACCGTACGCGAACGAATGGCCTTGGGCGGGGTCCGACCGTGGGTGAACATTGTTGCCATGACCACACCCGACCCGATCTTCGTGGACCCCCGCCTCGCGCGCCTCTACGACGCCTTCGACGACGACCGCGGCGACCTCGACCTGTACGCCGGCCTCGCCGAGCGGCTGGGCGCCCGCACCGTGGTCGACGTCGGCTGCGGCACCGGGGTGCTCGCCCTGCTGCTGGCCGGTCGCGGACTGGAGGTGACCGGCGTCGACCCCGCCGCCGCCTCCCTGGAGGTGGCCCGCCGAAAACCCGGCGCCGACGCCGTCACCTGGGTCGAGGGCGGGGCCGACGCCGTCGCCGGGCTGGGCCTCGCCGCCGACCTCGCCACCATGACCGGCAACGTCGCCCAGGTCTTCACCGGCGACGACGACTGGGCGCGGGCGCTCGCGGCGGTCCACGACGCGCTCCGGCCGGGCGGCGTGCTCGTCTTCGAGACCCGCGTCCCGGCCCGGCAGGCCTGGCTCTCCTGGACGCGCGAGCACCGGTCGGCCAGCCGCACCATCCCCGGCGTCGGCGAGGTCGAGTCGTGGAGCGACCTCCTCGAGGTCGACCTCCCGCTGGTCACCTTCCAGAGCTCCTACCGCTTCCCGCCCGGCCTCCTGCCCGACGGCGACGTGGTCACCTCGGTCTCGACGCTGCGGTTCCGGGAGCGCGACGAGGTGGAGGCGTCGCTGGCCGACGCCGGGTTCACGGTCGAGGAGGTGCTGGACGCGCCGGACCGGCCGGGTCTGGAGTGGGTGTTCGTGGCCCGGCGGGCGTGAGCCGAGCCGGGCCCCGGGTCAGGTGAGGCTCGCGAAGAAGGCGCGGATGTCCGCCGCCAGGATCTCCGGCTCCTCCATCGCCGGGAAGTGCCCGCCCACGGCGTGCTCGCTCCAGTGGCTGACGGCGTTCCACGGGTCCAGGGCGCGGCGCATCAGCGGGTGCGTGTCGAAGACGATCCAGGCGGCGGGCACGCCCGACGGCGCGATCCAGTCGAGGCCGGAGTGCTCCGACTCCCAGTAGAACTGTGCGCTGGAGGCGCCGCTGCGGGTGAACCAGTACAGGCTCACGTTCGTCAGGAGCTGGTCGCGGTCGACCGACTCGTCCGGGGTCGGGAGCGCGGGGTTGGTCCAGGTCTGGAACTTCTCGGCGATCCACGCGAGCTGGCCCACGGGGGAGTCGACCAGGGCCGCGCCGATCGTGTCGGGGCGGTGGTTCTGTATCTCGAAGTAGCCGCGCTCGGCCACGTCCTTGGCGCGGATCGCCTCGATCTGCGCGATCTCGTCGTCGGACAGCCCCTCGGGGTAGGGGAACTTGTCGCCGACCATGCCGAGCGACCGGCCGTCGCTGCCGACGTGGGTGCCGATGACGCGCTCCGGGTAGAGCGCGGCGAGCCGGCCTGTGGTGCCCGCGCCGATGTCGGTGCCGTGCGCGGCGAACCGCTCGTACCCGAGCCGGGTCATGATCTCGGCGTACGCCTCGGTGGTGCGGGCCAGGTCCCAGCCGGTGCCCGACAGCGGCGTCGAGAACCCGAAGCCCGGCAGCGACGGGATGACCACGTGGAACGCGTCGGTGAGCAGCGGGATCAGCCGCTGGTACTCCACGAACGAGCCCGGCCAGCCGTGGCTGAGGATCAGCGGCGTGGCGTCCGGGTTCGCCGAGCGCGCGTGCACCACGTGGAACGTCTGGCCGTCGACGACGGTGGTGACCTGCTCGTACGCGTTGAGCGCCGCCTCCTGGGCGCGCCAGTCGAACCCGTCGCGCCAGTACTCGGCGAGCTCCGTCAGGTACGCCTGCGGGATGCCGCGGCTGAAGTCCGTCCGGTCGTCCCGCCCGGGCACCGGGAGGGGCCGGCGCGTGCGGGCGAGCCGGTCGTGCAGGTCGTCGAGATCGGCCTGCGGTACGGCGATGCGGAACGGGGTGAGTGCGGTGTTCTCGGTCATGACAGCTACCTTTCCAGGAGAGGCGGACAGCTTCTGGCCTCTTCTCCGACCGTCTCCCGGACCTCGTCCCGGGGCCGGATCTAGGCCCTCGTCGCGGTGACCTCCGCGTCCAGCGCGCCCTCGGCGAGGCGCACGTGGAGGCCGGCGCCGACCTCGACGTCGTCGGGGTGCCGCACCACGTGGCCGTCCGCCCGCTGCACGACGGCGTAGCCACGCTCCAGCGTCGAGGCCGGTGACAGCGCCCTGACCTGGGCGCCGAGCCGGCCGATCTCGCCGCCGGCGCGCAGGAGCAGCGCGTCGAGGGCGTGCCGGGCGTGCCGGACCGCCTGGCGGACGTCCCGCTCGCGCGACTCCAGCATGGTCTGCGGCACGGCGAGCACCGGCCGCGAGCGGACGCCGTCGAGCCCGCGCTGCTCGCGGTCCAGCATCGACGCGACCGCGCCGCGCATCCGCGAGCGGGCCTGGGTGAGCCGGAGCCGCTCCTCGGAGACGTCGGGCACGATGCGCTTGGCGGCGTCGGTGGGGGTGGAGGCGCGGTAGTCGGCGACCAGGTCGAGCAGCGGTGCGTCGGTCTCGTGGCCGATCGCGCTGACCAGGGGCGTTCGGGCCTGCGCGACGGCGCGCACCAGCGCCTCGTTGCTGAACGGCAGCAGGTCCTCGACCGAGCCGCCGCCGCGGGCCACGACGATGACGTCGACCCGCGGGTCCTGGTCGAGCTCTGCGACCGCGGCCGACACCTCGCGCACGGCGTTGACGCCCTGCACGGCGACCTCGCGGATCTCGAACCGCACCTGGGGCCAGCGCGCCCGGGCGTTGACGACGACGTCGTGCTCCGCCTTGGACTCGCGCCCGCACACCAGCCCCACGACGGCGGGCAGGAACGGCAGGCTGCGCTTGCGGGAGGCGTCGAACAGGCCCTCGGCCGCGAGGACCTTCTTCAGGGCCTCGATGCGGGCCAGCAGCTCGCCCACGCCCACGGCCTTGATCTCGTTGGCCTGCATCTGCAGCGTGCCGCGCTTGGTCCAGAAGACGGGCTTGGCGTGCACCACCACGTGGTCGCCCTCGGCGGGGGGCTGCGCCAGGGTGCCGAGGACGCGCGAGAAGATCGTCACGGGCAGCGACGCGTCGGCGTCCGTGTCGCGCAGTGTCAGCCACTGCATGCCGGAGCCGGGCCGCAGGTTGAACTGCACCACCTGGCCCTCGACCCAGACCGGCGGCATCTTGTCGATGTAGCCCTTGATCTTCTCCGAGAGCACGCGCACCGGCCAGGGGCTGGTGGGCGTGGTGTCGAGCGCCTTGCGGGGGAGCTCGGTCGGGAGGGCCTGCTGGGTGGGTTCCGTCACGTGTCCAACCCTGCCACCCACCACCGACACAAGCCCTCCGCACACCGCCCCTAGACTGCACCTGTGAGTGTCACGAGCCCTGAGCGCCCTGCCCGGACCAAGACCAAGCGCGTCCTGCTGGCTGCACCCCGCGGATACTGCGCCGGTGTGGACCGTGCGGTGGTCGCCGTCGAGAAGGCACTGGAGACCTACGGCGCACCCGTGTACGTGCGCAAGGAGATCGTCCACAACAAGCACGTGGTGGAGACGCTGCGCGAACGCGGCGCCATCTTCGTCAACGAGACCGACGAGGTGCCCGAGGGCAGCCGGCTCGTGTTCTCGGCGCACGGTGTGTCGCCCGCTGTCCGGGCCTCGGCTGTCGCGCGGAGCCTCGACACGATCGACGCGACCTGCCCCCTGGTCACCAAGGTGCACAAGGAGGCCGTGCGGTTCGCCAAGGACGACTACGACATCCTGCTGATCGGGCACACCGGTCACGAGGAGGTCGAGGGCACCGCCGGCGAGGCCCCCGAGCACGTGCAGATCGTGAACTCGCCCGACGAGGTGGACCAGGTCGTCGTGCGCGACCCCGACAAGGTCGTGTGGATCTCGCAGACCACGCTCTCGGTCGACGAGACCATGGAGACCGTCCGCCGGCTGCGGGAGAAGTTCCCGTCCCTGCAGGACCCGCCCAGCGACGACATCTGCTACGCCACGCAGAACCGCCAGGTCGCGGTGAAGAAGCTGGCCCCCGAGTGCGACCTGGTCATCGTGGTCGGCTCCGCCAACTCGTCCAACTCCGTGCGGCTCGTCGAGGTGGCGCTGCAGGCCGGCGCCACGGCGTCGTACCGCGTGGACCGCAAGGTCGAGATCAAGGACGAGTGGCTCGAGGGCGTCACCACGGTCGGCGTGACCTCGGGTGCCTCCGTGCCCGAGATCCTGGTGCAGGACGTCATCACGCACCTCGCCGAGCACGGCTTCGGCACCGTCGACGAGGTGCGGACCGCGACCGAGGACCTCATGTTCTCGCTGCCGCGCGAGCTGCGCGCCGGGCTCAAGGCCGCGGGCGAGGAGCCCAAGCGCCCGCGCCGCGAGGCCCGCAAGGAGCTCCCGCAGGCCTGAGGGCTGGTGCCTGGGCGCCGGCCCGGGTGATCGGTCCCGGCTGGGTGATCGGTAAGAGGTCAGGTGATCGGTAGTTCAAACTACCGATCACCTGACCTCTTACCGATCATCTGACGTACTGCCGACCATCGCGGCCTCCTACGGCCGGGCGCGGGCTAGCCCGGTGCCGTTCAGCCCGCCGCGCTGTCCTTCTGGGCGTTCTTCTTGGCCGCCGCATCCTCGACCGCCTCCAGGGCGCGCTTGTCGCTCGCCGCGAGCTCTGTGACCTCCAGCGCCTGCACCAGGATGCCGTCGCTCTCCTCCTGCGCACGGTCGATGGCGACCACGCCGCCCTCCTCGGCGGCCAGCAGCTCGGGCTTGGTGATCGGCCGCGGCACCTCCTCGATGCCCCGGATCTCCTCGATGCTGTCCCGCTCGTCGACGACCTCGAGCTCGACCATCCGCCGGGCCGACGTCAGCACGTTGCGCTCCAGAGAGCCGATCATCTGGTTGTAGCTCTTGGTCGCCGACTCCAGCGCGCGGCCCGTCCGGGTGACGTGGCCGGTCATCGTGACCAGGCGTGCGTAGAGCTCCTTGCCGACGCTGAGCACCCGCTGCGCGTTCTCGGCCAGGGCCTCCTGGCGCCAGGCGTAGGCGACGGTGCGCAGCAGCGCCAGCATGGTGGTCGGCGTCGCGATGATGACGTTCTTCTGGGCCGCGTACTCCAGCAGCTCCGGGGCGCGCTCCAGGGAGGCCGACAGGAAGGCCTCGGCCGGCACGAACATCACGACGAACTCCGGCGCGGGCTCGAACTGGTTCCAGTACTTCTTGCCGGCCAGGTCGTCCACGTGCTTGCGCATGTGCCGCACGTGGGCGTCGAGGCGCTGCTCGCGGTACGCGGCGTCGTCGGACTGCTGGGCCTCCAGGAAGCCCAGGAAGGCGACCTTGGAGTCGACGACGACGCGCTTGCCGCCGGCGAGGTTGATGACCATGTCCGGGCGGAGCGTGCCGTCCTCCGTGGTGACCTGCGCCTGCTCGGTGAAGTCGACCCGGTTGATCATGCCCGCCGACTCGACGACCTTACGGAGCTGCAGCTCGCCCCAGGCGCCGCGGGTCTGCGACGAGCGCAGCGCGGTGACGAGGTCCGCCGTCCCGTTGCGCAGGTCGGCCGAGACCTCGGCGACGTTGCGCATCTGCTCGACCAGCGCGCCCTGACCCTCGATGCGGGCCTTCTCCGCCTGCAGCACCTCGCTGCGCACCAGCTCGACCGCCTTGGTCAGGGGGTCCACCAGCGACTTCACGGCCTGCTCGCGCTGGGCGAGCGCCTGCTCGCCGGCCGACGTCGACCGCTTGAACCGCTCCTCCGCGAGCTCCAGGAACCGCTTGCTGTTGGCGTCCAGCGCGTCACCGGCGAGCGCCTGGAACTGCTGCCGGGCGTGCTCCTGCTCGGTGCGTGCGGCGGCGATCTGCTCGGCGGCACGCGCGCGTGCGTCGGCGATCTGCTCGTCCGCGCGGTCCCGTGCGGCTTCGACCTGGCGCTCGGCGGACTCGGTCTGGGCACGCAGGCGCACGACCTCGAGGTCCGCCTCGCGTACGGCGGACGTGCTGCGCTGCGCGTGCCCGAGCCATCCCAGCAGCGCACCGACGACGAGGGCGCCGAGGGCCAGCAGAATCGTTGCGGCGATGTCCATGGGCGACAGGCTGCCACGAGCCACCGACACTCTCGTACGCCGACACCCCGCAGTGCCCCGATCGTCCGGTATGAGCCTGGCGACAGCTCCGTATCGCCCCAGGTGGCGCCGTCCGACCCGAGACGGAGCAGCATTCACCCGACCTCCTCCTCGCGTCGGATCCGGTGCGTCGGTGGTCTTGGCTAGGTTGGGTGCCATGACGATCCCAGTCGACCCGAGCCCGCCGGGGAGCGCCGGCCCGCAGGGTGCGCCGGAGCCGCCCCCGTACGACCCGTCGGCCGCGATGAGCGTCCGCGGCCTCTGGAAGCGGTTCGGGCAGAAGATCGCCGTCCACGGCGTCAGCCTGGACGTGCCGCGCGGCTCGTTCTACGGCCTCGTCGGCCCCAACGGCGCCGGCAAGACCACCATGCTCTCGATGGCCACGGGCCTGCTGCGCCCGGACTTCGGCACGGCCTGGGTGCAGGGCGTGGACCTCTGGGCACGTCCCGACGAGGCCAAGGCCACCCTCGGCGTGCTGCCCGACGGCGTGCGCCTGTTCGACCGCCTGACCGGCCGCCAGCTCCTGGCGTACGCGGGGATGCTGCGCGGGATGGACAAGGCCACCGTCGTCGAGCGCAGCAACGACCTGCTGCAGGCGTTCGACCTGGGCGCCGACGCGGACACGTTCGTCGTCGACTACTCCGCGGGCATGACCAAGAAGATCGCGCTGGGCAGCGCCATGATCCACGCTCCGCGCACCCTGGTGCTGGACGAGCCGTTCGAGGCCGTGGACCCGGTGAGCGCCGCCAACATCCGCGACATCCTCAAGGACTACGTGTCCGGCGGCGGCACCGTGATCGTCTCCAGCCACGTGATGGACCTGGTCCAGCGCATGTGCGACCACGTCGCGGTCATGGCGGCGGGGCAGGTCCTCGCCGCGGGCACGGTGGACGAGGTGCGCGGCGAGCAGAGCCTGGAGGACCGGTTCGTCGACCTCGTCGGCGGTCGGCAGCACTCGGAGGGGCTCTCGTGGTTGCGCGGTTCCTGACCCTCAAGCTCACGCTGATGGGCAACACGTTCCGCAAGAGCGTGTGGCAGACCATCGGGATGATCGTCGCCGCCGCCTACGCGCTGGGCGTCGTCGGTGTGCTGGTCGCCGCGGTCGTGGGTCTCGGTGTGTTCGAGAACCCGACCTGGGCGGGGCTGGCGATCACGCTCGGCGGCGCCCTCACCGTCCTGGGCTGGTGGATCATCCCGATCTTCGCGTTCGGCGTGGACGCCACCCTGGACCCGCACCGCTTCACGACCTTCGCCATCCCGCGGCGCACCCTCGTCGCCGGGCTGGCGGTGGCCGGCCTGGTCTCGGTGCCGGGTATCGCGACGGTCCTGACCGCGCTGGGCACCGCGTTCGGCTGGGTGCTGGAGCCGGGCACGCTCCTGGTGGCGCTCGTCGGCGCCGTGCTCGGCGTCGCGACCTGCATCATCGGGTCCCGTGCCATCACCACGCTGCTCGCGCCCGTGCTGGAGTCACGGCGCTACCGCGAGGTGGTCACGCTGGTCGCGCTCGTCCTCGTGGTGATGATCGGCCCGCTGATCAGCTGGCTCGTCAACAGCGCGAACGATTCCCCGGAGGCGGACCCCGGCAGCAGCACCGGGGTGCAGCTCCTGCCCGTGTTCCAGCAGGCGGCCGGGGTCGTGGGCTGGACGCCGTTCGGAGCGGCCTGGTCGCTCGGGAGCACCGCGCACGACGGCGAGTGGGCGGTCCTGGCCGGCCGGCTCGCCGTCGCGCTCGCCACCATCGCGCTGGCCTGGCTGGTCTGGGACCGGGCCCTCGGCCGCGCGCTGGAGCGTCCGCCCGTCGGTGGCGGCAGCGGTGGCCGGGCCAAGGGGCTCGGCGCGTTCGGCCTCGTCCCGTCCTCGCCCACCTGGGCCGTGACCGCACGGACCGCGACGTACTGGCTGCGCGACCCGCGCTACTCCGGCTCCATCGCGATCGTCCCGCTGCTGCCCGTGATCATGTACTTCTCCGGCCAGAGCATGGGCAACTACTTCCTGCTGCTGGCGAGCGGGCCGTTCGTGGCCTGGATCCTCGGCTTCAGCATCTCCAACGACATCGCGTACGACAACACTGCGTTCGCGCTGCACGTCGCGGCCGGGGTCGACGGACGCGCGGACCGGTGGGGCCGGGCCATCCCGATGCTCACCGTGGGACCTCTGGTCAGCATCGCCACCGTCATCGCCTCGGTGTGGGTGGCCGACGACTGGCACCTCACGCTGCCGCTGCTGGGGCTGGCCCTCGGCTCGCTGCTCGTCAGCACGGGCGTGTCCTGCGCGGCCTCCGCCCGGCTCGTCTATCCCGTGGCCAAGCCGGGGGAGAGCCCGCTCAAGTCCCCGCAGGGTGCCGCCGTGGCCACGATGGTCTCGCAGGGCCTCGGGTTCGTGGTCACGCTCGGACTGTCGATCCCGGTGTTCGCGGTGGGCATCGCCGCGCTGGTGCTGGGCGGGGTGCTGTGGGGTGTCGCCACGCTCGTCGTCGGCGTGCTGTACGGCGCGCTGATCCTGGTGCTCGCGGTGCGGTTCGGCGCCCGCGTGTACGACCGGCGACTGCCCGAGCTGCTGCAGCAGGTGCAGTCGTTCCCGTAGCCGTTCCGAACACCGTGCCCCGGGCCCACGGCCCGGGGCACGGGTGTCAGTGGCTGCGCGTAGCGTCGCCCGCATGAACCAGATCACAGGACGTGTCGACGGCATCGAGGGCGCCGACCTCCGCGGGGCCGTCGTGCGCGACGCCGACCTGAGTGGCGCTTCTTTTCGCGAGGTCGTGCTGAACGGCGTGCGGATGCGCGGCGTCGAGCTGGCCGGCGCCGACATCGACGGCTACATCTACGGCCTGCGCGTCAACGGCGTCGAGGTGGAGCCCCTGGTCGAGGCCGAGCTGAACCGGCGCCACCCGGAGCGCACGCTGCTGCAGGACCGCTCTCTCGCCGGCCTCCGCGCGGCCCTGGACGCCTACGAGCGGATGTGGGAGACCACGGTCGAACGGGTCGCGTCGATGCCGCCGGGCACCGTGGACGTCTCGGTCGACGACGAGTGGTCGTTCGCCCAGACCCTGCGCCACCTGGTGTTCTGCACCGACGGCTGGCTGCGGTGGGGCGCGCAGGGCAGGCGCGACGACGTGTTCTGGCCGGCCGGCATGCCGCACTCCGGCTTCGCCGCCGGCTCCCCGGGCCTCGGGATCGACCCGGACGCCGCGCCGTCGTACGACGAGGTGCTGGAGGTGCGTCGCGGCCGGCTGCGCGAGGTGCGGGAGTATCTGGCCGCAGTCTCGCCCGACGAGGCGGGCAGCCCGGCCGAGCCGCCGCCCTGGATGGACCAGTCCGAGGCGTTCGTGGCGGCCCAGTGCGTGTGGGTCGTGCTCTCCGAGGAGTGGAACCACCACCAGTTCGCGACGAGGGACCTGGACCTGATCGACGCGGACGCCGCCGCGTCCACGTAAACTTGCGCGACGTGGCTCTCACTATCGGCATCGTCGGCCTGCCCAACGTCGGCAAGTCCACCCTCTTCAACGCTCTGACCCGCAACCAGGTGCTCGCGGCGAACTACCCGTTCGCAACGATCGAGCCCAACGTCGGTGTGGTCTCGCTGCCCGACGAGCGGCTGAACAAGCTGGCCGAGATCTTCGAGAGCCAGCGCACACTGCCGGCCACGGTCTCGTTCGTGGACATCGCGGGCATCGTCAAGGGCGCCTCCGAGGGTGAGGGCCTGGGCAACAAGTTCCTCGCCAACATCCGCGAGGCCGACGCGATCTGCCAGGTCACGCGCGCCTTCGACGACCCCGACGTGGTGCGGGTCGACGGCTCGCTCGACGCCCCCGGCGACATCGAGACCATCTCCACCGAGCTGATCCTGGCCGACCTCCAGACCCTCGAGAAGGCACTGCCGAGGATGGAGAAGGAGGTCAAGATCAAGCGCGGCGACCCCGTCCTGTACGCGGCCGCCAAGAAGGCCCAGGAGATCCTCGACAGCGGCGTGACGCTGTACCAGGGCGCCAAGGACGCCGGCCTGGACCTCGCCGAGATCGCCAGCCTGCAGCTCATGACGGCCAAGCCGTTCATCTACGTCTTCAACACCGACGACGCCGGTCTGGCCGACACCGCCTCGCAGGAGGCGCTGCGCAAGGTCGTCGCGCCCGCGCAGGCCATCTTCCTGGATGCCAAGTTCGAGTCCGAGCTCGTCGAGTTGGAGCCCGACGAGGCCGCCGAGATGCTCGCGGAGACCGGCCAGGAGGAGTCCGGCCTGGACCAGCTCGCCCGCGTCGGTTTCGACACGCTCGGCCTCCAGACCTACCTCACCGCGGGCCCCAAGGAATCGCGCGCGTGGACCATCCACCGCGGCTGGACGGCGCCGCAGGCCGCCGGCGTGATCCACACCGACTTCGAGCGTGGCTTCATCAAGGCCGAGGTCATCTCCTTCGACGACCTGGTCGAGACCGGGTCCGTGGCGGCGGCGAAGGCGGCGGGCAAGGCCCGCATCGAGGGCAAGGACTACGTCATGCAGGACGGGGACGTGGTGGAGTTCAGGTTCAACGTCTGAGCATCACCCCGGTTTGGGTCTGGTCGCTTAACCAGACCAAGTGCCGGTTGACCTGCGGTAACGCTCGTACTCCGGGTGGTAGTCAGCGGGGTGTCTGCCTGGCCCGGCTGGTGAGGCATCAGCACGTGTCGTACCGCCGACACGGCCCGCCACCCGTTGGGGTGGAGGCTGTGCCGGCGGATTGAGCCGTTCGGGAGCGGCCCCTCGGAGCCGGTGCCTCGCTCAGACGGTCGGGACGGTGCCGCCGTCGATCACGTACTCGGCGCCCACGATCGCCGAGGCGCGGTCCGACACGAGGAACCCGACCAGGTCCGCGATCTCCTCGGTGTTCGCGAACCGTCCCAGTGGGACTCCTCCGAGGGAGTCGTAGATCGTTTGCTTGGCTGCTTCGCGTGTGAGTCCGTTGCCCTCGGCGATCCGGTCCACGAACCGTTCGTAGGCTTCCGTCTCGATGCCGCCGGGACTGATCGCGTTGACGCGGACGCCGCGCGGCGCGAGCTCGTTGGCAAGGCCCTTGCTGTACGTGCGCAGCGCGGCCTTCGCCGCTGCGTACGGCAAGGATGCGTCGTACTGGGGCAGCTCGCGCTGGATCGAGGTGAAGTGGAGCACCACGCCCGACGCAGCCCGGATCATTGCCGGTAGAAGGGCCCGGTCCAGCCGTACCGCTCCGAGGAGGTTGAGGTTCAGCTCGGTGAGCCACTGGTCGTCGGTGATGACCGCGAATCCGCCGGACGGCGTCGATGCGCCTCCGACGACGTGCACCAGGATGTCGAGCGTGCCGACGTCCTTGGCGATACGAGCGGCCACGGCGTCGGTGCCCTCTGCCGTCAGGATGTCGGCCTCGATGAACCGGTCCGGCCGCTCGTACCCGTCGGGCATCGTGCGCGCCGTGACGTACACGTCGGCGCCCATCGCTCGGAGTCTCTCGACGACGGCCTTGCCCGAGCCCTTCGAGCCGCCGGTGACCAGTGCCCGGCGACCGTCGAGACGATCGCGATCTGGGATAGACATCTCTCTCCTTCGTAGATCGAGGTGGTTGTTCGGTCAGGCGGTGTGGTTGGCGATGACGAGTTCTGCGACCAGGGCGCCGCGCAGCGCGAACCGGTAGTCGAGCTCGGCGATGCCACCCGGGAAGGTGCCCTCGAGCCGCAGGGTGACCACCCAGTGGGTGTCGTCGACGCGGCGTGCGCCGATCTGCTCGGTCGTGTACTCGAACTCGGAGCCTGCGTCGCGCAGGAACGCGTGAACTACCTCTCGGCCGCGGAAGGTCTGGTCCTGGTCGACGATCACCGCGTCCTCGGTGAGGAACGACGAGGCGGTGTCGGCGTCGTAGGCGATGTGCGCGGTGAGGAAGTCGCGCACGGTGGCCGGGAGCAGGTCGGACGGGATCTCGGTGTGCTGTGTCATGAGCCCACCGTGTGGCGTCCCGGCGCGGGAGGGTCAAGCGGTGGACTCTCCCCCAGGGGGAGCGTTCAGAATGAGCGGGTGCTGACCATCGGGGAGTTCTCGCGGCTGACCCACCTGAGCGTGCGGACCCTGCGTCGCTATCACGACGCAGCCCTGCTGGAACCGGCCGTGGTGGACGAGACCACCGGTTACCGCTACTACAGCGTCGAGCAGATCCCGACCGCGCAGGTTATCCACCGGCTGCGCGAGCTCGACGTACCGCTGAGCGACGTGCAGCGGATCCTGCGGACCCCCGACCCGAGTGTCCGGGCGGCCTTGGTGGCGGACCACCTGCAACGCCTCGAGGACGTCCTTGACCGCACGCGGGCCGCGGTCGTGTCGCTACGGCGCCTGCTCCGGCCCGACCCGGCACCGATCGACGTCCAGCTGCGCGCGGAGCCCGCCCGGACGGTCGCAGCCGTGGAGGCCGTCGTCGGACATCGTGAGGTCGAGTCCTGGTACGCGGGCGCGATGGCCGAGCTGGAGGCGGCCGTCGGTCCCGCCGTGACCGGGCCGCCGGGCGGCACCTATGACAACGCCCTGTTCGAGCAGGAACGAGGTCACTCGATCGTCTACCTGCCGACCGCCGCGCCACCCCGCACAGGACGCGTACACCCCGTGATCCTGCCGGCCGCGGAACTGGCCGTCACCATCCACGTCGGCGAGCACGACGGCATCGAGGTCACGTACGGGCAACTAGGGACCTGGGTGGTGGAGAACGCGATGTCGGTGGCCGGGCCGGTACGCGAGGTCTACGTCGTCGGCCCTCGTGACACGAGCGATCCCGCTCGGTGGCGTACCGAGATCGGCTGGCCCGTGTTTCGTGTCACCTGAGGTGGGCAGCGCGAAGCGGGATCACCCGCTCCCTAGACTGACCGCCATGACGCGACCGTCCCAGATCCAGGTGCGGGAGCACGCCGCGCTCGTCGACGACCTGCGCACGCTCACGCCCGAGCAGTGGCGCACGACGTCGCTGTGCGGTGACTGGGACGTCGAGGACGTCGTCGCGCACCTGGGCGCCGCCTCGGGGCTGACCTTCTGGGGCTGGCTGCGCAGCATCGCGGGCGCCCGGTTCGACGCCGACCTGCACAACCAGCGCCGCCTGGAGGAGTTCCGGGGTGACGCATACCCGGAGACCCTGGAGCGCTACGCCGCCGCAGGGCCGATCGCGCTTCCTCGCAAGGAGAGCGTGGCCGGGCTCGGCGAGCTGATCGTGCACTCGGAGGACATCCGCCGGCCCCTGGGTCTGAAGCACCAGCCAGACGCCGAGGGCCTGCTCCTGGTCGCCACATTCTTCGCGTCCAAGGACTTCGCGGTGAACAGCAGGTCACTGGTCAAGGGGCTCCGGCTGACGGCCACCGACGCGGAGTTCCGGACGGGCGACGGTCCCGTGGCCAACGGTCCGCTGCTCTCGCTGGTCATGGCGATGGCCGGACGGCGCGCGGCGCTGCAGGACCTGGACGGCGACGGCGTGTCCGTGCTGAGCGAGCGACTCGCGGTATAACTGCCCGGTCAGCGAACGACGACCGAGAGAGAGTTCCGTGGGTACCTGGGGTCCGGGCAACTTCGACGACGACGCAGCCGCCGACCACCTGGCGCGCCTCACCGACCAGCTCGCCACCGAGGTCGCCGAGGCCATGGCCGGCGACCCGGTCGGGGTGGAGCCCGACGAGTACTGGGGCGTGGCCGTCCCGGCGAACCTCGAGCTCCTGGCGGTGCTCGCCCGGCTGGACTATGTCGGCGTCCTGCTGCCGGAGGTCGCGACGATCGAGGCGTGGAAGGCGAAGTTCCTGGAGATCTGGGACGGCTCGATCGACGGGCTCGAACCCTCCCCGGCGTTCAAGGAGGCCCGGCGCGCCGTCCTGGTCCGCACGTTCGAAGACCTCATCGAGCTCAGGAAGACAGCGGACGCCGGCTGAGTTCCTGCGCTCGCGCTTCTTCTTCATCCTGTCCGGCGCGCCGGCCCTGCCCTACTGTCGGGGGTCGTGATCCCTGACGCGATCGACTCCCGCCTCGCCAACGCCCTCTTCGATGTCCGGGCGGCCGGGGTGGGCCGGGTCGTCGAGCCCGCGCTCGCCCCGCTTCGAGCCATGTACCGAGGACTCTGGGTCGGCGGGCGCGTGACGCTGACGCCCACCGAGTATCACTTCCATGCGAACGGCATGAACCGTTCGGTTCACGAGGGTCCTGTCGACTTCGTCATCCCACTGGTGGACGTCGACGAGGTCACCACCAGGTTCGGCGTCGGCACCAGCCTCGTCGTCGTACATGCCGGCGGCCACGAGTTCACGGTCCGCTGCTACGGATCACGAAAGTTCGCCGAGCGCATCCGTGTCGCCGTCGCTGCCGCGCGGGGAGAGGCACCCGCTCCACAGGTGTGACCGTCTAGCCTCGGGACCCATGACCCTGGGTGTGCTCTACGTCGTCGTGACCGGTGCCGGAGCGACCCGGCAGGTGCCGACCCAGCTCCTGCCGCGGGCCGTCGAGCGGGGCTGGGACGTGCACGTGCTCGCCACCGAGCAGGCGGCGCGCACCTTTCCCGAGGCGATGCGACAGATCGCGGACGTCCTGGGCCGGCCGGTGCGGACCGGCTTCCACACCACGGTCGGGTACTCGCTGCCTGACCCGGACGCCGTGGTCGTGGCCCCGGCGTCGTACAACACGATCACCAAGTGGGCGCTCGGGATCGCTGACACCTACGTGCTGACCCGCCTGGTCGAACAGGTCGGCCGTGGTATCCCGATCGTCGCCGCGCCCTGCACCAGCACGCGGTTCGCCGGGCATCCGACCTACCCGGGCAGCCTGGCCACGCTCAAGGAGTGGGGCGTGGACGTCGTCATCGGCCCGGGCGAGCCGCACGAGCCCGGGGACGACGCCGCGGACTTTCCGTGGGACGCGATCCTGGACGCGGTGACGCCCGACGGCGCCTAGCTCAGTCGGCGATGTGCGCCGTGTTGTCCAGCCAGTGCCGCACGAGCTCGGCGTCCCCCTCGACGCCGACACCACCCAAGCTGGCACCGCCCAAGCCGGCACCGGCGCCGCCCGCACCCAGCGGCACCCGCCGCGTCAGCGTGAGCAGCAGCGTCCCCGCCGGACCCGTCACCGTGACGTCGGCCGGCCGGTTCCCGCGCTCCCACGTCGCGCCGTCGGGCCGCCGCTCGACGAACCACGCGCCGTTGCCGTCCCTGGTGTCGGTGGCCAGCCACCGGAGGGTCTGCCCGGTGCCCTGGATGGCCTGGGCGGACTCGGGCCGCAGCATCGCCCAGGTGGGGGAGGTGAGCATCGCGAGGTGGTGGCTGATCAGCTCGGCCGCGACACCGGCGTCGATCTGGGGCAGGTCCGTGGCGCCCTGCGCATGAGCCGCGCCCGCGCCGTCGAAGCCGTGCACGACCGCCTCGTTGAGCACGTTGATCAGCCAGAACCTCGCCCCGGACCGGTCGTCGCCCGCGGCGTTGAAGATCTCGGCGTCGAGCGCCTCGTCGGAGAACGCGCTCGCGACCCGCACCGCGGACTGCGCCAGCCACTCCGGCCACTTGTCGGGGTCGCCGGGCAGGTCGGGCACCTCCGTGGGCATGTCGGCCGGGTCCGTGACGCGCCGCTCGATGATCTCCGCGGTCCAGTGCTGCGTCTGGCCCACGTGCGCGACCAGGTCGGTGACGGTCCACTCCGGGGCGGTCGGCACGGCGGCGTCGGGCCCTGCCGCGGCGGCCGAGTCCGCCAGGCGCCCGGTGTGCTCGACGATCGCCCGGCGGGCACGTTCTGGGTTCAGCTCGGTCATCGCACTGTCCGTTCTTCTCGGCGGTCGTGCAGTGACTGACGGGCAACGGCGCCCGAATTCATCGGCACGGGTGGTCCGTCACGCCTCCACGCTGACCTCCGCCACGGCGTCCTTCGCGTCGAACCGCACCGCCGGCCAGTATCCGTCCAGGAAGTGCTTGCCGCACGAGTCGTCGAGGTGCAGCACGACGTCGCCCTCCGGGAGCACCTCGACCGTCTGGAGCACGAGGTCGTCGGCGGCCTCGGCGAGGTCGTCCGCCGTCGGCTCACCGGTGGTGAACTCCGCGACGACCGCGTCGGTCGCACGCCGGTGCCAGCCGGCCCGGTCCGCGAAGAACGCCGCGACGCGGGGCAGCAGGGCGGCGGCCGCATCGGGGTCGGTCGCCCGGAGCATGAGCTCGGGGTCGCCGTCCGCGACGTCGGCCGCAGAGGTGTCGTACCAGTCGTGAATCAGGGTCTCGCCGCTGGTCAGCGTGGTTGTGGCACGGGTGAGCTCGCCCCAGGCGGAGGGGACGGCGGTGGCGTCGTCGGGCATGCGCCGATGCTAGCGAGCGGACGCCTGGCGGCCGTGCGCGCCCCTGCTGTTACGGTGAGCGCAGTGCACGGGAGTCCGGTATGCCGGGCTGAGAGGGAGTACTCAACTCCGACCGTAGAACCTGATCCGGATCATGCCGGCGCAGGAAGCGACTCAGGACGTGGGGCCGTCAGGCGCCCGTCCTCCTGTGCCGACGGAGATCCGACGGACAGGGAGCACCCCGATGGCAGACCTTGCCACCACCGAAGCCACCACCGACCAGACAGCCGAGCTGCGCGGCGACCCGATGCGCTTCGGCGTCGGCGCCCGGATCACCGCGGCGGTGATGTCGGACGACTACGTGGACGTGATCCTGGGCGCCCTGCGCGACGCCGACACCACCGGCCTCGTGGTCGAGACCGGCGACGTGAGCACCTACGTGGGCGGCGCCGAGGCCGACCTGCTGCGGTACGTGACCGACCTGACCGCCGGGATCGCGGCGTCGGGCAAGCACGCCGCGATCACCGTGCACCTGTCGCGCGGCTGCCCCGGCGAGGTGGTCTGCGAGCTGCCCGGCGGCGCGGGACCGCGCGTCACCGAGGTGCCGCAGGGCCGCGACACCGGCCGCTTCGTCACGGCGGAGTGGGCCCTGTACCCCCTGGCCGACGACGTCCGCGCCGACGTGACCCCCGACCACATGCGTGACATCTACGCCGCGATCGACCTGGCCAAGGAGAACGGGACGTTCCACGGCTCGCAGCACTTCGTCACCCGTCTGGAGGGCGACGCCGGCCGCGTGCTCGCCAGCGCCTTCGCCGGCTGGGTCCTCGCGGGCCGCACGGTGCAGCACGTCACCAGCCACCTCACCCTCTCGGTGAACAGCCCGAGCCACGCGGGCGGCACCCGATGAGCGAGACGACGGAGCGCCGCCCGTCGCGGCTGCCGCTGCGCGACATCGTGCTCATGGTGATGCTCGGCGTCGTCTTCGGGTTCCTGTACTGGGCGCTCGTGCAGGCGTGGAACGGCCTCGCCGTCGCGATGGGACCGGCCGGTGACCTGGCGCAGCACGTGCTGCTGGGTGGCTGGCTCCTCGTGGCGCCGATCGCGATCGCGATCATCCGCAAGCCCTTCGTCGGCATCATCGCCGAGGTGATCGCCTCGGTCGTCGAGGTCGTCTTCCTGGGCTCGCCGGTCGGGCCGCTCCTGCTGGTCGCCGCCGCGATCCAGGGCGCGGGCAGCGAGCTCCCGTTCGCGCTCACCCGTTACCGCCAGTTCGGGTGGGGGGTCTACGCGCTCTCGGGCCTGCTCGGCGCGGGCCTGGTCTTCGTGTGGTCGGCATTCCGGTTCGGCTGGTTCGGGCAGGACATCCTCGCGCTGCGACTCGGCATGCAGCTCGTCTCCGGAATCCTGCTCGGCGGGCTGCTCGCCAAGGTGATCGTCGACCGCCTCTACGGCACCGGCGTGCTCGACGAGTTCGCCATCGGCCGGGCGGGGGCCGCCGACCGTGGACCCGTGGTGCGCCGTGAGCGCTGACGTGACCACCGCCGTCGTCGAGACCACCGCTCTGGAGGCGGTGTACGGCACCGGCGACGGCGTGGGGCCCGTGGACCTGCGCATCGAACCCGGGCAGAGCGTGCTCGTGCTCGGCCCGTCGGGGTCCGGCAAGTCCACGCTGCTGCGGATGCTGCACGGCGCGGTACCCCTCGCGGTCCACGCGCAGGTCGACGGCGAGGTGCGCGTGGCCGGCCGGTCCGTGGCGGGCACGGGGATCGCAGGGCTGGCCGACGTCGTGGGCGTCGTCGGGCAGGACCCCGAGTCCGGCGTCTGCCTGCCCGACGTGCTCGACGAGGTCGCGTTCCCGCTGGAGAACCTCGCCGTCGACCCCGCGCTCATCGGGCCGGCCGTGCGCACGGCGCTCGACCGGGCCGGGGCTTCGGGCCTCGCCGGACGTGCGACGGCGGAGCTGTCCGGCGGCGAGCTGCAGCGTGTGGCGCTCGCGGCGGCCATCGCACCGTCGCCCCGCCTGCTCCTGCTCGACGAGCCGACGTCGATGCTCGACGCCGACGGGATCGACGCCGTGCGGCACGCCCTCGACGTGGTGCGGCGGGAGACCGGCGCCGCCTGCGTGCTCGTGGAGCACCGGCTCGACGAGCTCGCGGGCGACGCCGGCGCCGCCGCCCTGCCGGACCGCTGGATCGTGCTCGGCAAGGACGGCCGCGTGCGGCACGACGTCGCCGTCGACGCCCTGACGGTGCCCGTGCTGCGGGAGCTCGTGGGGGAGGGCTGCTGGCTCCCGCTCGACCTGGAGCTCCGGGCGTTGCTGGGGGAAGGTGGGGCGCTCTCCGGAGGTGCGCTCCCGCAAGGTGCGCTTCTACCCAGCGATTACGCCCGAAAACAGCCTCGTTCCGGGCCCAATGACGAGGTAGAAGCGCACATCGCGGGCGGGGACGAGTCGCTGGCGGCCCGGTTGCTGCGGGAGCTCGGCCGGGGTGACGGCGGGGCGTGGTCGAGAGGTGCGCTTCTACCCAGTCGTTACGCCCGAAAACAGCCTGATTCCGGGCCCAATGACGGGGTAGAAACGCACATCGCGGGCGCGGGCGAGTCGCTGGCGGCTCGGATGTTACGGGAGCTCGGCCGGGACGTCGCTCCCGCGTCCGACGTCGCTCCCGTGCCGGCGCCCGACGTTGCCCCGCACCCCGCCCCGTCCGACGCCCCGACCCTCCGCGCCAACGCCCTCGCCGTCGCGCGCGGGCCCCGTGGCCGGCGGCGGGAGGTACTGCGCGGGGTCGACCTGGAGCTGCGCCCCGGCACCACGACGGCGCTGGTCGGCGCGAACGGCAGCGGCAAGTCCACGCTGCTGGCCTGCCTCGCGGGCCTCGACCGACCCGCCGCGGGCAGTGTCGAAGGTCCGCGGGCCGGGCTCGTGTTCCAGAACCCGGAGCACCAGTTCACCGCCACGACGGTGCGCCAAGAGGTGGCGCACGGCCTGCCGCCGGACGCCGCGCCGCGGGTCGAGCAGGCCCTGGCCCGCTTCGGGCTCACGCGGCTCGCCGACCACAACCCGTACCGGCTCTCCGGCGGGCAGAAGCGGCGCCTCAGTCTCGCCGCGATGCTCGTGCACGAGCACCCGTTCCTGCTCGCCGACGAGCCCGGCTTCGGGCTGGACCGGCACGCCTCGGTCGGCGTCCTCCGTGCCCTGCGCGACGCCGCCGCGGCAGGCCGCGGTGTGCTGTTCTCCAGCCACGACCTGCGCGCCGTCGCCGGGTACGCCGACCGCGTCCTGGTGCTCGCCGACGGCACGCTGCTGGCCGACACGACCCCGCTGGACCTGCTGCGCGACGAGGCGCTGCTCGCGAGCGCCGGCCTGCGCCCGCCCGCCCTGCTCCGGGCGCTGGCCTGCGAGGTGCGCGACGCACAGGACTTGGTCGGCGTGCTGCGCGCCATGGACGACACGGCCCTCGCACTGGGCGTGGCCGCATGACGGCCGTCGAGCCGCGCGCCGCGACCGAACCAGGCGGGACCGGACCAGAAGAGACCGGGCCGGGCGGGACGAGCCCAGTCACGACCGGATCGGCCGCGCCCACCGCCACCTCCTGGCTCGCCCGCCGCAACCCCACGGTCAAGGCGGCGATCCTGCTGGCCGCCTCGCTCGCGACGCTCGGCTTCCTGGACCCGCGCCCGCTGCTCGCCCTCTACGCGCTCGCGCTGGTGGCAGTCGCAGCCAGCGCTCGCGTCCCGGCACGAACCCTGCTGCTGGCCCAGGTGCCGTTCGTCGTCTTCGGCGTGGGACTCGTCGCCGTCAACGCCCTCAGCCGTCCGGGCACTCCGCTCGTGGAAGGCGCCCCGGTCAGCGTCGAGGGGCTGACGGTGGGCGTCGCCCTCGCGCTGCGCGGCCTCGTGATCGGCGTCCTCACCATCGGCTTCCTGTCCTCGACCCCGCCGCGTGACCTCATGGTGAGCCTCGTCCAGCACGCCCGGCTCAGCCCGCGGTACGCGTACTCCATCCTCGCCGGCCACCGCATGCTCGCGGCCATGCCCGCGCGGTGGGCCACCGTCCGCGCGGCGCAGGCGGTGCGCGCGCCCCTGCGGCGCGGTCGCCCCCGGTTCGGCCTGGCCGACGCCGGTCGGGCGGCCTTCGCGCTGCTCGTCACCTCGATCCGGTCCTCGGAACGGATCGCGCTGGCGCTGGAGTCCCGCGGCCTCGGCGAGCGCCCCCGCACGGTCTGGCGGCCGGTCCCGATCGGGCGGGCCGACGTCGTCCTCGTGCTGCTGGTCGTCGCGGGCTGGGCGGCCGCCGTCGTCCTGGCGATCAGCCTCTGACGGCGGCCGGGTCCTCGGCGGGCGCCCGCTCGGCCGTCGTCCGCGGGCCGCGCACCTGCCCGGCCTCCGCCGGCTCGCCAGAACCGGCCTCCGCCCGCTCGCCGGAACCGGCCCCCGCCCGCTCCGACATCAGCCGCAGCTTCTCCGCCGACGGCGAGCCGCGGTCCGCGGTGTACACGATGACGGTCTGCCCGTGGTCGGCCGGGAGCGGCAGGGCCTCGTAGTTGAGCCGCAGCTCGCCCACGGCCTCGTTGAAGAAGAGCTTGACGCCGTGGGTGTGCTCGAAGAGCTCGTAGTCGGCCCAGTACCGCGCGAACTCCTCCGAGGCCGCGGTCAGGTGGTCGACCAGCGCCGACAGGTACTCGTTCGACCCGGCCGCCGCCGCGTTGCGCAGGATCGCGACCATCTGCGGCGCGATCACGTCCCAGTTCCGGTAGACCTCGCGGGCGCGGTCGCTGAGGAACATCCAGCGGGCCATGTTGCGCTCGTCCGAGGGCATGGCGTCGAAGTCGTCGAGCAGCAGCACCCCGGCCCGGTTGATCCCCAGCACCTCCAGGTGCGGGCCGTGGATGACGGCGGGCACGGGGTCGAGCGCCTCGATCATCGAGATGAGCGCCGGGCGGGCGCGCAGGGTGATCGGCGGGATGCGCCGCACGTGGATGGAGTCCGGGTCGAGCAGCGCGCGCAGGTGCAGCCGCTCCAGGTGGTCCAGCCGCAGGGCACGCTCGACGGCCCGGATCACCTGCTCGGAGACGTTCCCGGCGCGGCCCTGCTCCAGCTTGACGTAGTAGTCGACGCTGACCCCGGCGAGGATCGCGACCTCCTCGCGGCGCAGCCCCCGGACCCGCCGGCCCGCCCGGGCCGGGGGCAGGCCGACGGCCTCCGGCTCGAGCGCGGCCCGGCGCGACGTCAGGAAGTCCCGCAGCGGGTGGTCGGTCGTCACCGACCCAGTATCCGCCGGGGCGGCGGGGACCGGCGGGTGAAGAACCTCAGCCGACGTGGCCGCCGCCGGTCCGCTCCGAGAGCTCGAACATGTTGCCCCAGGGGTCGCGGAAGAAGGCGAGCCGCGCGCTGATGTCGTCGATCTCGAACGGCGGGTTCACGACGTCGACCCCGCGCTCGCGCAGCGCCGCGAGCGTCTTGTCGACGCTGTCGACCGACAGGCACACGTGGTTGAAGCCGTTGGCGGCGAGGCTGGCGTCGACGTCGTCGTACACGGTCTGGGACGCGGCGCCGGGCCCGGCCAGGATCTCCAGGTGGAAGTTGTCCTGGCCCGGCGGCATCACGTAGGCGAGGGTGAGCTCGCCGTACGGCCAGGTCTGCAGCACGCGCCAGTCCATCGTCTCGACCCAGAAGGCCCGGGCGGCCTCGAAGTCGGGGTAGCGGATCGCCGTGTGGTGGCCGTGCATCGACGAGAACGGCGAGGTGGTGTTGCGCGCGGGCGCGGCGGGCAGGGGCATCGTGATCGTTCCTCTCGTGGTTCGGCGGGCCCGTGGTGCGGCCCACCTGTCATGCAACCCGCCGCGGCCGGCCACGGGGAGAGGTTTGCTGGCTCCGCTGGTCCTGGCTCTGCCAGTACCACCCGGCAGCGCCGGGCGAACCGGACGCCAGAGAACGGTTAACGTCGAGACACCTGAAGTCGATGCTGAGGAGTCCTGAGATGTCGATCCCCACGGTCGCCACGCCGTCCGGATACACGCTGCCCGCCGTCGGGTTCGGTACCTACCGCCTGCGCGGCGAGTCGGGGGCGCGGGCGGTCGGCGACGCGCTCGACGCCGGGTACCGGCTGCTGGACTCGGCCGCGAGCTACCAGAACGAGGGCGCCGTCGGCGCGGCCGTGCGGCGCTCCGACGTGCCGCGCGAGGAGATCGTCGTGACCTCCAAGCTGCCCGGCAAGTACCAGGCGTTCGACGACGCCATCCAGACCGTCGAGGAGAGCGTACTGCGCACGGGCCTGGACGCCGTCGACCTGTACCTCATCCACTGGCCCAACCCGTCCGTCGGCAGGTACGTCGAGGCCTGGCGCGCCCTGATCGAGGCGCGCGAGCGCGGGCTGGTGCGCCAGATCGGCGTCTGCAACTTCCTGTCCGAGCACCTCGACCGGCTCGCGCAGGAGACCGGCGAGCTGCCCGCGGTCAACCAGATCGAGCTGCACCCCTACTTCCCGCAGACCGAGGCGCTCGCGTTCCACCGCGAGCACGGCATCCTGACCGAGTCGTGGAGCCCGATCGGTCGCGGCAACGACCTGCTCGACCACCCGGTGATCACCGAGATCGCGAAGGAGCACGGCGTCAGCGCCGCCCAGACGGTGCTCGCGTGGCACGTGGCCTGCGGCGCGATCCCGCTGCCCAAGGCCGCCGGCCACGACCGGCAGCGGGAGAACCTCGCGATCTTCGAGGTGGGGCTCACCGACGACGAGATCGCCCGGATCACGGCCCTGGGCCGCCCCGACGGCCGCACGGCAGGCCAGGACCCGGCCACGTACGAGGAGCTCTGACCCGGGCCGCCCTCCGGGCCCCGGCCCGCAGGCACGGTGATCGGTAGAAGGTCAGGTGGTCGGCAGCCCGAGCTGCCGACCACCTGACCTTTTGCCGACCACCCCTGCGCGCCCCGGAAACCCGCTGATAATGCGCCACATCGGCCCGCGAGCACCGGCACAACGGCCAGCGCAGCCCCAACGAGCCCGCCCCGGGCGGTTGCTAATAATGCGCATCATCAGATTGACCGTGCGCTCGGCGCCCCGTGAGACTCCGGATGTCAACGATGACCCGACCGGGCGTTTCGAGGAGGAGCTGTGCCACGTCGCCGCATCACCCAGACCGACGTCGCCGCGATGGCCGGCGTCAGCCAGGCCACCGTCTCGTTCGTGCTCAACGGGAGCACCCCGGCTGGCGTGCGGATCAGCGAGGAGACGCGTCAGCGCGTGCTCGACGCCATCCGCATCACGGGCTACACCGCCAACCCCGCGGCGCAGCGCCTCGCGGGCGGCCTCGCCCAGATCCTCGGCGTCTTCACGTACGAGGCCACGTTCCCGCGGGCCAGCCGCGACTTCTACGGGCCGTTCCTGACCGGGATCGAGCACGCCGCCGAGCGCCTGGGCGTCGACATCCTGCTGTTCACGAGCGCCCCGGTCGCGGACGGCCGCCGCCGGCTCACCCGCGACGGCTGGCAGCGGCTCGGCGTGGCCGACGGCTGCCTGCTGCTCGGGCAGCACGAGCACCGCGGCGAGCTGCAGCACCTGCTCGACACCAACTACCCGTTCGTCTTCATCGGCAAGCGCGGGAGCGACGGCGGCCGGCTGCCCTACGTGGGCGCCGACTACGTGGGCGGCACCGTGCGGCAGATCGACCGCCTGGTCGCCCTCGGCCACCAGCGCATCGGGTACGTGGGCATGCGCGGCACGGACCAGCCCACCCTCGACCGCGTCGAGGGCTACCGCGACGCCATGAAGACGCACGGCCTGACCACGCGGTTCGTCGAGCTGGAGGACGTCGCCGCCACGGCGGCCGAGATCGTCGACCAGCGCTTCACCGCCGTCGTCGTGGCCCCGGAGAACCACCCGGAGGAGCTCGCGGACGAGCTCGAACGCCGCGGCCGGCGCGTGCCCGACGACGTGTCCGTGCTGCTGCTCGGGCAGCCGCACCACCCGCGGCGCGGCGGCCGGCAGTGGTCCGGCTTCTCCGTGCCCCGCGAGGAGATGGGCGCCCGCGCGCTCTACCTCCTCTCGCGCCTCGTGTCCGACGACGAGCCGCGGCGGGACCGCGACACGCGGCGGCCCTCGGCCGTGACCGACGCCGAGCTGCACCAGATCCTCGTGTGCCCGGACGTGGAGGGCGCCACCGTTGCGGCCCCGCCGTCCGCCACACGCACCAGCCCCCTAACGCAGACTGACGACAGGACGGACCACGCGTGACCCATCAAGACCTGCAGACCGACGTGCTCGTGGTGGGCGCGGGGCTCGGCGGCATCGCCGCCGCGCTGGCCGCCGCCGACCGCGGCGCCCGCGTCGTCCTCACCGAGGAGCACCCGTGGATCGGGGGCCAGCTCACGTCGCAGGGCGTGCCGCCGGACGAGCACCCCTGGGTGGAGCGGTTCGGCGTGACGGCCCGCTACCGCGCGCTGCGCGACGGCATCCGCGACGTCTACCGGCGCCGCTACCCCCTGACCGACGGGGCGCGCGACTGGGCGGAGCTCAACCCGGGTGCCGGGTGGGTGTCCAAGCTGTGCCACGAGCCGCGGGTCGCCGTCGGCGTGCTGGAGGAGATGCTCGCCCCGCACCGTTCGTCCGGCCGCATCCGGCTGGTCGAGCGCGTGCGCCCGGTCGCGGCCACCACCGACGGCGACCGGGTCACCTCGGTGACGCTGCGCTCCGTCGTCGGCGGGGAGGACGTGACCGTCACCGCGGCCTACACCGTGGACGCGACCGAGACCGGCGAGCTGCTGCCGCTGACCGGCACGGAGTACGTGACCGGGTTCGAGTCGCGGCACGAGACGGGGGAGCCCAGCGCCCCGGACGAGGCCCAGCCGGACAACGTCCAGGCCCTGAGCGTCTGCTTCGTCGTCGAGCACACCGACGGCGACCACACGATCGAGAAGCCCGAGCGGTACGACTTCTGGCGCACCTACGCGCCCGCCGCCTGGGGCGGCGAGCAGCTCCTGTCGTGGACGGCGCCCAACCCGCGCACGCTCGCGCTGGAGAAGCGGTCGTTCACCCCCAACCCGGGCGACGACCCGCTGGCCGTGGACGCCGACCAGTCCAAGAACGCCGGGGACGGCAACCTCTGGCTGTTCCGCCGCATCGCCGCGCGCGACCTGCACGAGCCCGGGTTCTACGAGAGCGACCTGTGCCTCGTGAACTGGCCGAGCATCGACTACTTCCTGGGCCACGTCCTGGACGTGCCCCGCGAGGAGGAGGAGGCGCGGATCGCCGACGCCCGGCAGCTCAGCCTGTCGATGCTCTACTGGATGCAGACCGAGGCGCCGCGGCCCGACGGGGGCACCGGGTTCCCCGGCCTGCGTCTGCGCCCCGACGTGACGGGCAACCCGGACGGGCTGGCCCAGGCGGCGTACCACCGCGAGTCCCGCCGCATCAGGGCGGTCACGACGATCACCGAGAACGACGTCTCCTACGCCGTGCGCGGCGACCGGGGCGCCACCCGCTACGCGGACTCGGTGGGCGTGGGCATGTACCGCATCGACCTGCACCCCTCCACGGGCGGCGACACGTACATCGACGTGCCGTCCACCCCGTTCGAGATCCCGCTCGGCGCCCTGCTGCCGCGGCGCACGACCAACCTGCTCGCCGGCAACAAGAACATCGGCACCACCCACATCACCAACGGGTGCTACCGGCTGCACCCGGTCGAGTGGAACGTCGGCGAGGCCGCCGGCCACCTCGCCGCGCACTGCCTCGCCACCGGCCGCACGCCGCACGCGGTCCAGTCCGAGCCGGACCTGCTCGCCGACTACCAGGCCGAGCTCGTCGCCTCCGGCGTCGAGCTGCGCTGGCCCGACGAGGCCCACCCCTACTGACGCACCCCCTGTTCAAAGGAGAACTGATGTCTGCACAGCACAACCGAGCCCGGAGGACGGCGGGAACCGCCGCCGTCCTCGGGGCGGCGCTCGCCCTGTCCGCGTGCGCGGGCGGGTCCGACGCGCCGGTCGGTGACCCCGAGACCCCGTCCGAGCCCGTCGACCTGCGGATGACCGTCTGGACGGCGGACGAGACGCAGCTCGCGCTCTTCCAGTCCATCGCCGACGCCTACGTCGCGGAGAACCCCGAGCTGGTCTCGAGCGTGAAGTTCGAGACCATCCCGTTCGAGGACTACACCACGGCCCTGACCACCCAGCTCGCGGGCGGCAACGCCCCGGACCTGGCGTGGATCTTCGAGAGCAACGCCCCGGAGTTCGTCTCCAGCGGCGCGCTCGTGGACCTGCGCCCGGTGCTGGAGGGCACCGAGGACTACGCGTTCGACGACCTGGTGCCCAGCGCCCTGACCCTGTGGGAGGACGGCGAGGGCCTGTACGCCTACCCCTTCTCCAACAGCCCGTTCGCGATGTTCGTCAACACCGACCAGATCGAGGAGGCCGGGCAGCCCAACCCGGTCGACCTGGTCGCCGACGGTAAGTGGACGTTCGACGCCGCCCGGGACATCGCCGCGGCCGCGGCCGAGAAGTCCGGCGAGCAGGGTCTGGTGGTGCGCGACTTCGAGTACCAGTCCTGGGAGAACCTGGCCACGGTGTGGTCGGGCTGGCAGGCGGCGCCGTGGAGCGCGGACGGCACGCAGTGCACGTTCACGGAGCCCGCGATGGTCGACGCCATGACCTGGTTCCACGACGCCGTCTTCACCGACGCCGCGATGCCGGAGCCGGGCACCACCGCCGACTTCTTCGCCGGTGACGCCGCCATGACGATCACGCAGATCAGCCGGGCCTCGGCGCTGGACGACTCCTTCCACTGGGACGTCGTGCCGCTGCCCGAGGGCCCCGCCGGCAAGCAGAACGTCGTGGGCCAGGCCGGGGTCGGGGTCTTCGCCGCGGGCGAGCACCCGGACGTCGCCGCCGACTTCCTCGCGTACTTCACGAACGCGGAGAACGCCGGGCAGCTCGCGGCCTACTTCCCGCCGCCGCGCCAGTCGCTGCTCAACGGGGAGAGCCTCGCCGACGCCAACCCGAAGCTGACCGCGGGCCAGCTCGAGGCCGTCGTCGTCGAGGGTGTCGAGGACGCGGTGACCAAGCCGGCGCACAAGAACTTCGCCAAGCTGTCGGAGACCGTGCGCGCCGAGCTCGACGCCCTGTGGGTCGAGGACGCCGACGTCGAGGCCGTCCTGGCCGACACCTGCGCGGCGGTCACGCCGCTGCTGGAGGACTGATCGTGGCAACAGCGTCAGCGGCGGTGCGCCGCGACTGGCTCGTCGGGTACACCATGGTCGCCCCGGTCGTCCTGGGCTCCCTCGCCTTCGTCGTCCTGCCGCTGGGCATGGTGGTCTGGTACTCCCTGCACGAGTGGAACGTCCTGGCGAACACGTTCACGTTCGTCGGGGCGGAGAACTACCAGCGCATGGCGTCCGACCCCGGGCTGACGGACGCGCTGCTCGCGACCGTCTGGTTCTCGGTCGGGCTCGTCGTGGTGAACATCGCGCTGGCGCTGTTGCTCGCCGTCCTGCTCAACCAGAAGCTGCCCGGGACCACCACGTTCCGCACCTTCTTCTTCTCGCCGGTCGTGGTGTCGCTCGTGGCCTGGACCATCGTCTGGAGCTTCCTGCTCCAGGCCGACGGCGGCATCAACGGGTTCCTGTCGGTGCTCGGCGTCGAGGGACCGAACTGGCTGCGGCACCCCACCACCGCGATGATCGCCGTGATCATCGTCCAGGTGTTCAAGAACGTCGGGCTCAACATGATCCTGTTCCTCGCGGCCCTGCAGGGCGTGCCCGAGGAGCTGCAGGAGGCGGCCCGGCTCGACGGCGCCGGCGCCTGGCGCCGGTTCCGCTCGATCACGCTGCCGCTGATCAGCCCCACCATCCTGCTGGTCTCGATCATCACGATCGTCGGCTCGCTGGAGGTGTTCGCCCAGATCGACGTGCTGACGGGCGGCGGCCCCGGGAACTCGACCACCGTGCTCGTCTACTACCTGTACCAGCAGGCGTTCCGGTTCAACGAGTTCGGCTACGCCAGTGCCCTGGCCGTGCTCCTGTTCGTCATCGTCCTCGTACTGACCCTGTTCCAGTGGCAGTCGCGCAAGAGGTGGGTCTTCCATGAGGTCTGACATGAGCGCCACGGCCCGCCGCGGCCTGAACCGCTGGCTGCTCGTGCTGCTGCTGATCGTGCTGAGCGTGCCGTTCGTCTTCCCCACCTGGTGGATGGCGACGTCCAGC
Organism: Promicromonospora sukumoe; assembly: GCF_014137995.1. Taxonomy (NCBI): domain Bacteria; kingdom Bacillati; phylum Actinomycetota; class Actinomycetes; order Micrococcales; family Promicromonosporaceae; genus Promicromonospora; species Promicromonospora sukumoe. Next base: position 204,100 of record NZ_JACGWV010000001.1, read on the forward strand.
CTCAAGCCGATGAGCGAGATCCTGTCCCGGGTGCCGACCATCTGGCCCCAGGACCCGACGTTCGAGGCCTACGGCCGGGTCTTCACGCTCCAGCCGTTCGCGCAGCAGTACTGGAACTCCCTCTACATCGCGGTCCTGGTCACCGCGGGCACCATGCTCGTGTCCGCGATGGCGGGCTACGCGTTCGCGCGCATCCGGTTCCCCGGGGCCAACGCCCTGTTCGTCCTGGTGCTCGTCGGGCTGCTCGTGCCGTCCGAGGTGACGATCGTGCCGCTGTTCCGCATCGTCAACACCCTCGGCCTCATCGACACGCACTGGCCGCTCATCGTGATCCCCGTGCTCGGGGCACCCGCCGTCCTGGCCGTGTTCATCATGCGCCAGTTCTTCCTCGGGCTGCCCACCGAGCTCGAGGAGGCGGGCCGGATCGACGGGCTCGGGCGCTGGGGAGTGTTCTGGCGCATCGCGCTCCCGCTCTCCCGGTCGGCGCTGGGCGCCGTGGCGATCTTCACGTTCCTGAAGTCCTGGAACCTCTACCTCGAGCCCATCGTGTACCTCTCCAGCAAGGAGAACTTCACGCTCCCGCAGGCGCTGACCCAGTACGTCGACGCCTACGGCGGACCGATGTGGAACGTCCAGCTAGCAGCGACGACGCTCACCGTGCTGCCCGTCCTGGCCGTGTTCCTCGTGGCCCAGAAGCAGTTCGTCCAGGGGCTCGCCCACAGCGGGCTCAAGGGGTGACCGACGGCGGCACGCCCCGCGGCGTGCCGCCGTTTCCCCGTCCTCGCTGGTCGGGGTGAAAAGCAGGTGTGATGCTAACGTGAAGCGCTCTGTAAATCGTCGCTTCATGTGTAAAGGAGTCCTGGCCCTCCTCGTGTGACCACCCGGCAGACCCGGGCGGAAGGTAGGGCCGTTGTGATGAGTACCTCAGAATCCACCAAGACCCTGCTGGGGCGCGTCCAGCGCGCAGCGCACCGGGTCGAGCGGGCCGCACGCGGCCCGCAGGACCACCGCGTCGGGACCGACCGGATCGTCTTCGGCGTCGCGGGCCTCATCGCGCTCGCGTTCATCGTGTGGGGCTTCGCGAGCCCCGACAGCCTCGGCACGGTGGCGGACAGTGCCCTCAGCGGCGTCCTGAAGAACTTCGGCTGGCTGTTCGTCTCCGCCGCCACGATCTTCACCGTCTTCGTGATCGTCGTCGCGATGGGCAAGTTCGGCAAGATTCCCCTGGGGCAGGACGGCGAGAAGCCCCAGTTCTCCACCCCCTCCTGGATCGCGATGATGTTCGCGACCGGCATGGGCATCGGCCTCATGTTCTACGGCGTCGGCGAGCCGCTCTACTTCTACATGGCGCCCCCGCCCGGCACCGTCGACGGGTCCACGCCCGCGGCCGCGTCCACCGCCATGGGGCAGACCCTGTTCCACTGGACCCTGTACCCCTGGGCCATGTACGCGATCGTCGGCCTCGGCATGGCCTACGGCACGTACCGCCTGGGCCGCGCGCAGCTGTTCAGCTCGATGTTCACCTCGCTCTTCGGCCGCAAGGCCGTCAACGGCGCGGGCGGCCGCGTCATCAACATCCTCGCGATCCTCGCCACGCTGTTCGGCTCAGCCTGCTCCCTGGGCCTCGGCGCCCTGCAGATCGGCGGCGGTATCCAGCACTCGGGCGTCATGGAGTCCGTCGGCACGGCGACGCTCGTCGTCATCATTGCGATCCTGACCTGCCTGTTCGTCCTCTCGGCCGTCTCCGGCATCGAGCGCGGCATCCAGTGGCTGTCCAACGCCAACATGTGGCTCGCGCTCCTGCTCGCGATCATCGTCTTCATCGGCGGCCCCACGCTCTTCATCCTGAACGTGCTGCCCGCCTCCCTCGGCGCCTTCGTCGGCGACCTGCCCGAGATGGCCTCGCGGACCGCGGCCTCCGGCGACGAGGCGCTCGCCGACTGGATGGGTTCCTGGACCATCTTCTACTGGGCCTGGTGGGTGTCCTGGACGCCGTTCGTCGGCCCGTTCATCGCCCGCATCTCGCGCGGCCGCACCGTGCGCCAGTTCGTCACCGGCGTGCTGCTGGTGCCCTCGATCGTGTCGACCATCTGGTTCGCGATCTTCGGCGGCGGCGCCATCGGCCTGCAGGAGCGCGCCGAGCAGGCGCAGGACGCCGGTGCGGCCCTCGCCGCCTTCGGGCAGGGCGGGGCCGACATCAACTTCGACCTCATCTTCTTCCAGACCCTCGGGGCCCTGCCGGTCCCCGGCTGGGTCGGGATCGCGCTGATGATCCTCGCCGTCGTGCTCGTGGCGATCTTCTTCGTCACCGGCGCCGACTCCGCCTCCATCATCATGGGCGGGCTGTCCGAGAACGGCGCCGAGAACCCCACCAAGAAGTCGGTCATCTTCTGGGGCGTCAGCACCGGTGCCGTGGCCGCGGCGATGCTGCTGGCCGGCGGCGACGATCCAGCCGCGGCGCTGAACGGCCTGAAAAACATCACCATCGTCTCGGCGCTGCCGTTCGTCGTCGTGATGCTCGTGCTGTGCGTCGCGCTGTGGAAGGACCTCTCCAGCGACCCGCTCGTCCTCAAGCGGGAGCTGGCGGTGCAGGTGCTGGCCGAGACGGTCGACTCCGGCGTCGAGAAGCACGACGGCGAGCCGTTCGAGCTCTCCACCTCGGCGTCCGCCCCCGAGGCGGACGCCGACGAGACGCCGACCACCCCGGAGAACGGGGTCCCGGTGGTCACCGAGGGCGGCACGATCACCAAGGACTGACGCCAGTCCACGTGTCAGACGTACAGGTCACGGGAGTGACCTGTACGTCTGACACGTAAATCCGTTGCCGGGCTTCGGCCCGGCGACGGAGCATCGGCCCATGACCGACACCTCGCGCCTGCTCCAGGCGTACGACGAACAGCTCCGCACCGACGCCGAGACCCCGAGCGCGATCTCCGTGACGCGCCTCGGCCCGCTCCGGCTCGTGACCTTCCTGGGCGGACGCGGCTTCGTCACCTACCGCGACCTCGACGGCGCCGACGAGGCGCGCGTCCAGGAGCTCGTCGAGCAGGCGGTCGCGCACTTCCGGGCCGACGGCGGCATCACGCGGGTCGAGTGGAAGACCCGCGGCCACGACCACGCCCCGGGGCTGGCGGAGGCCCTCGCCGAGCACGGGTTCGTCGCCGAGGAGCCCGAGTCGATCATGATCGGCGAGGCGGCCGCGCTCGCCGTCGACGTCCCGCTGCCCGACGGCGTCACGCTGCGCCGGGTCACCGAGGAGGCGGACGTGCGCGCCATGTGCGCGATGCAGGACGAGGTGTTCGGCGGCCCGGTGTCCGACAGCACCGCGAACGCGATCCTGCGCCGGCAGGCGATCGACCCCGAGATGGAGCTGTGGGTCGCGGAGGCCGACGGCGCGATCGTCACCGCCGGCCGGCTGGAGCCCGTGCCGGGCACCGACTTCGCGGGCATCTGGGGCGGCAGCACCCGCCCGGAGTGGCGGGGCAAGGGCATCTACCGCGCGCTGACGGCGGCACGCGCGCGCTCGGCCCTCGCGCGGGGCAAGACCCTGATCCACAGCGACTCGACCGAGTACTCCCGCCCCATCCTGGAGCGCTACGGCTTCCACAAGGTGTCCACCACGACGCCCTACGAGTGGAAGCGCTGAGTCAGCCCGGCCGCCGTCGGCCCATGATGTTCGCCGGCTCCGTGACGCCGGCGTACCGGAACCCGGGCACCAGGTCCACGAACCCCAGGCGCCGGTAGAGCACCTTGGCCCGGTCCTCGGGGTCGGCGGTGGTGGACAGCAGGGTGTGGCGGTGGTCGGACCGGCCCAGCAGCTCGCGCAGCAGCGCGGTCCCGTGGCCGCGGCCCTGGTGCTCGGGCAGGATCTCCAGCTCGTTGAGCTCGAAGGCGTCGTCGGCCCAGTCGGCGTGACCCGCACGCTCCAGCGCCGGCCCCACCTGCGAGGGCCACCAGTGGCCGGGCTGGTAGTCGAACCCGTACACGAAGCCCACCAGCGCCTCGTCCTCGAAGGCGCCGAACGTCAGCGCGCCGTCGTAGAGGGGCAGGTAGGCGAGCCGGGTGTCGCGGAAGTGGTCGCGCCGCTCGTCGGAGTAGCCGAAGGCGCGCTGGAAGATCCCGGCGATCTCGTCCGCGCGCCGCAGTACCTCGGAGGTCTCCAGCGCGCGGATCGTCATGTCGGCACGCTAGCCCCGTCCGGCGCCCCCGGCGCGAGGGACCACCGACGACAGGTAGGTCCGGACCTCGGCGTCGGACCAGCCGTGCGCCTCGCGCAGGCCCGCGGCGATCATCGCGACGTAGGCGGCGGAGGGCGCCGCGTGGGGCCGCCCCGCGTGCCCGTGCGGCGCGGTGAAGGTGAGCATCGGCAGCCCGTCCAGCCGCCCGACGGCGATCAGCGTCTCGTACCGGCCCGGTCCCGCGGTGTGCCGCCGCGCGACGCCCGACCGGAGCAGGGCCTCCAGCGGGTCGTCGGGTGCGGGGGAGCGGTGCATCTCCTGGGCGGCGACGTCGGCGAGCTGGCCGGAGGTGATGCGGTAGGCGCGCGCTGGCGTCGGGCCCACGGCGTCGTGGTCGTAGAACGCCACGCCTCCGCCCCAGACGCTGGACTCGCCCGCGAACCAGAGGCGTCCGGGCAGGTGGACCGCCCGGTCCTCGCGCGGCGGGGTGCGGTCGCGCGCCCCCGGGTAGGTGCGCCGCGCCCCGGGCGGGCGACCGCCCTGGAGATAGCAGTCCAGCCGGGCCCGGGCCATGTTGGACCCGTAGCTCACGTACCAGACCTCGGTGCTCAGCGGTCTCTCCTCGGGTGCGGGCAGGTCCTCGACACGCTACGTAATATGCCACCGCCGCGGAACCGGCGGCCCGGACCCCGCGACGGGCCCGCCGCGGCCGGTAGACCGGGCCGGTATTCCGTGGGACGGAACGCGCGGAACGCCGCGCGCGTTGCCCAGGCGGAGTTGGACAACCGTCCTAGACTCGATGTCGCAGGGTTCATTACGAGGCGGAGTGTGTGCCGTGGTTCAAGGCAAGGTCATCAGGTTCGATGAGGTTCGCGGCTACGGGTTCGTTGCACCGGACACCGGCGGTGACGACGTGTTCATCCACGTCAACGACCTCGAGTTCGACAAGCGCAACCTCGCGGTGGGCGCGGTCGTGGACTTCGCGGTGGAGGACGGCGACCGGGGCCTGAAGGCCTCGACGGTCACCCTGGTGGCGCCGGCTCCCGCCCTGACCCCGGCCATGGCGTCGGCCGCCGTCGGCGCGGGCGCGACCACGACGCCCGTCCCCGCCTTCCTCCCGCCCCTGCCCGACCCCGGTCCGCGGCCCGACGGCGAGGGTCCGTCCGAGCGCGAGCTCGCCGTCGAGGTGACCGAGGTGCTGCTCGCCGGAGTACCCACGCTCACCGCCGAGCAGGTCCTGGCGACCCGGGGTGCGTTCGTCGCGGTGGCGCGTTCGCACGGATGGGTGTGAAATTTCACCCGAGGTGTTACCGCCCTGTTTCCGTCTTTGAACGGCGGCGACGGTGCCGCTACGGGGCGATATCAGGTCGGTAACGATCAGTTCCTGCAAACGGCGAAGTAGGGCAAACCCTCCCATCGCGTGAGTAGCGTGAGCGGAAACCATGACGGTGACGGACATCTCACCCCACGCGTTGCGGCGTGGCGGCGATGGTGACCGTCACCGGCATTTCTGAGGAGGAACATTGAAGATCAGGCGACTGAGCGCCGCCGTCGCAGTGGCCGCCAGTGGTGCGCTGCTGTTCTCGGCGTGCACCAGCCCGGCGGGCAGCGACGACCCGGCCGAAGGTGATGCCACTGCGACCTCGGCCGCGGCCGACGGCCCCTGCAAGGCGGACCTCGGGGACGTCACCACCGCTGACGGTGAGATCAAGGTGTCGGTCGAGGACGAGTTCCTCGGCTACAACTCGAACACCCCGGAGACCTACTCCACGTACAACAGCGCCGTGACCGACCGCCTCTTCGGGGGCTTCTACTACTTCGGCGCCGACGGCTCGATCTGCGCCGACGAGGAGTACGGCACCTACGAGGCGCTGTCCGAGGACCCGCTGCAGGTCCAGTACACCCTCAACGACGAGGCTGCCTGGTCCGACGGCACCCCGGTCACCTACGCGGACTACCTGCTCGACTGGGCCGCACAGGCGATCACCGAGGACGGCAAGGTCACGGAGGACGGCTCCGAGACCCCGCTGTTCAACCACATCTCCGGCCTGACGCTGGGCGACTACGTCCCCGAGGGCCCGCAGGCGGACTCCCCGGACGCCAAGTCGTTCACCTACGACTACGAGCGCGTGTACGCCGACTGGCGCATCCAGATCGGCTCGGCCTTCCCGGCCCACGTCGTCGCCGAGCAGGCGGGCATCTCCACCGAGGAGCTCGTCACCGCCATCCAGGACCTCGACCTCGACGTCCTGAAGGACGCCGCGAAGTTCTGGAACGAGGGCTGGCTGTCGCAGCCGGGCAACGTCCCGGACCCGGCGATCGCCCCGGTCAGCGGCCCGTACAACTTCAAGGCCGACGGCTGGGAGGCCGGCCAGTACATCACCCTCGAGGCGAACGACGCCTACTGGGGCACGCCCGCCGCCACGAAGGAGCTCACGTTCCGCTTCGTCGCCGCCGACGCGCAGATCCAGGCCCTCGCCAACGGTGACCTCGACGTCATCCAGCCGAACGGCCCGACCGTCGACACGGTGACGCAGCTCGAGCAGCTCGGTGACGCCGTCACGGTGGACACCAACCAGAACCTGACCTGGGAGCACCTCGACTTCAACTTCAACTCGGGCATCTTCTCCGACAGCCTGGAGGCCCGTGAGGCGTTCGCGCTCTGCGTGCCGCGCCAGAAGATCGTGGACGACCTGATCAAGCCGATCGCCCCCGAGGCCGTCATCATGAACGCCCGCGAGGTCTTCCCGTTCCAGGACAACTACGAGGACACCGTCTCGGGCTCCTACGACGGCCGGTACGACGAGGTCGACCTCGACGCCGCCAAGGAGAAGTTCGAGGCCGCGGGCCTCAAGGAGGGCGAGAAGGTTCGTATCGGCTACGCCGCGCCGAACCCCCGCCGTGCCGCCGAGGTCGAGGCCATCAAGTCCTCGTGCGACCAGGTCGGCTTCGAGATCGTCGACTCCGCCGCGCCGGACTTCTTCGACAAGGACCTGCCGAACGGTGACTACGAGGTCGCCCTGTTCGCCTGGGCCGGCTCGGGCCAGATCGCCTCGGGCGAGAACATCTACTCCTCGACCGGTCAGCAGAACTACGGTGGCTACTCCGACGAGACCGTCGACGAGGCGTGGAAGACGCTCGCCTCGACCACGGACGAGGCGGTGCACGCCGAGCAGACCGTGATCATCGAGAAGCAGCTGTGGGACACGCTCTTCGGCATCCCGCTGTTCTCGCACCCGGGCGTCATCGCCAGCAGCTCCAGCCTGGAGAACGTCCGCAACACCGCCGCCCAGAGCGGCGTGCTGTGGACCTCCGAGCAGTGGGCCCGCGCCTCCTGACGCGAGCCTGACGTAGTACCTGCGGGGAAGGGCGCCTCTGGTCCCTTCCCCGCAGGGCTGTGCGCACCCGATCAGGATTATTTCCAGTTCTGACCTGGGCGGATGGCGGCAATTTTCATCCTGTGTCCTATAGTGACACGCTGATCGCATTCCCCAGCAGACGCCGTGCTGCGTCCGCCTCGAAGGGTCCAACCCGTGCTCAAGTTCATCCTCCGGCGCATCGGCGCCTCGGCGCTCGTCCTGCTCGGCGCCTCACTGCTCGTGTACGTCCTGACCATCAACTCGGGCGACCCGCTCAAGGACCTGCGCGAGTCCAACGTCCAGAACAAGCAGCAGCTCATCGACCAGCGGACCGCGCTGTTGCGGCTCGACGATCCCTGGTACGAGCGCTACTGGGACTGGCTCAGGGGCGTCGGAGGCTGTTTCACCGGCAACTGTGACCTCGGCGTCACCGTGAACGGCGTCGACGTGCTCGGCCTGACGCAGCAGGCGGCCAGCTCCACGCTGCGCCTGGTGACCGTGGCCACGCTGCTCGCCATCGTCGTCGGCATCTCGCTCGGCATCCTCACCGCGATCCGGCAGTACTCGGGCTTCGACTACTCGATCACGTTCAGCGCGTTCCTCTTCTTCTCGCTGCCGGTCTTCTGGGCGGCCACGCTGCTCAAGGAGTACGCGGCCATCCAGTACAACAACTGGATAGCCGACGGGCACTACGCGCCGTTGACCATCGTGATAGTCGCGGTGGTGGCGGCCTTCCTGCTCCAGGCGGTCCTCGGCGGCACCAGGAAGCGCCGGCTGCTGACGGCGGCGGCCGTGTTCGCGTTCGTCATGATCACCCTCTTCGTCTTCAACGCCCTCAACTGGTGGCGCGAGCCGATGTTCGGCATCGGCGGCGTCCTCGTCGTCTCGGTCGCCGCGGGTGTCCTCGTCACGTCGCTCGTCGCCGGCGTCCGCAACCGGCGCGCGCTGTACGCGGCGCTCACGACATCCGCCGTCGGCACGATCTCGTACCTGGCCTTCGCGCCGCTCCTGGTCAACAGCCCGAGCTGGCTCCTGCTCGCGGGACTGTTCGTGCTGGCGATCGTGGTCTCCGTGGGGATCGGCGCCGCCTGGGGCGGCTACGCCCGCAAGCAGTCCATGCTCGTCACCGGCATCACCGGCGTCATCACCAGCCTCCTGGTCGTCGCCGACATCCTCATCGCGCACTGGTCCAGCTTCCTGGGCATCAAGTCCCGCCCGATCTCGACGATCGGCTCGCAGACGCCGAACTTCACCGGCGAGTTCTGGGAGCAGGTGCTCGACATGGGCACGCAGATCCTGCTGCCGACCGTCCTGCTCACCCTGGTCTCCGTGGCGAGCTACTCGCGGTACACGCGGTCCTCGATGCTCGAGACGCTGAACCAGGACTACGTGCGCACCGGCCGGTCCAAGGGCCTGTCCGAGCGCGAGGTCATCGTCAAGCACGCGTTCCGCAACGCGCTGATCCCGATCACGACGATCATCGCGTTCGACTTCGCGGGCATCATCGGCGGCGCGATCATCACCGAGCAGGTGTTCGGCTGGAAGGGCATGGGTGCCCTGTTCCAGGACGGCCTGAACGCCGTCGACCCGGCGCCGGTGATGGCGTTCTTCCTCGTCACGGGCATCGCCGCCGTGCTGATGAACCTGCTGGCAGACATCGCGTACGCGGCCCTCGACCCCCGGATCCGGCGCTGAGCGCGGGCCACGGCAGGAGACACAGACATGAGTGACATCAGGAACAGCAACCCCGGCGGCGAGGACTACGAGCCGCAGGTCACGGCCACCGGAGTGGACGCGGTCGGCCTCGCCGCCGGCGGCTCCGCCGACCCGCTGCCCGGCGAGGACAAGTCCTACAGCCAGGGCCAGCTCGTCGCGCGCCGGTTCTTCCGGCACCGGGCCGCCCTCAGCTCGATGATCGTGCTGGGCATCATCATCGTGGTGGCGTTCACGTCCATCGGCGTCGGCGACATCCCCGGCTGGTGGCCCAAGGACTACCGGCTCCAGTACGACAAGATCGGCGACGGCGCGCCCACCTGGGAGTACCCCTTCGGTCAGGACACCGGCGGCAAGGACTACTTCGCGCTGGTCATGCGCGGCACGCAGTTCTCGCTGATCATCGCGTTCGCCGTAGGCATCATCTCCACGATCGTGGGCACGCTGATCGGCGCGCTGGCGGGCTTCTACCGCGGCTGGATCGAGTCGATCCTCATGCGGGTGACCGACGTCTTCATCGTCATCCCGCTGCTGGTGATCGCCGCGGTGCTGGGCAAGACGGCCGCGAGCTGGGGCATCCTCGGCCTGGCCCTCGTGCTCGGCCTCGTCACCTGGACGAGCCTGGCCCGCCTGGTGCGGGGCGAGGTGCTCTCGCTGCGCGAGCGCGACTTCGTGCTCGCGGCCCAGGCGGTCGGCACGGGCCCCTGGCGCATCATCACGCGGCACGTGCTGCCCAACGCCGTCGGCGTGATCATCGTGTCCGCGACGCTGTCGATCTCGGCGGCGATCCTGCTCGAGACCTCGCTGAGCTTCCTCGGGTTCGGCGTCCAGCCGCCCGACACCTCGCTCGGCACGCTCATCTCCGAGTACCAGGCCGCCTTCACGACCCGGCCCTGGCTGTTCTGGTGGCCGGGCCTGATGATCCTGGCCATCGCCCTGTGCGTGAACTTCATCGGCGACGGCCTGCGCGACGCGTTCGACCCCCGCCAGAACCGGACCAAGGACTGAGAATGACGACTCTCGACATCAGCGCGCCGGGTTCGATCACGGCGTCCGGCGACGCGGTCCTCGCGTTCGAAGACCTCACCGTCACGTTCAAGACCGAGTTCGGCGACGTGCACGCCGTCAAGGGCATCGACCTGGAGGTCCGGCCCGGCGAGGTCGTCGCGCTCGTGGGCGAGTCCGGCTCGGGCAAGTCCGTCACGTCGATGACGGCGCTCGGCCTGCTGCCCCGCAACGCGCGCGTCGGCGGCACCATCCGCGTGGGCGACAAGGTGGTGGGCGCCCTCGACGGCCGCGGCCTGCGCGACATGCGCGGCAACGACGTGGCCATGGTGTTCCAGGAGCCCATGACCGCGCTGAACCCGGTGCTCACCATCGGTGACCAGCTCACCGAGGGCCTGCAGCTGCACGGCATCGCCTACGGCAAGCAGGCCACGGCGCGCGCCGCCGAGCTGCTCGCCATGGTCGGCATCCCCGAGCCCGAGCGCCGGCTCAAGCAGTACCCGCACGAGCTCTCCGGCGGTCAGCGCCAGCGCGTCGTCATCGCCATGGCGATCGCGTGCGACCCCAAGGTGATCATCGCCGACGAGCCCACGACGGCCCTCGACGTGACCGTGCAGGCCGACATCCTCGACCTGCTGCGCTCGCTCAAGGACAAGCTGAACACCGGCATCCTGCTGATCACCCACAACATGGGCGTCGTGGCCGACATGGCCGACCGCGTCGCCGTCATGCTCAAGGGCGACCTCGTGGAGACCGGGACCGCCGACCAGGTGCTCAACCACCCGCGGCACGAGTACACCAAGCGCCTGCTGGCCGCGGTGCCTCACCTGGGTTCCGGCCCGGGCCAGTTCGGCGACGTCGCGCCCGTGCAGGCCGCCCCCGAGGACGTGCCCGCCCTCGACCTGAACAACCTGGTCATCGAGTACCACCGGCTGGGCAAGCCGACCTTCCGGGCCGTCGACGACGTGTCGCTGTCCGTGGCGCAGGGCGAGATCGTCGGCCTGGTGGGCGAGTCGGGCTCCGGCAAGTCCACCATCGCGAAGTGCGCGCTGGGCCTGATCCCCGCGGCCTCCGGCTCGGTGTCGATCCTCGGCACCGACTTCGGCAGGATGCGGGGCAAGGAGCTCAAGGCGCTGCGCAAGCGCATCGGCGTGGTGTTCCAGGACCCGGCGTCCTCGCTCAACCCGCGCCTGCCGATCGGTGACGTGATCGCCGAGCCGCTCGTGGTGCACAAGGAGGGCGACGACCGGTCGCGCCGTCGCCGGGTGCTGGAGCTGCTCGACGCCGTCGAGCTGCCCCGCAGCGTCTACAACCGCTACCCGCACGAGCTCTCGGGCGGGCAGCGCCAGCGCGTCAGCATCGCCCGCGCCCTGACGCTCGACCCCGAGCTGCTGGTCGCGGACGAGCCGACGTCGGCCCTGGACGTCTCCGTGCAGGCCAACGTGCTCAAGATGTTCACGGCGCTGCAGGAGCGGTACAAGTTCGCCTGCCTGTTCGTGAGCCACGACCTCGCGGTGATCGACCTGCTGGCCCACCGCGTGGTGGTGCTGCAGAGCGGCCGCATCGTGGAGCAGGGCCCGCGCGAGGAGGTGCTGCACAACCCCCGCGAGGAGTACACGCAGCGGCTCATCGCGGCGGCCCCCGTGCCGGAGCCGCTGGAGCAGCGCCGCCGTCGCGAGGCGCGGCACGCGCTGCTGAACAAGCTCGGCGAGGACATCGCGGAGCTGCACGTGGAGGACGACTACGAGCGGCCGCGGCCCAAGCAGGACGAGGGCGGCAACGCCTCCGGCCTGGGCGGCCTCATGGGCGGCGGCGACAGCTGACCACCACCCTCTGAACGTGTCAGACCCTCAGGTCACCCCGGTGACCTGAGGGTCTGACACGTTGTGCTGGTGCTACTCCGCGGCGTCGACCGTGATGCGGACCTCGCCCGGGCGCAGCCGCGTCTCGGCGTCGACCCACGCGGCCTCGTCGCGCAGCCACACCTGGTCGTCCACGTGGACCTCGACGGCCTGCGTGGACTGGGCCGTCGCCACCGCCCACTGGCCGGTGGCCCAGGCGCCCCGCGCGGGGTCGTCCGGCGTCAGGGGGGTCGCGTCCACCGTTACGGTCGCCGACGCCGGGTCCTGCCGGTTCGGGTCCGCCGCACCGGTCGCGGGCGCGAGGCCCAGGTCCCGGCCCAGGCGGCCCGCCACCACGTCGCGGGCGGCGTCGGGGGCGATCTGGTCGGCGTCGGCCACGGGGGCGAGCTCGCAGGACAGCGCCGCGGGGGAGTTGCCCGTCAGGGCGGAGGCCCAGGCGCGGGACCGCGTCTCGTGCTGCGCGTAGGCGTCGGGGTAGGCGGAACGCTGCACGGTCTGCGCCGCGTCCGTCACCTCCATGTCCTCGTACCCCTCGACCTTCACCAGCACGTCGTAGAAGGCGTTGGTCGAGTAGACCGGGTCGAGGATCTGGTTCGCGTCGCCCCAGCCCTGGGACGGTCGCTGCTGGAACAGCCCGACCGAGTCCCGGTCGCCGTAGTCGATGTTGATGAGCTTCGACTCCTGCAGCGCCGTGGCCAGGCCGATCGTCGCCGCGCGGGCCGGCAGGCCGCGGGCGACCGCCGTCCCGGCCACGAGCGCCGCGTTGTCCGCCTGGTCGGGCGAGAGGTACCAGTTCGAGCCGTCGAGCACCGCGGTGCACCGCTCGGTGACGGGCCCCGAGCCCGCCAGCCGGTTCAGCCCGACGACGACGCCGACCGTGGCGACCACGCACACGGCGCCGATCGCGACGGCGTACTTCAGGGCGCGCCCGAGCGGCCGTCGCGGCGTCGAGCCGTCTACGGGTGGCGGGACCGGTGGGCCGGTCTCGGCCAGCACTGCCATGCGGAGCTCCCTGTCGTCCGGGGCGGTATCAGGAGGGCCACGAATTGTAATCCGCCTGGTCAGGGATGGTGCAAAACGGGTCGGGCTGGTGCCTCGGCTCGCGTGCCTGGCTTGCCTCAGTTGGCGTGCAGCACCTCGTTGAGCTCGATGCCGACGCCGGTCCGGTCGAGCACCTCGACGGCGCCCGTGGTGGAGTTGCGCCGGAACAGCAGGTTGCTGCGGCCCGCGAGGTCGCGTGCCTTGACGGGGGCGGTGCCGTCGCCGTACGGGTCGGCCGCCGCGCCGAGCACCGTCACCTTGGTGCCCGCGGTGAGGTACAGGCCGGCCTCGACCACGCAGTCGTCGCCCAGGGGGATGCCGAGGCCCGCGTTGGCGCCCAGGAGGCAGCGCTCGCCGAGCGACACGACCTGCTTGCCGCCGCCCGACAGGGTGCCCATGATCGAGGCGCCGCCGCCGACGTCGGACCCGTCGCCGACGGTGACGCCCGCCGAGATGCGGCCCTCGACCATCGAGACGCCGAGCGTGCCCGCGTTGAAGTTGACGAAGCCCTCGTGCATCACGGTGGTGCCGGGGGCGAGGTACGCGCCCAGACGGACCCGGTCGGCGTCGGCGATCCGGACGCCCGACGGGACGATGTAGTCGACCATGCGGGGGAACTTGTCGACGCCGAAGACGGTGACGTGCCCGCGGGCGCGCAGCCGCAGGCGGGTCTCCTCGAAGCCCTCGACGGCGCACGGGCCGGCGCTGGTCCAGACCACGTTGGTCAGGGCCCCGAAGATGCCGTCCATGTTCAGCCCGTGCGGCTGGACGAGACGGGCCGAGAGCAGGTGCAGCCGCAGGTAGGCGTCGGAGACGCTCTTGGGCGGGTCGGCGAGGTCGATCTGCGTGGTCACGACCTCCAGCCGGACCCGGCGCACCTCGTCCGTGCCGGTGGCCGCCGTGAGCGTCTCCGGCGGGGTGGCGCCGGCGGGCGCGTCGCCGAGGGCGGGCGCCGGGTACCAGGTGTCGAGGGTGGTGCCGTCGTCGGCGATCGTGGCAAGGCCGAAGCCCCATGCGGTCGTCATGCGTCCAGCCTAACGGCCGCGAACAGCACCTAGGCTTGCCCTGTGGACAACGCGATCGACCCTGCCCTGCTCGACCCGTCCGGCGAGGGGGCCGACCTCGTCGCCCTCACCCGCATCCTCTGCGACATCCCGTCCGTCAGCGGCGACGAGCGGGCCCTCGCCGACGCGATCGAGACGCTGCTGCGCGCCTGCCCGCACCTGGAGGTGCTGCGCGACGGCGACGCCGTGGTCGCCCGGACGAACCTCGGGCGGGAGCGGCGCGTCGTCGTCGCCGGGCACATCGACACCGTGCCGATCGCGGACAACCTGCCGACCCGCCTGGTCGAGGGGGCCGACGGCGCGGACGCGGTGCTCTGGGGCCGCGGCACCGTGGACATGCTGGGCGGCGTGGCCGTCGCCCTCGCCCTGGCGGTCGAGCTCGGGGCGCCCGGCACCGCGCCCGCCCACGACCTCACGTGGATCTTCTACGACCACGAGGAGGTCGACTCGGCGCTGAACGGCCTGGGGCGCCTGGCGCGCAACCACCCCGAGCTGCTGCGGGGCGACTTCGCGATCCTGGGCGAGCCGTCGAACGCGGGTATCGAGGGCGGCTGCAACGGCACCATGCGCGTCGAGGTGCGCACCCACGGCGTCGCCGCGCACTCGGCGCGGGCCTGGACGGGCGAGAACGCGATCCACGCGGTCGCGCCCGTGCTCGGCCGGCTGGCGGCCTACGCGCCGCGCGAGGTCGAGGTCGACGGCCTGGTCTACCGCGAGGGGCTCAACGCCGTCCGGATCGAGGGCGGCATCGCGGGCAACGTCATCCCGGACGCGTGCACGGTGGAGGTGAACTATCGGTTCGCCCCCTCGCGCTCCGCGGCCGAGGCGGAGGCGCACCTGCGGGAGGTGTTCGAGGGCTTCGAGCTCGTCGTGACGGACGCCGCGGGCGGCGCCCGCCCGGGCCTCGACGACCCGCTGGCGGCCCAGTTCGTGCAGTCGGTGCTGGCCACGACGGGCGGCGCGCCGGCACCCAAGTACGGGTGGACCGACGTCGCCCGGTTCTCCGAGCTCGGGGTGCCCGCGGTGAACTTCGGCCCCGGCGACCCGCTGCTCGCGCACAAGGACGACGAGCACCTCCCCGTGGCACAGCTCGCGCAGTGCCGCGACGCGCTGCGAGCGTGGCTGCTCGACGACTAGTTTGGTGGCATGAGCGACGACGGCATTCCACAGTCCGGCACCGGGTACCGCCGCGGTCCCGTGCTGCTGCGCGGGAACCAGATCCCGCGGACCACCACGGACCAGCGACTCCTGGCATCCGACCAGGACACCGACTGGCTGCACTCGGACCCCTGGCGCGTGCTGCGCATCCAGAGCGAGTTCGTGGAGGGCTTCGGCGCGCTCGCCGAGCTGGGGCAGGCCGTGTCGGTGTTCGGCTCCGCACGCACCAAGCCCGGGCACCCCGACTACGCCGCCGGGGAGACCGTGGGCCGGCTCCTGGTCGAGGCCGGCTACGCCGTCATCACGGGCGGCGGGCCCGGCATCATGGAGGCCGCGAACAAGGGCGCCGCCGAGGCGGGCGGGACGTCGGTGGGTCTCGGTATCGAGCTGCCCTTCGAACAGGGCGTCAACGAGTACGTCAATCTCGGCATCAACTTCCGGTACTTCTTCGCGCGAAAGACGATGTTCCTGAAGTACGCGCAGGGATTCATCGTGATGCCCGGGGGATTCGGCACCTTCGACGAGCTCTTCGAAGCGGTCACCCTGGTGCAGACCCACAAGGTGACCCAGTTCCCGATCGTCCTGGTGGGAAAGAAGTACTGGGGCGGGCTCCTGGAGTGGGTGCGGACCACGGCGCTGGAGCACGGTGTCATCAGCGCCGCCGACCTCGACATCATCCACCTGACCGACGACCCGGCCGACGCGGTGCGGCACGTCGTCGACCGGGCCCACCAGATCGCGGCCGAGCAGGCGGCGCTGCAGGCCGCGGTGGCGGCGGAGCGTGCCACCGAGCAGGCGTCGGCGGCGAGCCGGCACGACGCCGTCGTGGGCAACTCCTAGGTGGACCACCCGGAGCCGGTGGACCATCCGGAGGCCCCCGCCGACGCGGTCCCGCCGGCGTCCGCGCCGCTGGTGCTGCGCGGGCGGGAGGTGGGGCGCGACGGGCGGGCGGTGCGGCCGGTCGTGATGGCGGTGCTGAACCGCACCACCGACTCGTTCTACGCGCCCGCCCGGGTGCCCGGCGACGCCGCGGCACTGGCCGCCGCTGAGCGCGCGTACGCCGACGGCGCCGAGATCCTCGACGTCGGCGGCGTGCGCGCGGGCAACGGCACGCCGGTCGACGAGGCGGAGGAGATCCGCCGGGTGGTGCCGTTCGTGGCCGCCGTCCGCCGCGCCGTGCCCGATCTGTTCGTCTCGGTCGACACCTGGCGTGCCGGGGTGGCCCGCGCGGCGATCGACGCCGGCGCGGACCTGATCAACGACACCTGGGCCGGGCACGATCCCGGCCTGGTGGAGGTGGCGGGCGCCGCCGGCGTCGGCGTCGTCTGCTCCCACACGGGCGGCGCCGTGCCGCGCACGGACCCGTACCGCGTGGAGTACCCCGACGTGTCAGACCTACAGGTCACCGGGGGGACCTGTACGTCTGACACGGGGGAGGGGGACGGGCGGGACGGGCTGCTGGCCGACGTCGTGGCGACCCTCCGGGCCGCCGCGGAGCGGGCCGTGGCCCGCGGTGTGCCGCGCGAGTCCGTGCTCGTGGACCCGACGCACGACTTCGGCAAGAACACCTGGCACTCGCTGCACCTGCTGCGGCGCACCGGCGCCCTCGCCGGGCTGGGTTTCCCGTTGCTCATGGCGCTGTCCCGCAAGGACTTCGTGGGCGAGACGCTCGACCTGCCGCCCGAGGAGCGCCTGGAGGGGACGCTGGCCGCGACGGCGGTCGCCGCATGGCTGGGCGCCAGGGTCTTCCGGGCCCACGACGTCGCCGCGACGCGCCGCGTGCTCGACCTCGTGGCGGCCGTGCGGGACGAGGCGCCACCGGCCGCCGCGCTCCGCGGTCTTGCCTGAGCCCACGCACGATTCGAGCGCCTTCCTGGCACCCGGTCGGGTGAACGGCCACGAATGGGCGAGTGGAAAGTAAGGGGCGCCATTTGAACTAGAATGGCTCTGTGCCCTCGGCGTTCGCCGGAGACATGAATGCTGCTACACACCGGACAACGGAATGGGAGAGCCACACATGGCTGCGATGAAGCCGCGAACGGGTGACGGACCGCTCGAGGTCACCAAGGAGGGGCGCGGCATCGTCATGCGTGTGCCGCTCGAGGGCGGCGGTCGGCTCGTCGTCGAGCTCAACGCGACCGAGGCCAGCGAGCTCGGTGACGCTCTCCAGACCGTGGTCGGCTGAGCCGATATCGGACGGGGTCTGAACCCTTTCGGCGGCCGTCCGCCGCGGGGACCGGCCTCTCGGCGGGTCAGCGGCGGACGGCCAGCAGCAGCCCGTCCCCGCTCGGCAGCATGGCGGGGAGCACGCGCTCGTCGTTGCGCAGCGTCCGGCCCACCTCGCGCACGACGGTGGTGAGCTCGTCCCGGCGCGCGGGGTCCGCCACCCGGTCCCGCAGCAGCGCGCCGTCGACGGCGAGCACGCCGCCCGGGCGCAGCAGCCGCAGGGCCTCGTCGACGTACTCGGGGTAGGCGAGCGGGTCGCTCGCCACGAGCACGAGGTCGTAGGCGCCGTCCGCGAGGCGGGGCAGGACGTCCCCGGGCCGCCCGGGGATGATCCGGGTGCGCTGCGGGGCGACGCCGTCCTCGGCGAAG
The DNA here is from genome assembly GCF_014137995.1 of Promicromonospora sukumoe. Taxonomy (NCBI): domain Bacteria; kingdom Bacillati; phylum Actinomycetota; class Actinomycetes; order Micrococcales; family Promicromonosporaceae; genus Promicromonospora; species Promicromonospora sukumoe. Next base: position 222,075 of record NZ_JACGWV010000001.1, read on the forward strand.
GCCGCCCGTGCGGCCCGCTGGTGCTCCACCTCCCGGTCGATGGTGGTGAGCTGGCCGTCGAGCGGCATGCCGCGCAGCAGCCAGAGCGCGGCGACGCCGGCCCCCGTGCCGACCTCGACCACGGCGTGCGCGTTCGTGGCGGCCGCGAGCACCCGCAGCACCGCGCCCACCCCGGGCAGCACCGCCGGGGTGCCCAGCTCGGAGGCGCGTTCGCGGGCGCGCAGGAGCACCTCGTCCTCGGGGACGAAGGCCTCGCTGTAGACCCAGGCCGCGACCCTGCCGTGGCCTGACGGCTCCGCTGTGCTGATGGCTTTCCTCCGCTGAACCGGGCAGTTGTGTACATCACGTGCGGCGTCAGGGTACAGCCCGTGGGAACGCCTGGGCTTTGACGTACGTTGAGAGGACGATGACTTCTGTGAGCACTCGCCCAGCAGCAGACGCGACCGCGTCGGTACCCTCCGGGGGCGGCGCCGACCTGCCCTGGCAGCCCCCGACCTGGGAAGAGATCGTGCGGGAGCACTCCGCACGCGTCTACCGGCTCGCCTACCGTCTGACCGGCAACAAGCAGGACGCCGAGGACCTGACGCAGGAGACCTTCATCCGGGTGTTCCGCTCGCTGTCCAGCTACACGCCGGGCACGTTCGAGGGCTGGCTGCATCGCATCACCACCAACCTCTTCCTGGACCAGGCGCGCCGCAAGAAGCGCATCCGCATGGAGGCGATGGGCGACGACGACGGCCACGTCGCCGACACCGGCGACTTCGGCCGGCCGGAGCGCGGGTACGAGCACGCCAACCTGGACCAGGACGTGCAGCGTGCGCTCGACGCCCTGCGCCCCGAGTACCGCGCCGCCGTGGTGCTCTGCGACATCGAGGGCCTCAGCTACGAGGAGATCGCCGTGACCCTGGGCGTCAAGCTCGGCACCGTGCGTTCCCGCATCCACCGGGCCCGCGCCCAGCTCCGCGACGCGCTGGAGCACCTCGCGCCGACGCGCGGGGGCGTGCGATGAGCCACCTCGGGGACCTGGTCAGCGCGCTGGCCGACGGCCAGCTCTCGCCCGCCGACACCGAGCGCGCCCTGTCCCACGTGACGATGTGCCGCCTGTGCGCCCGCGAGCTCGACACGGCCCGCGCGGCCCGGCGTGCGCTGTCGTCCGCCGCCGACGTCGTGCCCGACCCCGCCCTCACGGCCCGGCTGATGGCGCTCCAGGCGAGCATCCCGCCCACCGACGAGGACCCGCTGCGCCGCCCGTTCCTGGGCCCGGACCCGCTGGCCGCGCCGGTGTGGCCCGCCGGCCCGGGGTTAGGCGACTTCGACGGCCGCATCGACCGGCCGGCGCGCCGCCGCAGGGCCGCCCGCGTGACCGCGCTGGGCGTGGGCGGCGTCGGCGTGCTGGGCCTGGCCCTGTTCACGCTCGGCGACGTCCCCGTGGTGTCCCCGCAGCTCTCGGCGCAGACCAGCATGACCATGCTCGGCCGCACCGGTCCCGACGACGCCGCCGCGGGCCAGGACGTGCTCGCCGGGCTCGACGTGGACCCCGCCCAGGTCACGCCCGCCGCGCTCGACTGGGCCGCGGACAACGGCTGGGTGGCGCCCACCGACCTGCCCGCGGGCTACACGGTCTCGGCCATGCGCCTCGTGGGCGACCGGGGGCAGACGCTGGAGATCGACCTCACCGGCCCGTCGGGCCACGCCGTCGTGCGCGAGCGCGCGGGACAGCTCGCCCGGGGCGGCACGACCGTCGGCGGCGTCCAGGTGCTGGCCACGGAGCCGGCCCACGTGGCGTGGCAGTCCGACGACATGGTGGTCGACGTCGTCGCCGAGGCGCCGGAGGAGGTGCTGACGGAGCTCGTGGCATCCTTCGGTGAGCATGGCTACGATGCCGGGGTCCTGCCCCGCATCGCCCGCGGCTGGAACACCGTGACAGGAGCCATCGAGAGCCCATGACCGACGAGAACCCGTTCGCGCCCCCCACACCGCGTGCAGCAGTGCCCCCCGCGAACGAGCCGACGCCGGCCGCGGGGCGCCCGTCCGATCCCACGGGGGCACCGGCACAGCCGCCGGCGGCCGCCGAGCAGCCGACGGAGCAGCTCCCGCCCCAGCACCCGGCACCGCACCAGCCGGCACCGCACCACGCAGCGCCGCACCAGCCGGCCCGGCACCAGCCCACGCAGCAGCTTCCGGCGACGGGCTACCTGACCACGTTGCCCGCGCCGTCGACGGCCGGGCACGACGCGCACTCCGGCGCGGCGGCGCACTCCGGCACGGCGTCGCACGACGGCACCGGCCCGCACGACGGCGCCACCCCGCACGGCACCACGCCGTACGGCACGGCGCAGCCGCCCCGGTCGCGGCGCGGCCGGCTCGGCGCGGGCGCGGTCTCCGCCGTCGTGCTGCTGGGCCTGCTCGCGGGTGCGGGCGGCGGCGTCGGCGCCTACGCGCTGCTGGACTCCCGCGGTTCGGCGCGCCCGGCGGACGCCGCGCTGCCGCAGCCCGCCTCCGGGACCTCCCAGGTGGAGCGTCCCGAGGGCTCGGTCGCCGCCATCGCCGCGGCCGCGCTGCCGAGCGTGGTCTCGATCGAGGTGCGCGCCCCGCAGGGCGTGGCCACGGGTTCGGGCATGATCCTCAAGTCCGAGGGCTACATCCTCACGAACAACCACGTGGTCGCCGAGGCGGCCTCGGGGGCCGACGTGACGGTCACGTTCTCCGACGGGCACGAGCAGCCGGCCGAGCTGGTCGGCGCGACGCCGGACTACGACCTCGCCGTCATCCGCGTCGAGGAGACGGGTCTGGAGCCGCTCGTGCTGGGCGACTCCGACGACGTCGTGGTGGGCGACTCGGTGCTCGCCGTCGGCTCGCCGCTGGGCCTGGAGGCCACGGTCACCACGGGCATCGTCAGCGCGCTGCACCGTCCCGTGAAGGCGGGGGAGTCCGCGGAGGCCGCGTTCATCGACGCCATCCAGACGGACGCCGCGATCAACCCCGGCAACTCCGGCGGCCCGCTCGTCAACTCGGCGGGCGAGGTGATCGGCATCAACTCCGCCATCGCGCAGGGCCCGGGCACCACCACGGCCACCGGCAACATCGGCCTCGGCTTCGCCATCCCGTCCAACCAGGCGCGCCACACGGCGGAGCAGCTCATCGAGACGGGTACCGCGACGTTCCCGATCATCGGCGTGCTGCTGGACCCCAGCTACCAGGGCGAGGGCGTGCAGGTGTCCAAGGAGGCGCAGCAGGGCGCGCCCGCGGTGACGCCCGACGGCCCCGCCGACCAGGCCGGCATCAAGCCGGGCGACGTGATCCTCTCCGTGGACGGCCGTCCGGTGTCGGTCGCGGACGAGCTGATCGTCGCGATCCGCGCCAAGGCACCCGGCGACCCGGTGACGCTCCAGGTGCGGTCCGGCAAGAACGAGCGCGAGATCCGCGTGGTGCTCGAAGAGCGGTCGAGCGGCCAGTGAGCGCGGTTCATCCGGCGTTCCCCGGGCCGACCCACGACGCGAGTAGGCTCTGAGCGTGTTCGGAATCAACGGCTGGGAGTTCGTGATCATCCTCGTGGTCGCGATGCTCGTCATCGGCCCGGAGCGGCTGCCCACCTATGCGGAGCAGCTCGGCACGATGGTGCGCCGCGGCCGGGACCTGCTCCAGAACGCCAAGGCCCGCGTCGACGACGAGCTGGGCCCGGAGTTCAGCGACGTGGACTGGTCCAAGCTCGACCCGCGCCAGTACGACCCGCGCAAGATCGTCCGGGACGCCCTGCTCGACGACAGCCCGTCCGAGTACCCCCGGCCGGCCGCGGACGGCGCGGTGCGCAACGGCATGTCAGCGACGTCGGCCGGTCCGGCCGCGGAACCCGGGAAGGCGCCGTACGACGACGAAGCGACCTGAGGATTCGGTGAGCGCGCACGGACCTGCCAGAATGTTGGCCATGTCGTCCCACACCCCGACCGCGGCGGCCACGGCCCCCGCGGCCGACCAGCCCACCCGGAAGCGCATCTTCTCCGGGATGCAGCCCACCGACGGCTCGCTCCACCTGGGCAACTACATCGGTGCTCTGTCCCAGTGGATCGCGCTGCAGGACTCCTACGACGCGCTCTACTGCGTCGTCGACCTGCACGCGCTGACGGTCAGCCCGGACCCGGCGCTGCTGCGCGAGCGCACCCGCCGCACCGCCGCGCAGTACCTGGCCGGGGGCATCGACCCCGAGCGGTCGATCCTCTTCGTGCAGTCCCACGTGGCGGCGCACGCGGAGCTGGCGTGGCTGCTGAGCTGCCAGACCGGGTTCGGCGAGGCCGGGCGGATGACGCAGTTCAAGGACAAGTCCGCGAAGCAGGGCAGCGAGGGCACCACGGTCGGGCTCTTCACCTACCCGGTGCTGATGGCGGCCGACATCCTGCTGTACGACGCCGCCCTGGTCCCCGTGGGCGAGGACCAGCGCCAGCACCTGGAGCTCACCCGTGACCTCGCGGAGCGCCTGAACACCCGCTTCGGCGACGGCACCGCCGTCGTGCCGGACGCGCACATCGTCAAGGCCGTGGCGAAGATCCAGGACCTGCAGGACCCGAGCGCCAAGATGAGCAAGTCCAGCACGGGCGGCAAGGGCGTCGTCTGGCTGCTGGAGGACCCGAAGAAGGCGGTCAAGGCCATCAAGTCGGCCGTGACCGACGCCGACGAGTCCTACGGCGTGCGCTTCGACCCGGCCGAGAAGCCGGGCATCTCCAACCTCCTGACGATCTTCTCGGCCGTGACCGGCCGCGACATCGACTCGATCGCCAAGGAGTACGACGGCCGCGGCTACGGCTACCTCAAGGTGGACCTGGCCGACGCCGTCGTCGCCTTCCTCGAGCCGTTCCAGGCCCGGGCCGACACGTACCTCGCGGACCCCGCGCAGCTCGACAAGGTGCTGGCCGACGGCGCCGACCGGGCCCGCGCGATCGCCCGTCCCGTGCTGGACCGGATGTACGAACGGTTCGGGCTCCTGCCCGCGCGAGGCGAACGGTGAACCTGCCCGAGCGCGGACCGGGCCAGGTCCGCATCGGGATCGCGATCGAGATCCCGGAGCCCTACGCCGCGCAGCTCAGCGCGGCGCGGGTGGCTGCCGACGACCCGCTCGCGAACTTCATCCCCCCGCACATCACGCTGCTGGGGCCCACCCTGCTCGACGCCGGGCAGCTCGCCGAGGCGCGGGACCACCTGGCGGAAGTGGCCGCCGCCGCGCCGCCGTTCACGGTGCGGCTGCGCGGCACGGCCACGTTCCGGCCCGTCTCGCCCGTCGTGTTCGTGTCCCTTGCGCAGGGCATCTCCGAGTGCGAGCAGCTCGAGGCGAGCGTGCGCACGGGCATCCTGGACGGCGACCTGCGGTTCAACTACCACCCGCACGTGACCATCGCGCACGAGGTGCCGGACGCCGACCTCGACAAGGCGTTCGAGGCCATGGCGGACTACTCGGCCGACTTCGACGTCGACCGCTTCTACCAGTACGAGCACGGCGACGACGGCATCTGGCGGCCTCAGGCGGCGTTCCCGCTCGGCGCCGCCCCGACGTACCGCTGACCCCGCTCGTGATCCGCTGATGTCCCGCGCGTGTGCGGGCGCGCCGGCGGCCGGTTCCCGTCTAGTCTCGTCGCGATGAAGCGGCTGATCGAGCTCGGACGGGCGGTCTGGGCGACCTGGACGGCCACGCGCGCCGGACGGGCACTGCACCGGTACGACACGGCCAACGGCAGCGTGCTGTCCGGCGGCATGGCGTACGCGGCCCTGTTCTCCCTGTTCGCGGCCCTCGCGATCGGCTACACGGTGTTCGTCCGGGTGCTCGGCGGCGACAACGACCTGCGGGTGGCGGTCCTGGCCGAGGTGGACAGCTGGGTCCCGGGCCTCGTGGACACCGGCCACGGCGGCGTGCTCACGCCGACGGACCTCGTGCTCTCCACGGGCCTGAGCTGGACGTCCGTGATCGCGGCGGGCGTGCTGCTCTGGTCCGCCACGGGCTTCATGGGCGCGCTGCGCACCTCGGTGCGCGCGATGTTCGGCCTGACGGAGAGCGTGGGCAACCCCGTGACCGAGCGGCTGCGCCAGCTCCTGGGCTTCGTGGTCCTGAGCGCGGCCGTGCTGCTCTCCGCGGGTGCCAGCGTGGCGGCGTCGGCGGCCGTGCCGTGGGTGCTGGAGAGCCTGGGCCTGGACGGCGGCGCGGTGTCGGTCGCGGTGCGGGTGGGTGGGATCGTCGTGACGCTGGCGCTCGACGCCGCGGTGGTGGCCGCCGTCGTGCGCTACGTGGGCGGCGTGCGCGTGCCGCTGCGCGACCTGCTGACGGGGGCGGTGGCCGTCGGCGTCGTCTCCGGTGCCCTGCGCTACCTGGGCACCGAGGTGATCGCGAGCGCGGCCAACCGCAACGCCCTGCTGGCGTCGTTCGCCGTGGTGGTGACGGTGCTGCTGCTGGTCAACATCCTGGCCCGCGTGCTGCTCCTGGCGAGCGCCTGGATGGCGGACCCGCCGGCCGCGGCCAACGGGGACGACAAGGAGCAGGACGAGCAGGAGCAGGACGAGCCTGCGGACGAGGACAAGAACGAGGGCAAGAAGAACGGGGCGGCCTAGGACGTCGTCCCGGGCCGCCCCGCTCTTCCCCGAAGGATCAGAACGCGCGGGTGATCATCGCGCGCTTGACCTCCTGGATGGCCTTCGTGACCTCGATGCCGCGGGGGCAGGCCTCGGTGCAGTTGAAGGTCGTGCGGCAGCGCCACACGCCCTCCTTGTCGTTGAGGATCTCCAGGCGCTGCGAGCCACCCTCGTCACGGCTGTCGAAGATGAAGCGGTGCGCGTTCACGATCGCGGCCGGGCCGAAGTACTGGCCGTCCGTCCAGAAGACCGGGCAGGACGACGTGCACGCGGCGCACAGGATGCACTTGGTGGTGTCGTCGAACTTCGCGCGGTCCTCGGGGGACTGGTAGCGCTCCTTGGAGGGCTCGTTCCCGGAGGTGATGAGGAACGGCATGATCTCGCGGTAGGAGGCGAAGAACGGCTCCATGTCGACCACGAGGTCCTTGACGACGGGCAGGCCCTTGATGGGCTCGACCGTGATCGGCTTGTCCGGGTTGACGTCCTTCAGGAGCGTCTTGCAGGCCAGGCGGTTACGGCCGTTGATCCGCATCGCGTCCGAGCCGCACACCCCGTGGGCGCAGGAGCGGCGGAACGTGAGCGAGCCGTCCTCGTCCCACTTGATCTTGTGCAGGGCGTCGAGGATACGGTCCGTGCCGTGCGCCTCGACGGTGAAGTCCTGCCAGGTGGCCTCGTCGGACACCTCGGGGTTGAACCGCCGGACCCGCAGCGTGACCGTGAACGAGGGGATCTCGCCCGCGGGGTTCGGTGCGGCGGCTTCGAGTGTGGCAGTCATCAGTACTTACGCTCCATCGGCTCGTACCGGGTCTGGACAACGGGCTTGGAGCCCAGGACGACCTTGTAGCCGTCGAACTCCTCGACGTGGTCGAAGTAGCCCTCGACGTGACCCTCGGCCTGGTCCGACGCCTCGGGCGGGCGCCGGTAGGCCATGGTGTGCAGCATGTAGTTCGCGTCGTCGCGGTTCGGGAAGTCCTCGCGGTAGTGCCCGCCGCGCGACTCCTTGCGGTTGATGGCCGCGACCACGGTGACCTCGGCGATGTCGAGCAGGAAGCCCAGCTCGATCGCCTCCAGCAGGTCCGTGTTGAAGAGCTTGCCCTTGTCCTGCACGGACGCGTTGCGGTAGCGCTTCTGCAGCTCGCGGATGTCGGCCAGGGCCGCGTTCAGCGAGTCGCCCGTGCGGAACACCTGGGCGTTGAGGTCCATGGTGTCCTGCAGCGCCTTGCGGATGTCGGCCACCCGCTCGCCGTCGGGCCGGTTGCGCATCTCGTCGAGCTGCTCGACCACGCGGACGGTCGGGTCCTCCGGCAGGTCGTGGAACTCGGCCGTCTTCGCGTACGCGGCGGCCGCCCGGCCGGAGCGCTTGCCGAACACGTTGATGTCGAGCAGCGAGTTGGTGCCGAGGCGGTTGGACCCGTGCACGGACACGCACGCGACCTCACCGGCGGCGTAGAGGCCCTTGACGACGTTGACGCCGTCGCGGAGCACCTCGCCCTTGATGTTGGTCGGCACGCCGCCCATGGCGTAGTGCGCCGTCGGGTAGACGGGGACCGGCTCGGTGTACGGCTCGATGCCGAGGTAGGTGCGCGCGAACTCCGTGATGTCCGGGAGCTTGGCGTCGATGTGCGCCGGCTCCAGGTGCGTCAGGTCGAGCAGCACGTAGTCCTTGTTCGGGCCGGCGCCGCGGCCCTCGCGGACCTCGTTCGCCATGGACCGGGCCACGATGTCGCGCGGCGCGAGGTCCTTGATGGTCGGGGCGTAGCGCTCCATGAAGCGCTCACCCTCCGAGTTGCGCAGGATGCCGCCCTCGCCGCGAGCGGCCTCCGACAGGAGGATGCCCAGGCCCGCGAGGCCTGTCGGGTGGAACTGGAAGAACTCCATGTCCTCCAGCGGCAGGCCGCGGCGGTAGGCCAGCGCCATGCCGTCACCGGTCAGGGTGTGCGCGTTGGAGGTGGTCTTGAAGATCTTCCCGGCGCCGCCCGTGGCGAAGATGATCGACTTGGCCTGGAACACGTGGATCTCGCCGGTCGCGAGGTCGTAGGCGACGACGCCGGTCGCGTTGACCTCCTCGCCGTCCGCGATCTCCTCGGAGGTGAGGTCGTGGTCGGTGATGAGGTCCAGCACGTAGAACTCGTTGAAGAACTCCACGTCCTGCTTGACGCAGTTCTGGTAGAGCGTCTGGAGGATCATGTGGCCGGTGCGGTCGGCCGCGTAGCACGCGCGGCGCACGGCCGACTGGCCGTGGTCACGGGTGTGCCCGCCGAAGCGGCGCTGGTCGATCTTGCCCTCGGGGGTGCGGTTGAACGGGAGGCCCATCCGCTCCAGGTCGAGGACCGACTCGATGGCTTCCTTCGCGAGGATCTCGGCCGCGTCCTGGTCGACGAGGTAGTCGCCGCCCTTGACGGTGTCGAACGTGTGCCATTCCCAGTTGTCGTCCTCGACGTTGGCGAGGGCCGCGGCCATGCCGCCCTGGGCGGCACCGGTGTGGGAACGGGTGGGGTACAGCTTGGAGATCACCGCGGTGCGGGCCTCCTTCGACGACTCGAGGGCGGCACGCATTCCTGCGCCGCCGGCGCCGACGATCACGACGTCGTACTGATGGGTCTGCATCGGGCTCGATGCCTCCTGCTATGAGGTTCGGAGTGTGGGGCTGGGGGAGGTGCCGGTCCGGCGCGGTGCGCTCGGGCCGTGGGTGCTCAGGCCGTGCAGAACGAGGCGAGCAGCTCCGCGGAAGCGTCCGGCGGGCACGGGTCGAACGTGAAGATGACCAGGGTGCCCAGCACGACCACGACGGTGAACGCCAGGAGGAGCAGGCCCTTGAGGATGCCGCGCGTCAGGTCCCGGGTGGCGTAGTCGTTGATGATGGTCCGCACGCCGTTCGTGCCGTGGATCATCGCGAGCCACAGCATGAGGAGGTCCCAGACCTGCCACATCGGGTTGGCCCACTTGCCGGCCACGAAGCCGAAGTCGATGGCGTGCACGCCGTCGCCGACCATCAGGTTCACGAAGAGGTGGCCGAAGATCAGGACGATCAGCACGACGCCGGACGCCCGCATGAAGACCCAGGAGTACAGCTCGTAGTTGCCGCGCGTCGTCTTGCGGCGCACGTACGGGGAGCGGGGGGAGTCGACCTTCGCCACCGCTGCGGTTCCGTGTGCCATCAGTGACCCCCGGTGAAGACGTTGATGAGGTGCCGCGGCAGGAAGCCCGCCATCGTCACGACGAACAGGCCGACGACGACCCACAGCATGACCTTCTGGTACTTGGGGCCCTTGGCCCAGAAGTCCACGAGCATGATGCGGATGCCGTTGAAGGCGTGGAAGACGATCGCCGCCACGAGCCCGGCCTCGCCGATCCCCATGATCGGGGTCTGGTAGGTGCCGATCGCGGCGTTGTACGCCTCGGGGGACACGCGTACCAGGGCCGTGTCGAGCACGTGCACGAGCAAGAAGAAGAAGATCAGCACGCCGGTCACGCGGTGCGCGACCCACGACCACATGCCTTCTCGGCCGCGGTACAACGTGCCTGCTGGTGCGGTGGGCACTTCGGGAGCCTCCTATGGCTGTCCGGCTGGGGGTGGCTGGTCCCCACTGTAATGACAAAGGATCGTCTCGATCGCCGCCCGGCAGCCCTCACGGGCATCAAGACACGGCATTTGTGACTGATCCCACAGGGGAGATGTCGCGCCTCGGGCACCCGTCAGGTTGCTCGTGCGTTCGTGCCCGGACCCGACCCTGAGATCAGCCAGGGTTCGCCCGGAACCGGGCGAGTCATGGCTGCGAGTTCGGTGTCCGGCTGACATCCTGCGGGGCATGACTTCGGCCGCCGCCCTATCGTCCCCGATCGACGACTTCTTCGCAGTGGTACCAGCCGGCGGGTCCGGCACGAGGCTCTGGCCGCTGTCCCGCGGCGGGGAGCCCAAGTTCCTGCACGACCTCGTGGGCGCGGGCGAGTCCCTGCTCCAGGCCACCGAGCGCCGGCTGCGCCCGCTGGCCGGGCCCGACGGCGTCGTCCTGGTCACGGGCGAGCAGCACGTCGCCGCCTGCCGCGCCCAGCTCCCCGGCCTGTCGGAGGACGCGGTGCTCGCCGAGCCCTCGCCGCGCGAGTCCATGGCGGCGATCGGGCTGGCCGCGGCCGTGCTGGAGAAGCGGCACGGCGACGTGGTGATCGGGTCGTTCGCGGCGGACCACGTGATCCACGGGACGCGCGCGTTCGAGCTGGCGGTGCGTGAGGCCGTGTCCGCCGCGCGGGCCGGCTACGTCACCACCGTCGGCATCGCCGCCTCCCGGCCGTCGACGGCGTTCGGCTACGTGCGCTCGGGCGAGCCGCTGGGTGTCGAGGGCGCGCCGCACACGCTGCACGTGCGCGGGTTCACGGAGAAGCCGGACGCCGCCACGGCCCGCACCTACCTCGCCTCGGGCGAGTACCGCTGGAACGCTGGCATGTTCGTCGCGCGCACCTCCGTGCTGCTGGGGCACCTGGCCGAGCAGCGCCCCGAGCTGCACGACGGGCTGCGCACGGTCGCCGACGCGTGGGACACCCCGCGCCGCGCCGCGGTGCTCGCCGAGGTGTGGCCGGGCCTGGAGAAGATCGCGATCGACCACGCGGTGGCGGAGCCGGTCGCCGAGACCGGCGGGGTCGCCGTCGTGCCGGGCACGTTCGGGTGGGACGACGTCGGCGACTACAACTCGCTCGCCGTGCTGCTGCCGTCCGACGACGACCGCGGCGCCAAGGTGCTGGGCGACCCGGGCGACGTGCTGCGCATCGAGAGCGCCGGCTCCGTGGTGGTGCCGGCGTCGGGCCGCCTGGTCACGGTGCTCGGGCTGGACGACGTCGTCGTCGTCGACACGCCCGACGCGCTCCTGGTGACCACGCGCGCCCGTGCGCAGCAGGTCAAGGACGTGGTGGCGGCGGTCCGCGAACGGGGCAGGGAAGATCTGCTCTGAATCAAGGATCTTTCCCTGATGTCTCACAGTTGTCCGCATGGTGGGACGCTTCCCCCGTTGCCGTGTCTCGCGAGGCGGACAGCGCTACCGTGAGAGGCGTGAACCCGACCCAGCAGCCCGTCACTCTCGCCGATTTCGATCAGATCGTTTCGCGCGATCAGATGCCGGTCGGCGACGTGCCCGGGGGCAACGCGACGGACGTCGTCGCAGGTCTGGCGGCTCGCGTGGGCGAGTTGACGGACGGGTTCGACACCGAGCTGGTCGCGTTCCGCCGCGACGTGCACCGGCACCCGGAGCTGTCGCGCAAGGAGACGCGCACCACGGCGCTGCTGATCGAGCGCCTGCGGGCCGCCGGGCTGGGCCCGCGCCCGCTGCCGATCGGCTCCGGCCTGGTCTGCGACATCGGCCCCGACCACGGGCCGGACGGCGAGGGCCGGGTGGGCCTGCGCGCCGACCTCGACGCCCTGCCGCTGCACGAGACGAGCGGCGTCGACTTCGCCTCGACCCAGCCGGGCGTCGCGCACGCCTGCGGCCACGACGTGCACACCACGGTGGTGCTCGGCGCCGGCCTGGTGCTCGCCCGTCTGCAGGAGGAGGGGCGGCTGCGGCGCGGCGTCCGGCTCTTCTTCCAGCCCGCCGAGGAGGTCTTCCCCGGCGGCGCGGAGGACATCATCAACCGCACCTCCGAGCTGGACGGCGTGGACCGGATGGCCGCGCTGCACTGCGACCCGAAGTTCGACGTCGGCCACGTGGGCACGCGCATCGGGCCCATCACCTCCGCGAGCGACTCCGTCATGGTGACCATTTCCTCGCCCGGCGGCCACACCTCCCGCCCGCACCTCACGGGCGACGTCGTGTTCGCGCTCGGCCAGGTCATCACGCAGACGCCCGCCGTCCTCGGCCGCCGGCTCGACCCGCGCTCGGGCGTGAACCTCACCTGGGGCGCGGTCCAGGCCGGCTCCACGCCGAACGCGATCCCGTCGACCGGCATCCTCAAGGGCACGCTGCGCTGCCTCGACGTGCGGGCCTGGGAGAAGGCCGGCGAGCTCGTGCGCGAGGCCGTCGAGCAGGTCGTGGCCCCGTACCAGGTGGACATCTCGGTGACCGTGACGCACGGCGTGCCGCCCGTCGAGAACGAGGCCGAGTCGACCCTGGACCTGGAGGCCGCGATCCGCGACGCCGTCGGCCCCGACGCCGTGCAGCTCACCGAGCAGTCCATGGGCGGCGAGGACTTCGCCTGGTACCTGCGCAAGGTGCCCGGCACGATGGCGCGCCTCGGCGTCCGCACCCCGGGCGGCCGCACCTACGACCTGCACCAGGGCGACCTGGTCGTGGACGAGCGCGCGATCGGCGTCGGCGTACGGACACTCGCGCAGTTCGCTGCCTCCTGAGCAAGAACTTGTTGCTGTCGATGACGCTTCGGTAACGACTTACTCCGGTTACCGTCTCGAAACGCGAAATGCCAGATGCGCTAGTTACCCTCGGTGCGGTATAGGGCCCCAGACCCGTCTGGACCAGCGCCCTCTGGATCATCGAAGGAGCACCAGTGAAGAAGGCTGTCTGGCTCACCGCCCTTGCGGGAGCAACGGCGCTCGCGCTGTCGGCGTGCGGCGCCGCCCCGGAGGAGTCCACTGGTGGCGAGAGCGCCGCCGCCAGTGACTTCAAGCCCTGCATCGTCTCGGACGCGGGCGGCTTCGACGACAAGAGCTTCAACCAGCTCAGCTTCGAGGGCGCCACCGCGGGGGCCGAGGAGCTCGGCACCGACCTCGTCGACGTCCAGTCGACGTCGGAGAGCGACTACAAGGGCAACGTCGAGTCCCTCGTGGCCGAGGGCTGCAACGCCATCGTGACCGTCGGCTTCGCGCTGTCCGCCACGACCATCGAGTCGGCGACCGCGAACCCGGACGTCGACTACATCATCATCGACGACGCGGCCGACGCGGACTTCGACGGCCAGGCCGACGCGGAGAACATCAAGCCGCTGCTGTACGACACGGCCCAGGCCGCGTTCCTCGCGGGCTACCTCGCCGCCGGCTACTCGGAGGCCGGCAAGGTCGGCACCTTCGGTGGCATGGACTTCCCGACCGTCACCATCTTCATGGACGGCTTCAAGCAGGGCGTCGACTACTACAACGAGACCAAGGGCGAGAACGTCGAGCTCGTGGGCTGGGACGGCAAGAAGGGCTCGTTCACGGGCGGCTTCGCGGCCGACCCGGCGGCGAAGCAGACCGCGCAGAACGTCCTGGACCAGGGCGTCGACGTGATCCTGCCCGTCGGTGGCCCGATCTACCAGTCCGCGATGGACGCCATCGCCGACTCGGGCGAGGACGTCGCCCTGGTGGGCGTCGACGCCGACTTCTACGAGTCGGACCCGACCACCCAGGACCTGGTCCTCACCTCCATCCTCAAGGGCATGGACGTCTCGACGCAGGAGGCCGTGGTCGCCTCGGGCAACGACGAGTTCGACCCGACGCCGTACGTGGGCACCCTCGAGAACGGCGGCGTGGACCTCGCCCCGCTGCACAACTTCGAGGACAAGGTGGACCCGGCCCTGTGGGAAGAGGTCCAGGCCCTCAAGGAGTCGATCATCGCCGGTGACGTCACGGTGGAGTCCTACCTCGCCCAGTGACGTCCTGAGCCAGGGCTGTCGCGACTGAACGAGCGAGAGCCAGGACTTGACGCAAGATGGTCCCGGGGGGCACGGTACGCGCCGTGCGCCCCGGGACCTGTCATGAGCAGGACCCCTTTTCGGGAAGGATTCCTATGCGGCTCGAGCTGCGCGGCATCACCAAGCGCTTCGGCGCGCTCGTCGCGAACGACCACATCGACCTGGTCGTCCAGCCAGGCGAGATCCACTCGCTCCTGGGCGAGAACGGGGCTGGCAAGTCCACCCTGATGAACGTGCTGTACGGCCTGTACGAGGCCGACGAGGGCGAGATCCTGCTGGACGACGTCGTCCAGAGCTTCGCCGGACCCGGCGACGCCATGGGTGCGGGCATCGGCATGGTGCACCAGCACTTCATGCTCGTGCCCGTCTTCACCGTGGCGGAGAACGTCATGCTCGGTCACGAGCAGACCCGCGGCGGCGGCCGGCTCGACCTGGAGGCGGCCCGCGCCCAGGTGCGCGAGATCTCCGCCCGCTTCGGCTTCCACGTGGACCCCGACGCCGTGGTCGAGGACCTCCCCGTGGGCGTGCAGCAGCGGGTCGAGATCATCAAGGCGCTCTCTCGCAACGCCGACGTGCTGGTCTTCGACGAGCCGACGGCGGTGCTCACGCCGCAGGAGACCGACGAGCTGATGGCGATCATGCGCCAGCTCCGCGACGAGGGCTCCGCGATCGTGTTCATCACCCACAAGCTGCGCGAGGTGCGCGCCGTCGCCGACCGGATCACCGTGATCCGGCACGGCAAGGTCGTGGGCGAGGCCAGCCCGACGGCGTCGGACGCGGAGCTCGCCTCCCTCATGGTGGGCCGCTCCGTGCAGCTGACCGTGCAGAAGGAGCAGCCCACCCTCCGGGACAACGGGCTGACGGTCACCGACCTGGTGGTCACCAGCGAGTCCGGTGTGGTCGTGGTCGACGACGTCAGCTTCGAGGTGCGCGGCGGCGAGGTGCTCGTGATCGCGGGCGTGCAGGGCAACGGCCAGACCGAGCTCACCGAGGCCCTGATCGGCCTGCAGGGCGACGTGTCCGGCAGCATCGCGCTCGACGGCAAGGAGCTGGTGGGCCGGTCGGTGCGCCGCATCCTCGACCAGGGCGTGGGCTTCGTGCCCGAGGACCGCACCCTCGACGGCCTGATCGGCGAGTTCACCATCGCCGAGAACCTCATGCTCGACCGCACCGACGGCCCGCCGTTCGTGAAGGCGGGCGCGCTGCAGCTCGCGCACCGCGACCGGTTCGCCGACGAGAAGGTCGCCGAGTTCGACGTCCGCACGCAGAGCATCACCACGCCCGTGGGCCGCCTGTCGGGCGGCAACCAGCAGAAGGTGGTGCTCGCCCGCGAGCTGTCCCGCGACCTGCGCCTGTTCATCGCGGCGCAGCCGACGCGCGGCGTGGACGTGGGCTCCATCGAGTTCATCCACAAGCGGATCGTCGCCACGCGCGACGCCGGCGTGCCGGTCGTGGTGGTCTCCACCGAGCTGGACGAGGCGGTGGCCCTGGCCGACCGCATCATGGTGATGTACCGCGGCAAGGTCGTGGGCATCGTGCCCGCCGACACCCCGCGTGACGTGCTGGGCCTGATGATGGCGGGGATCTCGCCGGAGGAAGCGAAGGGAGAGGTCGCGTGAGCGCGCCCGAATCGAGCCCGGGGAACAACCCTGAGCAGGAGCCGGGCCTCGACCCCGGCACCGCCGAGGAGCTGGAGCAGGAGCGGGCCCGCGAGCTGGGCACCCCGGCCGACGACGCCATGCCGGACACCGAGAGCCGTCTGGCCAAGGCCCTGCAGCAGACGATGAGCAGCCCCTGGACGGTGTCCGTGGGCGCCGTCCTGCTCGCCGTGCTGGCGGGCTCCATCATGATCGCCTTCACCGACGAGGAGGTGAAGGCGACGTCGGCGTACTTCTTCGCGCGGCCCGCCGACACCCTCGTCGCCATCGGCCAGGCGGTCGGCGGCGCGTACTCCGCGCTGTTCCGCGGGTCCGTCGTGAACCTGCAGGCACCGGACTTCGTGACCGCGATCCGGCCGCTGACGGAGACGCTCAGCTACGCGACCCCGCTCATCGCGGCCGGTCTCGGCGTGGCCCTCGCGTTCCGCGCCGGCCTGTTCAACATCGGTGGCCAGGGGCAGATGCTCGTGGCGGCCGCCGCAGCCGGCTGGGTGGGCTTCGGCGTCAGCGGGGTGCCGTTCCCGCTGCACCTGCTGCTGGCCATCGTGGCCGGCATCGCCGCGGGCGCGGTGTGGGCCGGGATCGCGGGCGTGCTCAAGGCCCGCACCGGGGCGCACGAGGTGATCGTCACGATCATGCTCAACTACGTCGCGTTCTACCTGATCTCGTACTTCCTGGCGACGCCGGGCCTGCTGCAGGCCCCCGGCTCGTCCAACCCGAAGACGCCGCCGACGCCCGAGTCGGCCCAGCTCCCGGCACTCCTGGGCGACCGGTTCAACCTGACCTGGGGCTTCGTCCTGGCGGTGCTGGCCGTGGTCGGCGTGTGGTGGCTGCTCAACCGGTCCTCGACCGGCTTCGCGTTCCGCGCCGTCGGCGAGAACCCGCGCGCCGCGCGCGTGGCGGGCATCGACACCGGGCGCGCCACCATCAACGTGATGCTCGTGGCCGGTGGCCTGGTCGGCCTGGCCGGCGCCTCGCAGGTGCTCGGCGGCGTCACCACGGGCTTCAGCTCCGACATCGACGCCGGGATCGGGTTCGACGCGATCACGGTCGCGCTGCTCGGCGGATCCAACCCGTGGGGCGTGCTCGCGGCCGGCATCCTGTTCGGCGCCTTCAAGGCGGGCGGCACCACCATGCAGGCCGCCGAGGGTGTCCCGAGCGACATCGTGCTCGTCGTCCAGTCGCTCATCGTGCTGTTCATCGCCGCGCCGCCGCTGGTGCGGGCGATCTTCCGGCTGCCCGACCCGAACCGGCGTCGGGCACCGAAGAAGGCCAAGGCCGCCCGGAACCGGAAGGAGGCGGCCGCGTGAGCGCCGACCACCAGACCACCCAGCTCGACGCACCGCTGTCGGAGACGACGCGGACCGTGACGGTCGTGTCGTGGAAGACGGCGGGCGTGCTGCTCACCGTGACCGCGCTCTACGCGCTCCTGCTGCTCGCCGTGCCGCACTCGGGCGACACCCGGTTCCTGCTGTCCCAGCGCAACGACTTCTTCCAGATCCCCGTGATCGTGCTGCCCGCGGCGGTGTTCGCCTGGGTGTGCGGCGCGGTGATGATCGCGGTGACGGTCGTCGCCTTCGTGCTCACGGCACGCGGACGCCGGACGTCGCTCTGGCTCGTCGTGCTCTTCTCGCTGGCCGGGCTGCTCGGCTTCCTGGCCTGGGCCGGCGCGGGCAGCCCCCGTGACCTGTCGATCGTGGGCCTGCTCGGCGGCGCCGTGCTGTGGTCCGTCCCGTTCGTGTACGGCGCCCTGGGCGGCGTGATCGGCGAGCGGGCCGGCGTGGTCAACATCGCGATCGAGGCGCAGCTCCTCGGCGCGGCGTTCACCGCGGCGATCGTCTCCTCGATCACGAACAGCGCCCTGGCCGGCCTGGTCGCGGCCGTGGCGGCGGGCGCACTCGTGGCGCTCGTGCTCGGCGTCTTCGCGATCACGTACCACGTGAACCAGGTGATCGTCGGTGTGGTGCTCAACGTGCTCGTCGTCGGCCTGACCAGCTTCCTGTACTCGCAGCTGCTCGTGCCCAGCGCCGAGACGCTGAACTCGACCACCCGGTTCCAGTCCATCCCGATCCCGGTGCTGTCGGACATCCCCGTGCTGGGCCCGATCCTGTTCGACCAGCCGCTGCTCATCTACCTGATGTTCGTGGCCGTGCCCACCGTCTGGTACACGCTCAACCGCACCCGCTGGGGCCTGCGGCTGCGCGCCGTGGGCGAGCACCCGAAGGCCGCCGACACGGTCGGCATCGACGTGGTGCGCACCCGGTACAACGCGGTGCTCGTCGCCGGTGCCGTGGCGGGCCTGGGCGGCGCGTTCTACACGACCGTCCAGCTCAGCCAGTTCGGCGAGAACATGACCGGCGGCGCCGGCTACATCGCCCTGGCGGCCGTCATCTTCGGCAAGTGGGACCCGGTGCGCGCCGCGTTCGCGGGCCTGCTGTTCGGCTTCGCGTCGAACCTGCAGAACGTGCTGTCCGTGGTGGGGTCGCCCGTGCCCAGCCAGTTCATGCTGATGATCCCGTACGTCGTCACCCTGCTCGCGGTCGCGGGCCTGGTCGGGCGCTCGCGCCCGCCGGCCGCGTCGGGCGAGCCGTACGTCAAGGGTTGAGGATGGTGCACGTGAGCTCTGTGGAACAGGTGCGCCCCGACGGCGCCGTGGACTGGGACGGCCTGCGGGCCGCGGCCCGCGGCGCCGTCGGCAAGGCCTATGCGCCGTACTCCGACTTCAAGGTCGGCGCGGCGGCCTTCGCCGACGACGGCCGGCTGCTGACGGGCGCCAACGTCGAGAACGCCGCGTACGGGGTCACCCTGTGCGCGGAGTGCTCGCTGGTCAGCGCCCTGATCATGTCGGGCGGCGGCCGGCTGGCCGCGTTCACCTGCGTGAACGCGCTCGGCGAGACGATCATGCCGTGCGGCCGCTGCCGGCAGCTCCTGTGGGAGCACGGCGGCGCCGCGCTGCTCGTGGACACCCCGCGGGGCATCGAGCCGATGACCGAAGTACTGCCCCAGGCCTTCGGGCCGGGCGACCTGGACCACGTGCGAGAGGCAACCCGATGACCGAGCCGTTCGATGCCGTCGACCTGATCCGGGTCAAGCGCGACAACACCGAGTCGCTGACCGACGAGCAGATCGACTGGCTGGTCGACGCCTACACGCGCGGCGCCGTGGCCGACGAGCAGATGTCCGCGATGACCATGGCGATCCTGCTCAACGGGATGACCCGGCAGGAGATCTCCCGGTGGACCGCCGCGATGATCCGGTCGGGCGAACGCATGTCCTTCTCGTCGCTCTCGCGGCCGACGGCGGACAAGCACTCCACCGGCGGCGTCGGCGACAAGATCACGCTGCCGCTCGCGCCCCTGGTCGCGGTGTTCGACGTCGCCGTGCCGCAGCTCTCGGGCCGCGGCCTGGGCCACACGGGCGGCACCCTGGACAAGCTGGAGGCCATCCCGGGCTGGCGGGCCTCGCTGACCAACGCCGAGATGATGGCGCAGCTCGACTCCGTGGGCGCCGTCATCTGCGCCGCGGGCGCGGGCCTCGCCCCGGCGGACAAGAAGCTGTACGCGCTGCGGGACGTCACCGCGACCGTCGAGGCGATCCCGCTCATCGCGAGCTCGATCATGTCCAAGAAGATCGCCGAGGGCACCGGCGCGCTGGTGCTCGACGTCAAGGTCGGCTCCGGCGCGTTCATGAAGACCCTGGACAGCGCGCGCGAGCTCGCCCGCACCATGGTCGACCTCGGGACCGACGCCGGGGTGCGCACGGTCGCGCTGGTCACGGACATGTCCGTGCCGCTGGGCCGTACCGCGGGCAACGCCCTGGAGGTGCGCGAGTCCCTGGAGGTGCTGGCGGGCGGCGGCCCGGCCGACGTCGTCGACCTGACCGTCGCGCTCGCCGTGGAGATGCTCGCCGCCGCGGACCGGCCCGTGCCGGAGGCGGACGTGCGGGCCGCCCTGGCCGACGGCCGCGCGATGGACAAGTGGCGCGCCATGATCGCCGCGCAGGGCGGCGACGTCGACGCGCCGCTGCCCGTCGCCAAGGAGACCGAGACGGTCGTGGCGCCCGAGTCCGGCGTGCTCACCTCGCTCGACGCGTACGCCGTGGGCGTGGCGGTCCGGCGCCTCGGCGCGGGCCGCGCCCGCAAGGAGGACGAGGTGCAGGCGGCTGCCGGCATCGAGATCCACGTGAAGCCGGGCGAGGAGGTCGTCGCCGGGCAGCCGCTGCTGACCCTGCACACCGACACGCCGGAGCGGTTCGCCCGGGCGCGGCAGGCCCTCGACGGCGGCTGGTCGGTGGACCCCGCCGGCAACGGCGTGCTGGGCGGTGCCCTCGCTGGGGCCGCGGGCGCGCTGGCGAGCATGGACCTGGGGGCCGGCGCGCTGGTCGGCGCGGCCCTGGCATCCGGGGGATCGGTGGTGCTCGACCGCATCGTCTGAGGTGGGAAGGGGTTTTCACCCACCGGAAGAGGTCGCCCGCTCCACCAGCGTGGCGAACCGGCGAGTCGCCCGGGCGCGGCTTAGCCTGACGAGCGTGCAGTCGACATTGCGCCTTTCGTCCCTGCTCGGTGCGATGCGTGCATTCGCCGGGCCCGTCCCCGACCCGCCGCCGTCCGGGCGCTTCGAGCGCCCGGTGATCCCGGACGACGTCGAGCGCCGCCTGGAGTCGGTGACGCCCCGCGCCCGGCGGTCCGTCCTGGACCCGCTCGGGCGCGAGCGCGGCACCGGCACCGTGGGGTTCCCGCGGCGGCTGAACCTCCCGTCGCTCGACGGTGTCGCGGACGCCGCGGTGCAGGTCGACGAGACCACGTGCGGCTCGGCCGTGCTGGCGATGCTCGGCCTGGCCGGCGACCCCGCGGCCGCCCTGCGGATCGCGACCGACGACCCGGCCGGGCGGTTCGCGCGGCTGCAGCACGCCGTCCAGGCCGCCACGAACCGGCGCGGGCTGGGCCCGGCGGGCTGGCCGCGGGCCTACGGCACGCCCCCGTGGGGCGCCGCGCGGTTCGCGAGCTACGGCGGCGTCCGCTACACGCACCGGGTCGCGGGCTCCCGGGGCCTGCTGGAGGCGGCCGTCGCCGCCGCCCGCGCGGGCGTGCCGGTGCCGCTGTACACGGGCGGCGACGTCACGACCGGCTGGGACGCCGCGGTCCCGCGCCACGTGGTGCTGCTCACCCTGGCCGACGGCGAGGGCACCGAGGGCAACGCCGTCCTCTACGAGCCGTCCGGCGCCGGCCTGCACACGGTCCCGGTCGCCGCGCTGCTCGACCCGCCGCCGGTCCCGGCCCGCGAGACCGAGGCGCAGCCGAGCACGGGGGACCGCACCGCGGCCCGCGTGCGCAAGGCGCTGACCGCCGCGCTCGGCGGCTGGCCGCACGTGGCCTGGGTGATCCTGCCCGAGCGCGCCGGGCGGTGGCAGGGCGGCGGCACCGGGGCGACGACGGAAGCCCGCTGAGGGGAGCCCGGGTCCCCGCTGAGGCCGGGTGTCGGCGGTGGGCGGTAGGTTGTCAGCATGACCACGCAAGACCACGGGGCGCGCCCCGGTGAGGCGCTGATCCGCGCCCTGCCCAAGGTTGTGCTCCACGACCACCTCGACGGGGGCCTGCGGCCACAGACCGTCCTCGAGCTGGCGGACGCCGCCGGGCACGAGCTGCCCGCGTCCGACAGCGAATCCCTCGCCGCCTGGTTCCGCGACGCGGCCGACTCCGGCTCGCTGGTGCGGTACATCGAGACCTTCCGGCACACCATCGCCGTCATGCAGACGGCCGACAACCTGGCCCGGGTCGCCCGCGAGGCCGTGCTCGACCTCGCCGCCGACGGCGTCGTGTACGCCGAGCAGCGCTGGGCGCCCGAGCAGCACCTGGCCGGCGGGCTGTCGCTCGGCGAGACCGTCGAGGCGGTGCAGGCCGGGATCGACGACGGCATCGCCGCCGCAGCGGCCGAGGGCCACATCATCCGCGTCGGGCAGCTCGTCGGCGCGATGCGCCAGGCGGACCGCTGGCAGGAGATCGCCGACCTCGCCGTCGCCTACCGCGACCGCGGTGTGGTCGGCTTCGACATCGCGGGGCCCGAGGACGGGTTCCTGCCGTCGCGCCACCTCGGCATCTGGCGCTTCCTCGCCGAGCACGACGTCCCCGTGACCATCCACGCCGGCGAGGCCGCCGGGCTCGACTCCATCGGGCAGGCCGTGCACCTCGGGCAGGCGGACCGCCTGGGCCACGGCGCCCGCATCATCGACGACATCGCCTTCGTCACCGGCGGCGAGCACGACGCGGCGGACCTCGGCCGCCTCGCGCACTGGGTGCGCGACCACCAGATCCCGCTCGAGCTGTGCCCGGTGTCGAACCTGCAGACGGGGGTCGCCGAGTCGATCGCGGCCCACCCGATCACCCGCCTCAAGGAGCTGGACTTCGCCGTCACGCTCAACACGGACAACCGCCTCATGTCCCGCACGTCGATGACCCACGAGATGAAGCTGCTCGTCGACGAGGCCGGCTGGACGATCGACGACCTCGTCGACGTCACCGTCACCGCCGCCTGGGGTGCCTTCATGCACCACGACGAGCGACGCGACCTGGTCGACCAGGTCGTCATGCCCGGATTCCAGAAAGTCGAAGGTGCCCTCGTATGACCGTTCAGACCCACGCGCCGCAGCCCGCCCGGGTGCCGCGCGACAAGGCGTCCCTCGCCGCGTTCGTGGACCACACGCTGCTCAAGCCGGAGACCACGGCCGCTGACGTCGCGGCCCTGGTCGAGGAGGGCGCCGGGCTCGGCGTCTACTCGGTGTGCGTCTCGCCGTCGTTCGTCTCGCTCGCCGTGGAGGTCGCCGCCGGGCGCCTCGCCGTCGCGACCGTGTGCGGCTTCCCGTCGGGCAAGCACATGACCGACGTCAAGGCGTTCGAGGCGGCCCGCTCCGTGGCCGACGACGCCGACGAGGTCGACATGGTGATCGACGTCGGCACCGCGCGCGCCGGCCGGTTCGACGTCGTCGAGGCCGACATCGCCGCCGTCCGCGCCGCCGTGCAGACCGACCGCATCCTGAAGGTGATCATCGAGTCGGCCGCGCTCACGGACGAGCAGATCGTCGGCGCGTGCAAGGCGGCCGAGGCCGCCGGTGCCGACTTCGTCAAGACCTCCACGGGCTTCCACCCGGCCGGCGGTGCCTCGGTGCACGCCGTCTCGCTCATGGCCCGCACCGTCGGCGCCGCGGGCGGCGGCCGGCTCGGCGTCAAGGCCTCGGGCGGCATCCGGGACCTCGACACGGCGCTCTCCATGATCGAGGCGGGCGCCACCCGCCTGGGCCTCTCGGGCACGGCCTCGGTCCTCGCGGGCTTCGACCAGGACGCCGGAACCCCGGCGCCCGCCTCGACCGACACCTACTGACGCACCCGCGGGTCGAGCGGTACACCCGCTGGTCGAGCTTGTCGAGACCATGGTCTCGACAAGCTCGACCAGCGATCCTCCGGTTCCGGTCAGGCGCGGCGGGCCGAGAGCCACGATTCCGCCGCGGCCCAGTGCTCCTTGAGCAGGATGTAGCGGTCGTCGTGCCACGGCTTGACCGGGCCGGCCCAGTGGATCAGGCCGGGCTCGGTGACGAGCTCCTGCGTGGGCCACGCGTTCCACCGGGCGTCCAGCACCCGGTACCGCGACCCGGCGTAGGCGTTCAGCACGTCCTGGTCGTTGAGCCCGTAGCGCTCGGCGTAGGGCACGAACTCGGCGGTGAAGCCGTCGGCGCGCATGACCTCCAGGTCGAGCAGCAGGATGCCCGCGTTGAAGCCCTGGTAGCCGTACCGGTGCCGCCTCATCATGGCCCGCACCAGGTCCCGCGCGGCGGCCGGGTCGTGCTTCAGCAGCCGCGTGGACCGGATGACGTTGCCCACGCCGTGCCGGTAGTTGTACGAGATCGACGGCCGGGCCGCCAGGGGCGCCCCGCCGAGGTCGGTGTCGTACAGGTCGGCGACGTCGTCCACGCACAGCGCGTCGAGGTCGTGATAGAGCACCCGGTCGAGGTGCGGCAGCAGCTCCGGCAGGAGCAGCCGGTCCATCGTCGCGACCGTGATGTGCTTGAGCATGCCGAGCACGGACCCGTAGTCGATCCCGTCGCACGCGTACCACTCGAACGTGACCTCGGGGAACAGCGCCGCGAGCCGCTCGTGGTCCGGGGCCGTGTGGTCCCGCGTCAGCGCGACCACCCGCACCGGCCGGTCCGTGTGCCGCACCACCCCGGCGACCACCACCTCCATCTGGGAGCGCAGGTTGCCGTCCAGGGCCACGGCCACGTTCAGCGTCGTGCCCGTCCCGGCCCGGGGCGCGACGGCCTCCACGACCGTCCGCGTGGCGCGCACTCCCGCCACGATGCCGTCCACGTCGCAGGTGCCCGACGGCGCGGCCACCGGCGCGGCGTGCACCACCAGCGCCCGCTCCACCTCGGGGGCCACCGTCGCGGCCCAGGTCGCGTAGACCTCGTCCCGCGAGGCTCCGGCGAGGATCTTGGCCATCGCGGGTGCGACGGCGTCCCGGATGCGGTCCTGCATGGCGCGCCGGTCGGCCTCGTCGGCGTCGAGCAGCCCGGCGAACCGGATGTCGGCGTCGTTGCGCGGCCGGAAGTCGACGTCGGCCCCGATGGACCAGGCCGGCAGGAAGGCGTGCAGGCGGGACGTGACCACGCGCGAGTAGCGCTCACGGTAGGAGTCGAGCAGGCCGACGGCGTCGTGCACGTTCCGGGCGAACGGGTGGTGGCGCACCGCCGGGTACAGGTGCGTGACGGTGTCCGCCCCGGCGTCGTGCTCCGGGACGGGCGTGTCCACGTAGACCGACGGCGCCCCGGCGGGCGCGGGCGTGAAGCCGGCCGGGAAGACCGTGTCGATGGTCGTGGTGAGGCAGCCGCTGAAGAACGCCGGGACGCCCGCGTTGAGCAGCAGGTGCACCGTGGTCCAGTCCCGGCAGCCGATCGGCCCGTGGGCCCGCAGGTAGTCGACCGCGGTGGGCGTCAGGACGGCGTGCTTGTTGAGGTGGAACGACACGAACAGCGGCTGCAGGTTCTCGTGGAACGGGAAGTCGAACCGCAGGTCGAACTGGCTGTGCATGTACCAGCCGAACGCCAGCATCCAGGTGTTCTCCGGCACCGCGTCCAGCCGCGTGATGTCGCGCTGCACCAGCGTCAGCTCCACGTCGGCGCCCGGCCCGGCCAGCACGTGCTCGGGACGCACCCGGTTCGCGAGCTGCCGCACGGGTCCGGCGACGGCGTCGTCGCCGTGCAGGCGCAGGCCCTCGTGCCGCAGCAGGTGGCCCAGGCTCGCGATGGTCTGCACCGTGTCGCCGATGTTGCTGGACGACACGTTCTCGTCCGGGGCCTTGTAGTCGAGCACGGCGAACGACACGTGCCCGGTCGGGACCCGGGCGGGGGCCGCGGGCCGGAGCGCCTTCTCGATCCAGGGGGCCAGGTACTCGATCGAGTCCTGGACCCGCTCGGTCAGGCCGGCGCCGTGCCGGGCGGCGTCGAGCGCCTCGGCCGCCAGCGCGGGCTCGTCGGCGATGAACAGCACCTTCGCGAGCTCCAGCAGCACCGGGGCGTCGGTCACGGCGCCGTGCCGCACCCAGGTGGCCGCCGTCCGGGCGACGTCGGGGCTGGCCATGGCGATGCCCGCCCGGAGGTACTCCGCGGGGGCGAGCCGGGCGGCGTCGTCGGGCCCGAGCTGGCGCAGCAGGTCCCACGCGAGCTCGCGCAGGCCCACGCGCTGCGCGACCAGCGCGGCGCCGGCGACCCCGGCGCGGCGCGTCTCGGGGTGCGCCATGAGCGAGTGGCACAGGGACCGCCACTGGCTCGTGTCCAGGCGGCCGGCCGCGCGGATGGAGGTGGTGACCGCCTCGTCGACCGGGAGGCCGCGGCGCAGCGCGGCGGTGACCAGCGCGTCGCCGGAGAGGGGCTCGGGGCGCTCCTGGAACGGGCGGTCCGCGGCGCGGTCCGGGGCGGACCACACCTCGCGCGGCTGCCGGTTCGGCTCCTTGGCCAGGGCCCAGGACTCCTGGTCGGGAATCTGCAGGGGCCGGGCGTCGGGTAAGGGGCCCGGCCTGTCCGGGTGCGGGTTGTGCAGAGTGTCGGTCGTGGCGGTGAGCAGCGCCTCGGCGATCATCTCGTCAGCGGCCGGGACCTGGTGCGCAGTCTCACCGGACGCGGCGAGACGGCGGCTTGCAGGGGACATGAAGACTCCTCGTGGGGTCGACGGTTGAGCGGGAGAACCGTCGTCCCGGCATGCGCGCGGTGCCGACGGTGGCCAGAGCGTAGTGCCCTCCGGTTACGCCCCGACGACGACTGGGTAGGCTCCCGGACATGTCTGCGCAACAACCTGCTGACCAGGCCTTTTCGGCGTCGGAGCCGGTGCCTCGGCCGGCGCCCGAGCCGGCCTCGTTGCCGACGGTCCCGGGCACCCTCGTGGGCTGTCGCATGCGCAAGTGGGACGGCACCCCGCACTGGCGGTTCGACGCCCGGTACCTGGGGCGGGACGAGCACGGCGTGTGGCTCGGCTACCCGACCGGCATCCGGTTCAGCCGGCCCGGGCGGGAGTACCGCACACGCAACCCCGGCGTCGTCCTCTTCGGCGAGGGCGGCTGGGTCGCGGACCTCTACCGCGGCCACCCGCGGGGCGTGCTGCTCTACATCGACCTCGCCACGGTGCCCGAGTGGCGCGCGGTGCCCGACGGCGGGCACGGGCGCCGCCCGGCCTTCGAGGTCTCCGCCGTCGACATGGACCTCGACGTGCTGGCGATCCAGCCGGGTACCGAGCGGGCCCGGACGCAGGGCGAGTTCTTCGTCGACGACGAGGACGAGTTCGCCGAGCACACCGTCCGGTACGGGTACCCGGCGTCCGTGGTGGCGCAGGTGCGCGCGGACGCCGACGCCCTGCTCGCCGCGGTGAGCGCGGGGGAGCCGCCCTACGACGGCGCGACGGCGGACCGCTGGTTCGCGGTGCTCGACGGGCTGTAGGGCCCGAAGCCGCGGGGGCGCGCTCACCGGCGGGCCCGCAGGCCCGCCCGTGGGCGGGAAGCGCTCAGTGCGCGGCGAGCACCAGGTCGTCCTGCTCGACGGCGGCCCGCCAGTCGGCCTTCTCGGCGCGCCAGTGCTCGTCGTCCCGGCCGCGGCGCCAGTAGCCCGACGCCGAGAGCAGCTCGCGCGGCACGCCCAGCGTCCCGCGCGCCCAGCGGCGCAGGTCGCGCACGCAGCCGGCCTCGCCGTGCAGGAACGTGTGGGGTGCGCCGTCGGGCAGCTCGGCGGCCTGCACGACGTCGGCGAGGTGCGCCCCGGCGGACCGGTGGACCCAGGTGAGGTGGAGGTTCGCCGCGCTGGTGATCTCCAGCTCCTCCGACGGGTCGGCGACCTCGACGAAGACGTGCGCCACGGCGCCGTCGGGCAGGGCCTCGCACGCGGCCGCGATGGCCGGGAGGGCGGACTCGTCGCCGGCCAGCAGGTGCCACGGGGCCTCGGGGGACGGGGCGTAGTCGCCGCCCGGGCCCACGAAGGCGACCTCGTCACCCGGCTGGACACGCTGCGCCCAGGGACCGCCGTAGCCGACGTCGCCGTGCGTGACGATGTCGATGTCCCAGCCGGACTCCGTCACGGTGCGGATGGTGTAGGTGCGCAGCACGGGTCGGCCCTCGGGCTCGGCCGGCTCGGCCATGACCAGCTTGATGTAGCGGTCGGGGAACGGCGTGGGGTCGACGTCGGCCAGCGCCTCACCACCGATCGACACCCGGATCATGTGCGGCGTGAGCTGCCGGACCGCCGTGACGGTCGCCGTGGTGCGGGTGCCCCTGCGGGGCCGGTCGGTGGGGGCGCTGGAGGTCTGAGACATGGTGAGGCAAGCCTAACCTCGCGTGCGTCCGGTCGCCGGTGTGGCGTGCGTCACTGGCTGAAACGTCGGTGCGGCCCCCTCCGGACACGCCGCTAGCGCTGCGCCACGTGCCTACCATTGGCCCGTTGTCGAACTCTTCTGTCAGGAGCCTGGTCGTGAAGATCGCTGTTGTCGGTACGGGGTATGTCGGGTTGTCGAACGCGGTCCTGCTCGCGCAGCACCATCAGGTCGTCGCCCTGGACGTGGACCCGGACAAGGTAGCCCTGGTCAACGACCGGAAGTCGCCGATCGTGGACACCGAGCTGGAGCAGTACCTCGCCGAGGTCGACCTGAACCTGACCGCGACCCTGGACAAGAACGCCGCGTACGCGGGTGCGGGGGTGGTGGTGATCGCGACGCCGACGAACTACGACGAGGAGTCCAACTTCTTCGACACCTCCTCGGTGGAGACCGTGATCACGGACGTCCTGGCGACCACGCCCGAGGCGACGATCGTGATCAAGTCGACGATCCCGGTCGGGTTCACGCAGCGGATGCGCCAGGAGCACCCCGGGGCCGCGATCGTGTTCTCCCCGGAGTTCCTGCGTGAGGGTCGTGCCCTGTACGACAACCTGCACCCCTCCCGGATCGTGGTGGGTGACCGGTCCGCCCGTGGCAAGCAGTTCGCCGACCTGCTGCTGGAGGGCGCCCTGTCCAAGGACGTCCCGATCCTGCTGACGGACCCGACCGAGGCGGAGGCGATCAAGCTGTTCGCCAACACCTACCTCGCGCTACGGGTCGCGTACTTCAACGAGCTGGACACCTACGCCGCCACCCACGGGCTGGACACCGCGCAGATCATCGAGGGCGTCGGCCTGGACCCGAGGATCGGGTCGCACTACAACAACCCGTCCTTCGGGTACGGGGGGTACTGCCTGCCCAAGGACACCAAGCAGCTCCTGGCGAACTACGCCGACGTGCCGCAGAACCTGATCAACGCGGTCGTGGACGCCAACACCACCCGCAAGGACTTCGTCGCCGCGGACATCCTGCGCCGCGAGCCGAAGACCGTGGGCGTGTACCGGCTGGTCATGAAGTCCGGGTCGGACAACTTCCGGGCCTCGTCCATTCAGGGCATCATGAAGCGGATCAAGGCCAAGGGCATCGAGGTCATCGTCCACGAGCCCACCCTCGAAGAGGACGAGTTCTACTCCAGCGAGGTCGTGCGCGACCTGGACGCGTTCAAGGCCCGCGCGGACGTGATCATCGCCAACCGGCGTACCGAGGCCCTGGACGACGTCGCCGACAAGGTCTACACCCGCGACATCTACGGACGGGACTGACCGATGCGCGTCCTGGTCACCGGCGGTGCCGGCTTCATCGGTGCGAACTTCGTCCACCAGACGGTGCGTGAGCGCCCCGACGCCCAGGTCACGGTGCTCGACGCGCTGACCTACGCGGGCGACCGCACGTCGCTCGACCCCGTCGCGGACCGCGTGGAGCTGGTCGAGGGCTCCATCACCGACGCGCCGCTCGTGGACCGGCTCGTCGGGGAGGCGGACCTGGTGGTCCACTTCGCGGCGGAGTCGCACAACGACAACTCGCTGAACGACCCGTCGCCGTTCGTGCAGACCAACCTGATCGGCACGTTCACGCTGCTGGAGGCGGTACGCAGGCACGGGGTGCGGTTCCACCACATCTCGACGGACGAGGTCTACGGCGACCTGCCGCTCGACACCCCGGACCGGTTCACCGCGGACACGCCGTACAACCCGTCGTCGCCGTACTCCTCGACCAAGGCGGGCTCCGACCTGCTGGTCCGGGCCTGGGTCCGCTCGTTCGGCGTGCAGGCGACCATCTCGAACTGCTCGAACAACTACGGGCCGTACCAGCACATCGAGAAGTTCATCCCGCGGCAGGTCACCAACCTGATCGACGGCGTCCGCCCCCGCCTGTACGGCGCGGGCCTCAACGTGCGCGACTGGATCCACGTCGAGGACCACAACAGCGCCGTCTGGGCCATCATCGACAAGGGCACCATCGGCGAGACGTACCTGATCGGGGCCGACGGCGAGACCAACAACCTCGACGTGGTGCGGACCCTCCTGGAGATCTTCGGGCGGGACGCTGACGACTACGACCACGTGACCGACCGGCCCGGGCACGACCTGCGGTACGCGATCGACGCGAGCCGGCTCCGTAGCGAGCTGGGGTGGGCGCCGCGGTACACGGACTTCCGGGAGGGGCTGGCGGCGACGGTCGGCTGGTACCGGGAGAACGAGCCATGGTGGCGCCCGGCGAAGGCTCTGACGGAGGCCAAGTACGCGGCCTCGGGCCAGTAGCTCGTCCCGCCGAGGTAGAACTGCAGCGAGATAGAACTGCAGCGAGATAGAACCGCAGCACACGCTGAGGTTCTATCTCGCTGCGGTTCTACTTCGCCAGGGTTCTATCTCGCCAGGGTTCTACTTCGGCGGGTTGAGGGCGAGGAAGGCGTCGACCTGTTCCTGGGTGGGGAGGAGGCCCTGGGCCTCGGCCTCCTTGAGGGTGGGGGCCGCCTCGTCCTTGTCCGAGAGGAGCGGCTTGAGGGGGGTGCCGTCGCGGGCCGTGGTGGGCCAGGCGATGGCGAGGTCCTCGTCGAGGGGGTGGATGCCGTGCTCCCGGCCCGGGGCGTAGCCGGCTGAGCAGAGGTACAGGACCGTCGAGCTGTCCTCCAGGGACATGAACGCGTGGCCCAGGCCCTCGGACAGGTAGACGGCGCGGCGGTCGACGTCGTCCAGGAGGACGGCGTCCCACGTGCCGAAGGTGGGCGAGCCCACGCGGATGTCGACGACGACGTCGAGCACCGCGCCGCTCAGGCACATGACGTACTTGGCCTGGCTGGGCGGCACGTCGGCGAAGTGGACGCCCCGGACCACTCCGGCGGCCGAGACGGAGCAGTTGGCCTGCTGCAGGTCGAACGCGTGCCCGACGGCGTCGGCGAACGGGCCGGCCTTGAAGGCCTCCAGGAAGAGCCCGCGGGGGTCCCCGAACTGCTTCGGCGTGATCTCGAACGCGCCGGGCACTGCCAGCTCGCGGTACTCCATGAGGCTCCTCGCGTGGTTCGTCGTCGGCCCTGCGGCCCTGGTTAGGATCCTAGGGTGACCAGCGGACAGAGCACGGTGCAGCGGTGGGTGGTCTTCGGCGCGGCGGGGATGCTCGGCCAGGACATGGTGGACGCCGCCCGGGCGGCGGGGCACGAGGTGACCGGCCTGCGCCGGTCCGACGTCGACATCACCGACGCGTCGGCGGTGCTCGACGCGGTGGCGGGCCACGACGTCGTCGTCAACTGCGCGGGCTGGACCGCCGTCGACGACGCCGAGACGCACGAGCCCGAGGCGTTCGCCGCGAACGCGACGGGACCCGCGCACCTCGCGCGCGCCGCCGCGGCGTCGGGCGCGCGGCTGGTCCACGTGTCCACGGACTACGTGTTCGACGGCGTCGCGACCGAGCCGTACGCGGAGGACGCGCCGGTGGACCCCCGCTCGGCCTACGGGCGCACCAAGGCGGCCGGCGAGTGGGCAGTGCGCGCGCTCGCCCCCGACGCCCTGGTGGTCCGCACGGCCTGGCTCTACGGCGCGGGCGGCAAGTGCTTCCCGAAGACCATCGCGCGGGTGGCGGGGGAGCGCGACCGGCTCAGCGTCGTGGACGACCAGACCGGTCAGCCCACCTGGACCGCCGACCTGGCCGACCTCGTCGTGCGGCTCCTCGCCGCGGGCGCGCCCGGCGGGCTGTACCACGGCACGTCGTCGGGCCGGGTGACGTGGCACGGGTTCGCGCGCGAGGTGGTGGCGGCCGCCGGGCTGACGACGCCGGTGGACCCGACGACGAGCGCCGCCTACCAGCTTCCCGCGCCCCGGCCGACGTTCTCGGTGCTGGGGCACGACCGCTTCCGGGAGGTCGGTGTGGAGCCGATCGGCGACTGGGCGGACCGCTGGAAGACCGCGGCGCCGGTGGTGCTGGCCTGAGCGGGTCGGGCCCCGGCCCCCGACGTCAGGCTTCCAGCAGGCCCAGCAGGTAGGTGCCGTAGCCCGACTTGGTGAGCTTCTCCGCCCGGGTGCGCAGGTCGTCGTCCGACAGGAAGCCGCGGCGCCACGCGACCTCCTCCGGGGCGCCGATCTTCAGCCCCTGCCGCCGCTCGATGGTGCGGACGTAGTCTGAGGCCTCCAGCAGCGAGTCGAAGGTCCCGGTGTCGAGCCAGGCGGTGCCGCGGGGCAGCACCTCGACCTGGAGCCGGCCCTGGCTCAGGTACTCGGCGTTGACGTCGGTGATCTCGTACTCGCCGCGCGCCGACGGCTTGAGGTTCTTGGCGATCTCCACGACGTCGTTGTCGTAGAAGTACAGGCCGGGTACGGCGTAGCTGGACCGGGGGTGGGCCGGCTTCTCCTCCAGGGAGAGCGCCGTGCCGTGCTCGTCGAACTCGACCACGCCGTAGGCGGTGGGGTCGGCGACGCGGTAGGCGAAGACCGCGCCCCCGTCGAGGTCGGCGAACCGGGTGAGCTGCTGGCCCAGGCCGGGGCCGTAGAAGATGTTGTCGCCCAGCACGAGGGCGACGGACTCGTCGCCGAGGAACTCCTCGCCGAGCACGAACGCCTGGGCGAGGCCGTCGGGCGAGGGCTGTGTCGTGTAGCTGATCGAGATGCCGAACTGGGAGCCGTCGCCGAGGAGCCGATGGAACTGTTCGGCGTCGTGCGGGGTCGTGATGACCAGGATGTCGTCGATCCCGGCCAGGATCAGCGTCGAGAGCGGGTAGTAGATCATCGGCTTGTCGTAGACGGGAACGAGCTGCTTGCTGATGCCCTGGGTGATCGGGTGCAGCCGCGTTCCTGAGCCGCCGGCCAGAATGATTCCGCGCATGTGCCGGATCTTCCCATGCCTGGCGCGGCCGGTGGGGTTGAAACCCGGTGGGCGCCGAAAGGCGACCACGGGGCTTTTTGGGACACTTCGGGCGCGGGGTGAATGCCGGGTGATCTCTTGCCCGGGGTGATGCGGCGCGGGCCTCTCGCGAGGTAGTCACGTGGGTATGCATGGACCCGAAGGAGTCAGCGACCTCCTCACCGCCCCGAGCCCCGCCGAACCCGAGCCGACCCCTGCGCGCGGTCGTCGCCGCCGGGGCAAGGGATTCGTCGCGATGGTGGTCGTCGGTGCCCTGGTCCTCGTCGGCGCCAGCGGGGCCATGGCCTTCTTCGGCTACAAGATCTCCCTCGACGAGCGGATCGAGCGCATCGAGGACCCGTTCGCCGACATCGACGACGCGTCCCGCCCCGCGCCGGCGCCCGTCGAGGGCATCGCCGCGCCGGTCAACATCCTGGCGCTCGGCTCCGACAGCCGGATCTCGGCGGGCGACCCGTCCGCCTGGGAGTACGGGGCCCAGCGCACCGACGCGATCCTGCTGCTGCACCTGTCGGGCGACCGGAAGTCGGCCGCCGCGATCTCGATCCCGCGCGACTCGTGGGTGGACATCCCCGGCTTCGGCGAGGGCAAGATCAACGCCGCGTTCTCCTACGGCGGCCCGGGCCTGTTGATCCAGACGGTCGAGGAGCTGACGGGGGTGCGGATCGACCACTTCGCGGTGAGCGACTTCGAGTCCTTCACGACCCTCACCGACACCCTCGGGGGCGTCGAGATCAACGTGCCCGACGGCGCCGGCGGCTCGGTGGAGCAAAAGATGAACGGCGCGGAGGCGCTCGAGTTCACGCGCGAGCGGTACGAGCTCGCGAACGGCGACTTCGACCGCGTGCAGCGGCAGCAGGCCTGGATGCGGGCCATCGCCACGAAGGCGACCGAGGACAAGAGCGACCTGCTGAAGATGTCCCAGTTCCTGGAGGCGGCGGTCAAGGCCGTGGCGGTCGACCCGGACCTGACCGTCGACAAGATGCTGGAGCTGGCGGTCAGTGCCAAGGACCTCTCCACGAACAACATCACGTTCCTGACCGCGCCCTACGCGGGCACCGGCCGCAGCGACGACGGGCAGTCCATCGTGCTGCTCGACCGCAAGGCGCTCGACCCGCTCATGGCGGCGGTGGCGCGGGACGAGCTACCGGCCTACCTGGCGCAGGACCCGGGCGGGATCGACATGCTGTCCGACGTCGTGGAGTAGTCGAGCGGGTGATGTTTTGGCCGTCCCGATAATTGCCCGGGTGAATCTGCGCTCCTTTCACCCGCTATCGGCAATTGAGGCGTATCGGCCGCTTGTAGCATCAGGTCACCAATGGCGCATCCCGAACTCCGGCACCTTACCTTTCGCGCCTGGCGGGTGCCCTTCTCACACTTTGCTTTCGGGCAGACAAGGACATTCTTGCCGTGAAGGATCGTGCGCCAGGCGTGGTGCTCCGGCTCCGTCGCGCCGCGTGGCACCTCCGGCACGGCGGGATGGACCAGCTGCGCACGTATCTGCGCAGGCAGCGCGTCCCGATGGCCGGCCAGGTGGGCGGTGCGCGCCGGACGAAGGACGGCCTGACGTTCGACCCGTGGCCGGCCCGGCCGGTGTCCGGCCTGGCGGCTGACGGACCGCGTGACCTGCGCGTCGGCGTCGTCCTGGACGACTTCTCGCGGCTGGCGTTCGCACCCGAGTGGCACCAGGTGGCGCTGACCCCGAAGACCTGGCGGGACGACCTGGCGGCGGGCCTGGACCTGCTCTTCGTGGAGTCCGCGTGGAACGGCAACGGCGGCGCGTGGCAGTACCACCTGACGGGGACGTCGGCCCCGCGACCCGCGTTCGTCGAGCTCGTGGAGGCCTGCCGCGCGGCGGGTGTGCCGACGGTGTTCTGGAACAAGGAGGACCCGGTCCACTTCGAGGACTTCCTCGACACGGCCCGGCTGTTCGACCGCGTCTACACCACCGACGTCGACCGCCTGCCCGCCTACGTCGAGGCCCTCGGGCACGACCGCGTCGGGGTGCTGGAGTTCGCCGCGCAGCCCGCGATCCACAACCCGGTGCGGCTGCACGGCCGCGGCCCGGAGCGTGACGTCGCGTTCGCCGGCATGTACTTCGCGCACAAGTACCCGGAGCGGCGCGAGCAGATGGACCTGCTGCTCGGTGCGGCGCTCGACGTCTCGCCCAAGATGGAGCACGGCCTGGAGATCTTCAGCCGGTTCCGGGGCAAGGACGAGAAGTACCAGTTCCCGGCCCCGCTCGACGGCCGCGTCGTCGGCTCGCTCGATTACGACCGCATGCTGACCGCCTACCGCGAGTACAAGGTCTTCCTCAACGTGAACTCCGTGGTCGGCTCGCCGTCCATGTGCGCACGGCGGATCTTCGAGATCACGGCCTCCGGCACGCCCGTCGTCTCCACGCCGAGCGCGGCCGTGGGGGAGTACTTCCCGGGCGACGAGGTCTTCGTCGCCGGCAGCCGTGAGGCCGGTGCGCACACGATCCGGGCGCTCGTCCGCTCGCCGGAGCTGCGCGACCGCGCGGTGCACAAGGGCCAGCGCCGCATCTGGCGCGAGCACACCTATGCGACGCGCTCGCAGAAGGTGCTGCACGACGCCGGGCTGGTCACCTCTCCTGTCGTCCCCCGGCCGAGCGTGACCGCCCTGGTCTCCACGAACCGCCCGCACCAGCTCGACCACGTCCTGGAGGTTCTCGGGGCCCAGCAGGCGGTGGACCTGCAGGTCGCGCTCCTGACGCACGGCTTCGAGACGGACGACGCCGACCTGCGCGCCCGCGCCAAGGAGGCGGGCGTCGGGACGCTGGAGCTGCTGACCGCGCCGTCCGACGTGCCGCTGGGCGCCTGCCTGAACCTGCTGCTCGACGCGGCCGACGGCGACGTCGTGGCCAAGATCGACGACGACGACCTGTACGGCCCGCAGTACCTCTCCGACCAGCTCTACGCCCTGGCGTACTCGGGCGCGGACGTGGTGGGCAAGCAGGCGCACTACATGTACCTGGAGGGTTCCGACGCGACGATCCTGCGGTTCGCCGACCGGGAGCACCGGTACACCGACCGCGTGATGGGACCGACGATCGTCGCCGCCCGCGCGGCCGCCGACGGCGTGCGGTTCCGGGCGCTCGAACGCGGCGAGGACACGGCGTTCCTCGCCGACCTCGTCGAGGCGGGCGGCACCGTCTACTCCGCCGACCGGTTCAACTTCGTCCAGGTGCGGTCCGCCGTGGACGGGCACTCCTGGACGGTCAGCGACGCCGAGCTGCTCGCGAGCGGCGAGGTCCAGCACTTCGGACGTGCGGCGACGCACGTCATGTTCTGACGCAAGGAAGAGAGAGCTCATGGGAATCAGCACCGTCGCGGTGGTCGGCCTCGGGTACATCGGCCTGCCCACGGCCGCGATCCTCGCCGCCAACGGCGTCCCGGTGACGGGCGTCGACGTGAGTTCCGCGACCGTGGGCGCGGTGAACCGCGGCCAGGTGCCCTTCGTCGAGCCCGACCTGGCCGGATACGTATCAGATGCGGTCTCCTCCGGCCGGCTGCGTGCCGTGTCGGCGCCGGAGCCGGCGGACGCGTACATCGTGGCCGTGCCCACCCCCTTCATGGACGACCACAAGCCGGACCTCTCCTACATCGAGGCTGCGGCGCGAGCGATCGCGCCCGTGCTGCGCGGCGGCGAGCTGATCGTCCTGGAGTCCACCTCCCCGCCCGGGACCACGCGGCGCATGGCGGAGTGGGTGCTGGACCAGCGGCCCGACCTCAGCCTCGACGCCTCGGGCGACCGGCCCGTCGTCTACTTTGCGCACTGCCCCGAGCGGGTCCTGCCCGGCCGGATCATGGTCGAGATGGTCACCAACGACCGCATCGTGGGCGGCCTGACCCCCGAGGCCGCGCAGCGGGCCCGCGAGCTGTACCAGGTGTTCTGCCAGGGCGAGATCCTGCTGACCGACGCCGTGACCGCCGAGACGGCCAAGCTCGTCGAGAACTCGTTCCGCGACGTGAACATCGCCTTCGCCAACGAGCTGTCGCTCGTCGCGGACAAGCTGGGTGTCGACGTCTGGGAGCTCATCCGGCTCGCCAACCACCACCCGCGGGTCAACATCCTGCAGCCCGGCCCCGGTGTGGGCGGGCACTGCATCGCCGTCGACCCGTGGTTCATCGTGGACGCGGCGCCCGAGGAGGCACGCCTGATCCGGACGGCGCGCGAGGTCAACGACGCCAAGCCGCGCTGGGTGCTGCACAAGGTCGTCGACGCGGTCGCGGACCTCGGCGTGCCGAACCCGGTGATCGCCGCCTACGGGCTGGCCTTCAAGCCGAACATCGACGACCTGCGTGAGTCGCCGGCCATGGAGATCACCACCGAGATCGCGCGGACCTTCCCGCACGCGACGGTGCTGGCCGTCGAACCGCACGTGGACGAGCTTCCGGCGGAGCTCGCCGGCCTGGCGAACGTCCGGCTGGCGGGCACCGAGGAGGCGGTGGACACCGCCGATGCGCACCTGCTGCTCGTGGACCACACGGTCTTCCGGTCGGTCGTGGAGCGGCTCGCGGGGAAGAACGTTGTCGACACGCGGGGAATGACGGCGGGTCTGCACCGGTGACTGCCATGCAGTGGCTCCGACCGGTCCTGGACCGCAGGCACGTGGCCTACGCCGTCGTGGCTGCTTTGGGCCTGGTCCTGCTCGAGCTGGGCGACGGCGCCTGGGGCCTGGTCGGCGGTGCGGCCCTCGTCGTCGCGGTGCTCGTCTGGGCGGCCGACCTGCAGACGAAGTCGGTCCGTCGCAACGATGTGGCGACCCTGCGTCTGCGCCGCGTCGAGACGGACGTCAAGGCGCTCGCCGGCAGTGCGGCGTACGCGTCGACCACGCTCAGCGCGGTACGGACCGCATCCGAGCAGGCACGTCGCGCCGCGGAGAGCGGTGGTGGGTCGCCCTCAGCGGCCGACCTGGAGCGCCCCGCCGGCGAGGTGACCCGGCCGCGGGTCCTCTTCGTGACGAGCAACGGGTCCGGGATGGGGCACCTGACCCGCCTCATGGCGATAGCCGGCGCCGGGCGCGAGCAGTTCGACAGCGTCTTCGTCTCGTTGTCGACCGCCGCCGAGGTCGCTGCGCTGAACGGTTTCCCGACCACACGTGTCGAGAGCCAGGGTGCATCCGGTCTGACGTGGGCGGAGTGGAACCGCCGGTTCGCCCGGGTGATGCGGGACCAGATCAGCGCTCATCGGCCGTCCGCCGTCGTCTTCGACGGCGTCCAGGTCTTCCGGGGCGTGCACGAGGCAGCGGACGAGGCGGGGATTCCCCTGGTCTGGGTGTGCCGCGGGCTCTGGAAGAAGTCTGTGCCGCGCGAGCAGCTCCACGGGTGGCGGGACGTCGTGTCGAAGGTGATCGTGCCCACGGAGCGGCCCGTCCTCCCGGACACGACCGCAGCTCCGGTCGACGACCCCGACATCGAGCTCGTCGACCCGATCACCCTGGTGCACCCTGACGGGCTGATGGCGAAGGACGCTGCGATGGAGCACCTCGGCCTGGACCCGTCGCAGCACCACGTCCTGATCCAGCTCGGATCGGGAGCACTGGGCAGCCGTGCAGCGCAGGAAGCAGCCGCGGTCGCCGCGGTACGAGAGCTGGGTCCCCGGTGGGTGCCGGTCGTCTTCCGGTCGCCGCTGGCGCCCGACCGGGACGGTGGGGACGTCAGGATCGTGCGCGAGTACCCCATGTCCAGGCTGCTCAAGGCGTTCGAGTTCAGTGTGACGTCCGCCGGCTACAACACGGTCCACGAGAACCTTCGGCTGGACCAGCCGGCCGTCTACGTCCCTGACCACAACATGCTCGCCGACGACCAGCGTGCCCGTGCCGCCGCCGCCGCCAGCGCGGGCCTGGGCTACCTGGCCGAGACCGAGGACGACATCGTCCGTGCCGTCCGAGACCTGTCGGCCGACGACCGGCGGCACCAGATGGTGGACCTCCTCGGCGACCACCACGTGGGCAACGGCGCTCAGGACGCAGCGCGGATGGTTGCCGATATGACCATGACCGGTGGGCGGCCTGGCCTCGCCCACGAATTCTTCTACGGGGTAGGGGCTGAGCAGAAGTGAAGAAGTTGTTGTCCGGACCAGGAATCGTGGTCGCCGTGGCGATCGCCGCGTTCATCGGGCTGACGTTCGTCGGTGTCTCGTCCGGCGCCTACGGAGACGTGTTCCTCGGCGCACTGGTCCTCTCGGCCATCCTCGTGGGCGTGCTCAACCGGCGGGTGCTGTGGGCGGTGCGGGGCGAGCAGCGCCAGCAGTCGAGCCGTATCAACGCCATCAACAGCCGTACGTCCGACACCAAGCAGCTCGTCGCCAAGGTCCAGCCGGTCAAGCCGACCCTGGCGGGTGGCGAGATCGAGAAGGTGCGGAAGATCGGGGCGGACAACGAGTACGCCCGGCGGGTCGGCCTCTCCGGGGCAGGCATGATCGAGACGTACGCCCTCCAGAACCGGTCGGAAGCGGCTCGGGACGTGCTCGCTCGTGCGGCGTCGAACGGCCGCTACGACGCCGCACGGCTGATCATCCTGATCAAGACGCTTCAGCGTGATCACAAGTCGAAGGCGGCGCGCGACTTCTTCGGGACGCTCGAGGTGCGCCCGCTGCTCTCGCTGGCGAAGGTCATGGCCCAGCAGAACTTCCACTCCTCCGACCAGTACGACGCGGTGATGGTCTACAAGGCGGTCGTGGGGCGGCACGGCGGAACCGTGTTCCACCGGGCCGATCGCCTCGTGTTCCTGGAGCTGCTCGCATCCATGCGGTGGGTCAAGGACGTCGAGAAGTACGCGAGGCTGCTCAAGATCGATCGCTTCGACCCGGTCCAGCGGCACCTTCTCCGTGCGGACGCGGTCAACCCGTTCCGGGACGGCACGGAGGACGACTCGGACCCTGTCGTTCAGACGTGGCTCGAGTCCGTCAACGCCGCCTTCGACGTCGACGGTGTGGAGCACATCGGGATCGCGCCGGGCATCGGCGCCGCGATCGACCGGATCTCGTGCGTGCCGGCGTACCCGGTCGAGGACGGTCCGCTGGTGACGGTGATCATGCCGACCTACGCACCGGACGAACGTATCCGGACTGCCCTGGCGTCCGTGCTCGGCCAGTCGTACCGCAACCTGCAGGTCCTTCTCATGGATGACGCGTCACCGAGCGAGAGCGCCGCCTACCTGGACACGCTCGCCGCGCAGGACCCGCGCGTGACCGTCGTGCACCTCCCGGAGAACCGCGGGACCTACAAGGCCCGGAACATCGCCGTGACCGAGTACGCCACGGGTGAGTTCGTCACGGTTCACGACGACGACGACTGGTCGCACCCGCGGAAGGTCGAGCTGCAGGTGAAGCACCTGCAGGAGAACCCGGACGAGCCCGCCAACCTCTCGCTCCTGTCGCGGGCGACGCCGGAGCTGCAGTTCGTGCGGATCAACAACAACGCGCTGTTCAGCCAGCCCAACTACTCGTCCCTGATGTTCCGTCGGACGGTCTTCGACGAGCTCGGCTTCTGGGACGTGGCGAACCGGAGCGCCGACGCGGAGATGCACGACAGGGTCCGGAGCTTCACCGGCCGGCCCATGCCCGTCGTCGGGACGTCGCCGCTCTCCTTCCTGCGGGTGCGCGCCGAGTCGCTGACCTCGGGCGAGATCAACAAGGGCTACTTCGACACCCGGCGCATGTGGTACCAGCGGATCTACCGTGCCTGGCACGAGGCGCGACTCGAGTCCGGCCAGCCGATGTATGTCGGCCCCGACGTCCGGGGCGACCGGCCGTTCGCCGCCCCGGCCGGCCTGCTGGGCGCCAAGAGCTCCACCGACGTCCTCACGGTCGACGTGGTCTACGCGACCGACTTCCGGTTCCCGGGCGGCAACTCGTCGCTTTCCGCACGCGAGGTGACGGCCCTGGTCGAGCGTGGCTACCGCGTCGCGCTGCTCCAGCTGGACTCGCCCCTGCTGAGCGCGATGAACGTGCTGCACAAGGAGTTCGTGGACCTGGCGGAGCACGACAACGTCCACCTGGTCTCGACCCTCGACGCGGTCGAAGCCGACCTGACGATCGTTCGTCATCCCACCGTGCTGCAGTACATCCGGCCGGACCAATCACGGATCTCGACCCAGAACCTGGTGGTCATCTTCAACCACCCGCCGTTCGAGTCCGACCTCACGGGCGCCGTCTACGACGTCTCGGACGTGCTGAACAACGCCGAGTCGGTCTTTGGAGTCGCGCCCCGCGTCGCACCTGAGTCGGGTCTGCTGCGCAGTCTCCTCAGGGGCGCTGTCGACCCGTCGCGGTTCCTCCCGGATGACTGGAACGGGATCGTGGAGGTCGGTCATGGAACCGTGCGCTCCGTGGACGAGAAGCGCCGGCCCGTGATCGGCCGGCACTCGCGCGACCACATCCAGAAGTGGCCCGCGGCTTCCGTGCTGAACACGGTCTACCCGCAGGACGGCTCGCGGGACGTCCGCGTGCTCGGCGGTGCGTTCTTCGCGGAGCAGCGGCTCGGTGGCCCCGTCAAGGGCTGGACCGTGTACCCCTTCGGCGCCAAGCCGGCCCAGGAGTTCCTCGACGAGGTCGACTTCTGGGTCTACTTCCACGGCGACGAGTGGTACGAGTCGTTCGGGATGGCGATCGCCGAGGCCATGGCCAGCGGTCTTGTGGTCATCCTGCCGAAGTACATGAAGGCGACGTTCGGCGAGGGCGCCCTGTACTGCGAGCCCGACCAGGCGCTCAGGCTGGTGGACAGCTTCTGGAGCGACCCCGAGGCGTACGCGGCGCAGAGCAAGAAGGCTCTGGAGTACTCCCGGGCTCACTTCGGCGAGGATGCCCTGATGGAGCGTGTGGGTTCGCACCTGTCCGGACGCCAGCCAGTCGATCTTGGAGCATGAGTTGCCTCTTCAGACATCGGCTACTGACGTGACGACGACTCGCGTGTACATCTATGGCTCGTGCGTCACACGTGACGGTGTGGACTTCTGGGAGCAGTACGGGTTAGAGCTCGTGGGCTACACCGCCCGTCAGTCGCTCATCTCAGTCGGCCAGCCGGCGCGACGCGACCTGTTCGAGACGAGCCAGATCGCTTCGTCCTTCCAGCGCCGCATGGCGGAGGCTGACATCGCAGGGAACGTCGGGGACCAACTTGTGGCGAAGGCTGATGGTTACGACCTGGTGCTCTGGGATCTCACGGACGAGCGCCTTGGTGTCGTCGAAGTGCCAGAAGGTGGGGTCGTCTCGCGCGTCGTGCCCTATGAGAAGGGCATCTATCGTGGCGAGGGCCGACTTGGAGTCCCGACCCGGCTCGGGGACGCGGCACACTCTCGCCGATGGCGTGAGGCTGCATCACGTTTCGTGGAGCGCCTGAACGAGGCGGGCGTAGCGGATCGAATCGTCGTCAACGCAACACCGTGGGCGGAGCACGACGAGTCGGGTGCCGTTCTTTCTTCCGGCGTGCCCGCTCCGAAGATCTTCAATGACCTCATGGTCGACTACTACGGGTATCTGCGGTCGTTGGGCCTGAGAGTTGCCGACGTCGACGCCAGCCGGGCCATA
Source organism: Promicromonospora sukumoe (assembly GCF_014137995.1). NCBI lineage: Bacteria > Bacillati > Actinomycetota > Actinomycetes > Micrococcales > Promicromonosporaceae > Promicromonospora > Promicromonospora sukumoe. Next base: position 264,255 of record NZ_JACGWV010000001.1, read on the forward strand.
GCGCGGGCTGACCACAAGTGGGGTCTGGCGCCTTTTCACTACGTGGACGACACCTATCGCGCATCGATCGAGAGCGCTTTGAGCGCCGCAGGTCTCAAGCTCTCGCCGGACCACCCGACACCGAAAGAAGACCAATGAGTACATCTGATGCGCCGGTGCAGTACTTCGGGGTGACGCGGTTCAGCACATTCCTGCCGTTGAGCAGCGCCTGGGTGTCCAGCCGTGACGGACGCACCGAAAGCGAGTACAAGGCGCACCTCTTCAGTGATGAACGGATGGAGCCAAGAGTCCGAATTTTCGTGGATCGGGCGCTGCCCATCTATCAGTCGATGGCCGAGCGGCATGAGTACCGCCACATCGTCCATTACTCGGATTCGCTTCCCACCCGGTGGCGCGAAGAGCTTGAGGAAGCGGCCAGGAAGTATCCCGTGCTGCACCTCGACAAGGTGGAAACTCGCATCAACAGTACGCAGGTCATGCTGGAGCAGATCGGCCGCCGCACTCCCGATGCTGATGTGGTCGTGTGGTTTCGGGTAGACGACGATGATCTCCTGAGCGCCGATTTTCTGGACAGACTGAGCGTCTACGCCACTCCGAAGCACAGCGGCTACGCGGTGTCGTTCGGCATGGGACTTGCCGGACTCTACGTCGACGGGCAGTACACGGAGTTCCGGAAGGTTCACGGTCGCCTGCCGTCCCAGGGGCAAGCGTATGTCGGCAGGTATGACCACCTGAAAGGCGTTCTGCAGTTTCCGCGCGCTACTGCTCACAGTCGGCAGGACACCGTCTCTCCGGTCATCTATGACTCGCGGGACGTTTCATACGTCTACACGTTTCACGACCAGCAGGACCAAGGTCTGACGACGCATGGCTCGGCCGCCGAACGTCTCGCAAGGTTTCCCCTCCTGGACGACGTCGGAGGACTGGCGACGAAGTTTCCTACCATTGCCCGCGATATCTCGACGTTCGGCCCGGTGTAGGTCGATGCCGTGTCCGGTCGGTTCGGTGTGAGAAGGGGCGGGGTTCGTCGTGAACCCCGCCCCTTCTCACTGTCCCGCGATCGGTCAGCTCGGCATGTTTCGAGATACGACCGACTTGAGATCGGACCACGCGTCGAGCCGGCGCCCGACGATGTGTTCGATAAACGAGATATCGCTCTTGTACAGCTCGTGGAGCAAGCTCAGCTCCTGGGCTGACACCGGGTTCTTCTTGCGGAGCTGATCGGCCGCTGTGCTGCGGTTCTCACGCCGGTTCAGGGTCGTCTTGTTCCAGAACTCCTGAGTGTCAGCGACACCGAGAATCGAAAGTGCCTGACGCACGTATCCGGCGGGGTCGTCGATGATGTCGTCGTAGACGAGGACGTGCACACGTTCTGGCCCGACCGTGTTGGCCCAGTGCTCGTAGTGGCGCTGGTAGAAGCCGAGGTCGATGATGCCGGTAGACGCCGGCGCGCGGAAGATACTCCCGCGAAGGTCAAGGTTTCCGCTGATCATGTTGTGCCAGTAAGCGGAGACTGCTCGCGAAACTGGATCTCGGAGCGAGAGGATGACCGGTGTCTGAGGGTCGAGGTGGTCGCGGACAGCAGCCGCGGCATCTTCACGCTTCGGTGAGTAGTGGTTCGCCAGACCCTGCCAGAAGTACAGGACTGACCGCTCGCCCCGCAGACGATGATCGCGCCCCTTCTGGAACTCCTTGAGGTACTTGGTCGTCTCGTCCTCGCTCGTGTACTTCTTGCTCGAGCTGAAGAAGCCGCTGGCCTTGCTCGACGCCATGAAAATCTCGGGGTGGTAGGACAGCTGCTTGCCGAGCCACGCGGTGCCGCCTCGGTGTGTGCCAGCGATCAAGAAGTTGGGCCCACTGTGCCGAAGGTCGAGAGGAACGGACGATGCCGGGCGTTCTTCCGGGGAACGCTCGCTGACCACGGCTCGAGTGGGTGTGCTGGTCGCGGTCTTCTGGGAGGACGGCAACGCTCCCGGCCCCCACACCACCCTTCCCTCGGTCCCCGTCAGCCGGCGCACCGTCTCCAGGTACACCTTCTCCGCGTAGTGGAACGGCGCGTCCCCCCACGGGTGGTGCGGCCCGGACATGACCTCGGCAGGGTCCAGCGATACCACGTGCGCGCCCAGCGCCTGGGCCGCGACCTGGATGTAGGGCCGGAAGATCGAGTTGGCGTCCGCGGCCTTCACCCCGAAGCTGTCCGGCGTCTGCGTGCCGCTCTCGGACCACTCCGCCCACGCGAGGTCGAGCAGCACGACGGTCGCCTGCGGCATGTAGTGCTGGAAGCGCTCGCCGATGTAGTTCATCGCCGTCGACCAGTACTCGAAGTGCTGCTGGGTGCCGAACGCGATGTGCTGGCTGCCCTGGGGCAGGTACTGCTCCGCGCCGGACTCGATGAGCTCGACCGAGCGCGTCACCATGGACCCGTCGGGCAGCAGATAGGCGCCGAGCCGCTCGTCGGTCAGGTCCACGAGCACCAGGTCCGTGGCCGAGCCGTGCGTCGAGAGCAGCGACCGGAGGCTGGACGAGAAGTCGCCGGTGACCATCCGCTGCTGGAACCGGGACTCCAGCGTGGGCGGGGCCATGAGCTCGACCGGCTTCGTGTACGCGCTGAGCACCGACTGCCGGGCCACGTACTCGACGAGCTCGAACTGCACCGGATCGAAGTGCTCGAACGTGTCCCGTGACACGCACGAGCCATAGATAAAGACCCTGGTCTTGCTCATGCTCCACCCTCTGCAGTAACGGCAGTGAATTCTTCGTCCAGCACGAGGTCCGGCAGCAGGCCGGGCAGCACGGGCGCGAGCATCCGCGCCGTGGCGTCCAGCACGCGGCCCGCGCTGCGACCGTCGCCGTACGGGTTGATGGCCTGCGCCATGAGCTCGTAGGCGGCGTCGTCGGTCATCAGCCGGTGTACCTCGGCCACGATGCGGTCCTCGCCGGTGCCGATCAGGCGTGCGGTACCGGCCTCGACCGCCTCGGGGCGCTCCGTGTTCTCGCGCATGACGAGCACGGGCTTGCCCAGGCTGGGCGCCTCCTCCTGGAGCCCGCCCGAGTCGGTGAGCACCACCGTGGACAGGGACAGCAGGTGCGTGAACTCGCCGTAGCCGAGCGGCTCGGTCACGAGGACGTTCGCCAGCCCGTCGAGGTGCGGCAGGACGGCGTCGCGCACCACGGGGTTGCGGTGCACCGGCAGCACGATCGCGGACTCGGGGAACCGCCGTGCGATCCGCGCCAGCGCGCGGCCCACGCCCTCCATGGCCGCGCCCCAGTTCTCCCGGCGGTGCGTCGTCACGAGCACGATCCGGCGGCCCGACGCCGCGACGCGCGCGAGGGCCGGGTCCGTGAACGCCGTCCGGCGCTCGACGGCGAGGTACAGGGCGTCGATGACGCTGTTGCCCGTCACCACGATGTCCTCCAGCGGCACGCCCTCGCCCACCAGGTTGGCCAGGCTGCGCAGGGTCGGCGCGAGGTGCAGCGAGGCGATCTGCGACGTGATCTTGCGGTTCGCCTCCTCCGGGAACGGCGACTGGATGTCGCCGCTGCGCAGACCCGCCTCCAGGTGGACCACGGGGATCTGCCGGTAGAACGCGGCCAGCGCGGCGGCCGTCGACGTCGAGGTGTCGCCCTGCACGATGACGGCGTCGGGCCGGCGGGCCTCCAGGATCGGGTCGAGCCGGGCCATGACGCGCGCGAAGATCTGCCCGAGCGTCTGGCCGTGGCTCATGATGTCGAGGTCGTGGTCGGGCACGATGCCGAAGACCTCGTTGACCTGGTCGAGCATCTCCCGGTGCTGGCCGGTCACGACCGTCACCGAGTCGAACCGGCTGTCGGCCTCCAGGGCCGCGACGACCGGGGCCACCTTGATGGCCTCCGGACGCGTCCCGTAGACCGTCATGACGAGGGGTCTGCTCACAGGTCGCTCCTTTCCGCACGGATGGCCGCGGCGCGCTCCGCGGCGGCCCTGGCCTGCTTGGCGTCGCGGCCGGTCGGCCGTGCGTGCCGTTCCCGCACCCGGCCGCGGGGCGGCTCGGGCACGTCGAACCGCACCTGCGTCTCGCGGCGCTCGGCGAACGCCTCCTCGAGGATCCGCTTGGCCTCCTCGGGCTTGTCCTTCGCGAAGGCCCACGCCCACTTGCGGTAGCGGACGGCGACGTCCTGCGCCTCGCCGTCGAGCACCAGCCGGCCGTGGTGCAGCCAGATGGCGCGGGTGCAGGACTCCTCGATGGTCTGCGCGGCGTGGCTCACCAGGAACACCGTGCCTGCCTGCTCGCGCAGCCGGGTCATCCGGGCCTCGCTGCGCTCCTTGAACGCGGCGTCGCCGGTGGCCAGGGCCTCGTCGATGAGCAGGATGTGCGGGCGCGCCGCCGTCGCGATGGCGAAGCGCAGGCGCGCCGCCATGCCTGAGGAGTAGGTGCGCATGGGCAGGTAGATCGACTTGCCCAGGCCGGCCAGCTCGATGACGTCGGGGATCGCGGCCTCGGCCTCGGCGGGGGACAGGCCCATCGCGAGGCAGCCGAGGCGCACGTTCTCCTCGCCCGGCAGGTCGGGCACCAGGGCGGCGTTGACGCCGATGAGCACGGGCGTGCTCTCGGCCAGCACCTGGCCCTTGGTGGGCTTCTCCAGCCCCGCGATGATCCGCAGCAGCGTGCTCTTGCCCGAGCCGTTCTGCCCCACGAGGCCGATCTGCTCGCCGGAGTTGGCGACGAACGAGATGTCCGTCAGCGCGCGCACCGTCACCTTGGGCTCCTGGCCCAGGACGTTCAGCACGGCGCGCTTCACCTTGGCGCGGCGGCCGTGGCTCGTGTCCGTGGACGGCGTCCGGTAGAACATCCGCAGGCCCTGCACGGCCACCGTGGGCCACAGCACCGGCGTGCTCCCGGACCTCGGCCCGACGGTGGCGAGCTGACCGGTGTGCGGCGGGGCCTGCACGGACATCGGGATCGCGCCGGTGGCCGGCCGCTGGGCCGCCTGGGCCGGCAGCGGCATCGACGCGGGGCCGTTCTGGCCGATCGGCGACGGTGGCATGGGGTAGTCGAGATCAGCGGCCATAGCTCTCCTCCGCCCGCCAGAAGACGACGAACCCGATCACCAGCGTGCCGACGGCCCAGCCGCCCAGCACGGCCCAGCGCATCGGGTCGGGCGTCGTCGCGTACAGGACGCAGTCCCGCACGATGTCGAGCACGATGAACATGGGATTCAGCTCCAGCCACACCTTCAGGTCGGGGTTGTTCGCCAGGAGCCTGTCGAACGAGAAGAACACCGCCGACCCGTACAGCCAGACGCGCATGGTCATCCCGATGAGGTTGGTGATGTCCGGCAGCGCGGCGGCCCACCGGGCCACCAGGAGCGCCAGCCCGGTGGTGAACATGACCTGGAGCGCCAGGGCGCCCGCCACCAGCGCGATGCGCCAGGTGTACTCCTCGGCCGGGGGCACGAAGTAGATGAGCGCGGCGAGCGTGACCAGCGTGGGGCCCAGGTTGAGCAGGTTGCGCAGCACCACGGAGATCGGCAGCGCGGCGCGCGGGAACGTGAACGCCCGGATCAGGTTCTTGCCCTGCTGCACGGAGCGTGCACCGCCGTTGATCGACTGCGTGGTGAACTGGAACAGGAACACGCCGATCAGCAGGTACCCGATGAAGTTCTCGATGCCGCGCGAGTTGTTCATGAGCAGCCCGAACACGAGGAAGTACACCGCCCCGTCGATCAGAGGGTTCAGCACCAGCCAGGCCTTGCCCAGCAGGCTCTGCCGCGTCCCGCTGGACACCTTCGCCCGCGCGTCCGCCCACAGGAAGTGGCGGCGCTCCCACAGGAGCCGCACGTACTGCCCCAGCGGCGGACGCGCTCCCACGCGCGACAGGTTGCCGAGCGTCACCAGCTTCGTGGTCGTCGGCGACGCGTCGAACAGCTCCGCGTACGAACCGGTCTCCGGTCCCGCGCTCATGCCGTCACCCCCAGGCAGCTCCGGTAGACGCCCAGGTAGGTCTCCGCGTTGCGCACCCATGTCCTCTCGGTAGCCACCCCACGGCCGAGCTCCACCAGCTCGGCCCGCCTTTCGCCGTCGGCCAGGAGCGTGCCGACGGCGTCGGCCCAGCCCTCCAGGTCGTCGGCGTCGACGTGCAGTCCCGCGCCGCCCACGGCCTCGACGAGCGCGGGCAGCGCGCTCGCCACGACCGGCCGCCCCACCGCCATCGCCTCGACCGGCTTCAGCGGCGTCACCAGGCGCGTCACCTCGTGGTCGCGCCGCGGCACCAGCACCACGTCGAGCGCGGCCAGCCAGGTCAGCGCGACGCCGGGCGGCACCCGCCCGGGCAGCACCACGTGGTCGGCCACGCCGAGCTCGCGCGCGAGCCGCGCCAACCCCGGCCGGGACACGCCGTCACCCACCAGGAGGCCCGTCACGTCCTGACCACGCGCACGGAGCGTCGCGACCGTACGGACCACGGTCTCCAGGCCCTCGTAGTCGACCAGGCTGCTCACCGTGCCGATGGCCGGGCCCGCGGGCAGGCCCAGGGCCGCCCGCGCCGCCTCCGGCGTCGGGTGCTCCGCCGCGAGCAGCGCGTCCGGCACCGCGTTCGGCACCACGGTGATCTTCCCGGCGGGCACCCCGCGCGCCACGAGCGCGTCGCGCATCGTGCCGCTGAGCGTCACCACCGCGTCCGCGGCCAGCGCCAGCTCGGTCTCCTTCGCCTGCATCAGCGCCCGACGGCGGGACGACGCCGCCCGCGCCCGCGCCTCGGCCGTGCCCTGCGCGGCCACCCAGGTCTCCTCGGGCAGCCCCCGCACCTCGTAGACCCACGGGATGCCGAGCCGCCCAGCCGCCGCGCGTGCCAGCGACCCGACGGCCGACGGCGTCGTCGTGTGCAGCACGTCCGCCCCCGCCTCGCGCGCCGCCTCGACCAGCAGCTCCGTCTCCTGGGCGGCACGCCGCGCGGGGTCGGACGTCGCGCGCGCCGGGACGAGCCGGCGGTAGGCGACGCCGTCCACGACGTCGGTCCCGCGCGCCGCGAGCGACCCGATGGTCAGCGGGTAGCCAGGCCGCGTCGTCGCCGACGCCGCGAGCCCGTGGGCGCGCTGCGCCACCAGGATCGCGTGCGAGCGCAGCGTGTACCCGCTCTGCGTGTGCGGCAGTGAGTTGGTCAGGTGGTGCAGCACGGTGACAGGACCGGAGCGCCCGACGGCGCTCGCGGCCGGTCCCGCACCCTCGGACGGGACGTCCCGCGGCCCGGGCCGCAGGTCGGCGACCTGGGCGCGCAGCCCGGCCGGTGCGTCCGGCCCGATCGATTCGACGTCGCCCAGCAGCCAGGCGGCGCGGTAGCGCGCGGGACCCGCCGCGGGCACGCCGTCCACCAGCTCGGGCCGGCCCACCGCGACGGCGACCTCGGCCGCGATCCGCTGCCCCCGGCCGCCGGGACGCGCCAGCAGGCGTTCGGCCTCGCTCGCGGCACCCGTGGCGTCGCCCGCGAGCAGCAGGCCCAGCGCGTGCCGCGCGGACGGGGCGGGCGCGAGGTTCAGTGCGCCCACCAGCGGCCGGCGTACCCGCTCGGGAGCGCGCCGGGCGGCCTGGACGGCGAGCCAGAGCGGGTCCTCGACGACGGTGCGGGCCACGAAGGACGTGGTGAAGCGCAGGTTGCGCGCGAGCTCGCCCGCGCGCCGGAACGGTCGTGCCATCAGTAGCGAGCCCCTCGATCGGCGCGCCCGGGCAGCAGCGGGTGGGGGAGCAGCTCGTCGAGCAGCTCCGCGTACCGGTGCCCGAGCACCTCGTCGCTCGCGTGCTCGGCGACCCAGGCGGCGGCGTCGGGCGAGGCGGCGGGGACGACGCCGTCGGACAGCCAGCCGCACCACAGGTCGGCGAGGCCCTCGACGTCGCCGGGGGGCACGACGGCGCCCGCGCCGTTCGCCGAGACCAGGCTCGCCGCCTCGCCCGCCAGGCACGCGGAGGCGACGACGCCCGAGGCCATCACCTCGTACAGCTTGGACGGCACGGTCCACTCGAACGGGGCCCAGTCCCGCAGGGACACGATCACGGTGTCGGCCCAGGCGTACAGCTCGCGCACCTCGGTGGACGGCACGGACGGCTCCACCCGCACGGGGGCGCCCAGCTCGGCCGTCAGCCGGCGCAGCGGCTCCAGCTCGTTGCCGTGGCCCACGATCCGCACGTCGATCGCGTACCCGCGCTCCTGGACCAGGGCGGCGGCGCGCACGGCGACGTCCAGACCCTGCGAACGGCCGACGGTGCCGGCGTACACGACGCGCAGCGGCCGGTCCGCCAGGGGCACCGGGGCGTGCTCCCGGACCGGCTCGAACGCCGTGCCGTTACGTACCACCGCGACATTCCGGACACCACGGGAGCGCAGCACCTCGGCGAACGCCGCCGTCGTCGTGACCACCAGGTCCGCCCGGGCCTGCAGCCGGGTGACGGTGCGGCGCACCACGCGCGCGGCGAGGTCGCGCAGCACGCGGCGCAGGTCGCCCGCGCGGCCCCGGCGCAGCAGGATGCCGCTGGGCTCGATGAGGTCGGGCCAGGCGTCGCGCATCTCGACGATCAGGTGGGCCCGGTGCCACCGGGCGAGCGCCCAGCCCGCCAGGACGCTGGGAATCCCGGGCACGGTGGCGATGACCACGGCGGGCCGTCCGGCGGAGGGCCGCACACCGCGCAGCACCGAGCTCACGGCGGCCACGAGCTGGTCCGCGACGCGCGATCCGAGCCCATGGGAATGCTCACGGAAATTCACCCGGATGATCTTCTCGCCATTGCTTCCCTCGCTTACCGAACCGGGCAGGAAAGCGGGTGAATAATGGGTGATCTTTCCCGAGGGGTAGTGCGGCGGGGGTGTCAGGACGGTTACCGGATAACCGGCCGGTACGAGGTGCCCGGACAGGGCTCCCCACCGCCTCTGCGGGGCACCCGTCTCGGGTGCGTAATGGTGTGTGACCAGGAGGATCGCGCGGTTCTGCTGTCGTCTGACGCGTGCGACCACGCTGACTCCCCTCTCTGTTCGGCGCCTTGTCGAGGCTTACCAGAATTCACCCGCAAGGGCATTCTCCGGTTGCGGTGCACGCATAAGAGTAGTAGTCGAAATCGCTACTAGGATCACCGGTCATGGCCGCACCCGATCGAATGAACGACTTTCTCACCGCACCCAATCCCGTGGACGGTGGCCTGCGTCACGCGCGCCGCAGCCGGCGCGGCAAGGGTGTGGTCGCCGGAATCGTGGTCGGCGCCCTCCTGCTCGTGGGCGGCGGGGCCACGGCGGCCTGGTTCGGGTACCGGGCCTCGCTCGACGGCAACCTGGAGCGGATCGACGCGTTCGAGGGCCTCGACGAGTCGACGCGCCCCAGCGCCGCGCCCGCCGGGCCGGACACGCCCGTGAACATCCTGGTGCTCGGGTCCGACAGCCGGATCTCCGCCGGCGACCCGACCGCCTGGGAGGCGGGCGCCCAGCGCACCGACGCGATCATGCTGGTCCACCTGTCGGCCGACCGGCAGACCGCCGCCGCGATCTCCATCCCGCGCGACTCCTGGGTGCCCATCCCGGCCTACGGCGAGGCCAAGATCAACGCCGCGTTCTCCTACGGCGGCCCGGGCCTCATGATCCAGACGGTCGAGGACCTGACGGGCGTGCGCGTCGACCACTTCGCCGTGACCGACTTCGAGTCCTTCACCACCCTCACCGACTCGCTCGACGGCGTCGAGATCACGGTCCCCGACGGAGCGGGCGGCTCGGTGCGGCAGGCCATGGACGGCGAGGAGGCGCTCGCCTTCGCCCGTGAGCGGCACGCGCTGGCCAACGGCGACTTCGGCCGTGTGCAGCGCCAGCAGGCCTGGATGCGCGCCATCGTCGCCAAGGCCAACAACAACCGGAGCGACCCCCTGAAGATGGCGGGCTTCCTGCAGGCCGTCACCAGCTCCGTGGCCGTCGACGAGGACTTCACCTTCGACCGCATGCAGGAGCTGTTCCAGAGCGCGGGGGACATCTCCACGAACGACATCACGTTCATGACCGCCCCCTACTCGGGCACCGGGCGCAGCGCCGACGGCCAGTCCATCGTCGTGCTCGACCGCACGAAGTTCGACCCGCTGATGGCGGCCGTCGCCGCCGACGAGCTGCCGGAGTTCCTGGCGGCCAACCCGGACGGCATGGACGTGCTGCCCGCCGTCGTGCAGTAACGCCGTCGCGCAGTAGCGCCGTCGGGCACCAGGAGCGCCGTAGAACGACGGGCCGCCGTCCCCCTGGGGGGACGGCGGCCCGTTCGGCGTTACCGGCGGGTCAGAGGCCCAGGACCGACCGGAGGTCCGCCTGCACGAGGGCGAGGCGCTTGCGCGCGGCCACCCGGGCCGCGGACAGCTCCTCGGCCGACGCCGCCGGGTCCACCGGCGCCACGACCTCGATGTAGCACTTGATCTTGGGCTCCGTGCCGCTGGGCCGCACGATCACACGGGTGTCCTCCGCGGTGAGCAGCACGACGCCGTCCGTCGGCGGCAGGCCGTTCAGGCCCTCGGCGAGGTCGCGCACGGAGTTCACGGGCGAGTCCGCCAGGGCCGACGGCGGCGCGTTGCGCAGCCACGTCATGGTCGTCTCGATCCGGGCGAGGTCCTCGAACCGCGCCGACACCTGCCCCGTGACGTGCAGGCCGCAGGCCCGTGCGATGTCGTCGAGGCGGTCCAGGAGCGTGCGGCCCTCGGCCGCGAGCCGGTCGGCGAGCTGCGCGACGGCGACCGCCGCCGACAGGCCGTCCTTGTCCCGCACGTGCGCGGGGTCCACGCAGTAGCCCAGCGCCTCTTCGTAGCCGAAGATCAGGCCGGGCGCCCGGGAGATCCACTTGAAGCCCGTGAGCGTCGTGGCGTGCTCCAGCCCGTGCGCGCCGGCGATGGCGGCCAGCGCCCGCGACGACACGATCGAGCAGGCCAGCGTGCCGCCCGTAGCGGCCTCGACAGCCCGCTGGGCGGCCTCCCAGCCCAGCAGCATGCCGACCTCGTCGCCGTGCAGCATGCGCCAGCCCTGCGAGCCGGCCGTCTCCGCGCCCTGGTACGTCCCGTACTGCGGGTCGAACACGGCGACGGCACAGCGGTCGGCGTCCGGGTCGTTCGCGATGACCAGGTTCGCGTGCGCGTCCTGCGCCAGGGCGAGCGCCATGTCGATGGCGCCCGGCTCCTCGGGGTTGGGGAAGGCGACCGTCGGGAAGTCCGGGTCGGGCTCGACCTGCTCCTCGACCGGGACGACGTCGGTGAAGCCCGCCTCCGCCAGCACGCGGGCGATCGCGGTGCCGCCCACCCCGTGCAGCGAGGTGGTGACGATGCGCAGCCCGGTGCGCGGCGCGCCGTCGTGCAGCGTGGCCACGGCCCGGTGGTACTCGTCGGTGATCTCGGGGCCCAGGAGGGTCCAGCCGGACCCGGCACGGGGTACGTCGTTGGCGGCGCCCACCCGGGCGATCTCGCCCGCGATCCGGGCGTCGTACGGCGGGACGATCTGCGCGCCCTGCCCGGCCCCGGTGACGACCCGGCCGCCGAGGTAGACCTTGTACCCGTTGTCGGCGGCGGGGTTGTGGCTCGCGGTGACCATGACGCCGGCGTCGGCGGACAGGTGGCGCACCGCGAACGCGAGCACCGGTGTGGGGCCCGGCGCCGGCATGAGCAGCACCTCGGCCCCGGCCGCGACCAGCACGGCGGCGGTGTCCTGCGCGAAGTCGGCGGACCGGTACCGCGCGTCGTAGCCGACCACGACGCGCGGACGCACCCCGGCGGCCTCGGCCTGCAGGAACGCGGCGAGCCCCGCCGCGGCGGCGATCACCACGGCGCGGTTCATCCGGTTCGGCCCGGCCGCCATCGCGCCGCGCAGGCCCGCGGTGCCGAACTGCAGGGTCCCGGAGAACCGGTCGGCGAGCTCGGCGAGGGCCAGGTGGCCCATGTTCTCGTCGGTGGTCCGGGCGACGAGGTCGCGCAGGTCCGCGACGTCGTAGTCGTCGACGTCGGCGGCCATCCAGGCCTCCGCGCGCGCGACGAGGTCGGGTACGGAGGGCGCCCCGGTATCGGTCGGCAGGTTCGCGGCCACGGGCGTCAGATCTGCTTGATCACTCGTGCGAGCAGGTCGCTGATGCGCGGCCCTGCCTCCTTGCCTGCCTCCAGCACCTCCTCGTGCGAGAGCGGGTGGGGGCTGATCCCGGCGGCCAGGTTCGTGGCCAGGGAGATGCCGAGCACGTCCATGCGGCAGTGCCGGGCGGCGATGGCCTCCAGCGCCGTGGACATGCCGACCAGGTCGGCGCCCATCAGCGAGGCCATCTTCACCTCGGCCGGCGTCTCGTACTGCGGGCCGTGGAACTGCGCGTACACGCCCTCGGGCAGGTCCGGGTCGACGGTCCGCGCGACGTCGCGCAGGCGCGGCGTGTACACGTCCGTCATGTCGGCGAACTTGGCGCCCTCCAGCGGGGTCTGCCCCGTGAGGTTCAGGTGGTCCTTGATCAGGACCGGCTGGCCAGGGCGCCAGCCGATGTGCACGCTGCCGCAGCCGTTGGTCAGGATCACGGTCTCGCAGCCGGCGGCCGCGGCGGTGCGGACGCCGTGCACCACGCGGCGGGGCCCGAGGCCCTCGTACAGGTGCGTCCGCGAGCCCAGGACGAGCGCGTGCCGCACGGCGCCGTCGGGCCGCTCGACGCGGATCGAGCGCGTGGTGGACCGGTGGCCCTGCACCGCGGGCTGCACGAAGCCGGGGATCTCCGCGGTGGGGATCTCCGCGACGACGTCGCCGATCAGCTCGGCCGCACCGCCCCACCCGGAGCCCAGGACCAGGGCGATGTCATGGCTCGGCACCCCGGTCTTGGCCGCGATGTACTCGGCGGCGGCGGCAGCGACGTCGAACGGGTCGGTGGTCGGGTCGTCCAGATCTGGCTCCGTACTCATGTTCCGAGGTTATCGCCACTTTCCCCCGGGCACCCACGGGGGCCGCGGCTCGGGGGCATCCGCCGACGATGCGAGAATGGACCCCGTGACCTCCCTCGATCCCGCAGCAGTCCCGCACCGCGTCGTCGTCGTGGGAGGTGGCCCCGGAGGGTACGAGGCCGCGCTCGTGGCGCGCAGCCTGGGCGCCCAGGTCACCGTCGTGGAGCAGCAGGGGCTGGGCGGTGCGGCCGTGCTGACCGACGTCGTCCCCTCGAAGACGCTCATCGCCACCGCCGAGTGGATGACCATCGCCGACCGGGCCCCCGAGCTCGGCATCCGCATGCCCGACGACGAGGTGGACCCGCTGTCCGACGTCGACGTCTCGCTGGCGACCGGCGGCATCCCCGTCGTCTCCGCCTACGCCGCCCCCGCGCTGAGCGGCGCGGGCGTGCAGGCGGCGGCGTCCGCGGCCGGGACCGTGGACAAGCGCAAGCACTTCGTGGACCTGCAGGCCGTGAACAAGCGCGTGCTCGCGCTGGCGCGGGCGCAGAGCGCTGACATCCGCGGTCGGCTGGAGCGCGAGGGCATCCGGATCGTCGCCGGCAAGGGCCGCCTCGACGGCCCCGCGCGTGTGGTCGCCGAGCTGGCCGACGGCGCCACCGAGGTGCTGGAGGCGGACTCCGTGCTCCTCGCGCTGGGGGCCACGCCGCGCACGCTGCCGACCGCCGTCCCGGACGGCGAGCGCATCCTGACCTGGACGCAGATGTACAACCTGCGGGAGCTCCCCGAGCGGCTGATCGTGGTCGGCTCGGGCGTCACGGGCGCCGAGTTCGCCGGCGCGTACAACGCGCTGGGCTCCGACGTCGTGCTGGTCTCCAGCCGCGACCGCGTGCTCCCGGGCGAGGACGAGGACGCCGCCGAGCTGCTGGAGGGCGTGTTCCGCTCCCGCGGCATGACGGTCCTGTCCCGCTCGCGCGCGGCGTCCGCGGTGCGCACCGACGACGGCGTCGAGGTCACGCTGTCCGACGGGCGCGTGGTGCACGGCTCGCACGTGCTCGTCGCGGTCGGCGGCGTGCCGGCGACGTCGGGCATCGGCCTGGAGGAGGCGGGCGTGCGCCTCTCCGAGGGCGGGCACGTGGTCGTCGACCGGGTCTCGCGGACCTCGGTGCGCGGCGTGTACGCGTCCGGCGACTGCACCGGCGTGCTCCCGCTCGCCTCCGTGGCCGCGATGCAGGGCCGGATCGCGATGGCGCACGCCCTGGGCGACGCCGTCCAGCCGCTGGCGCTGCGCACCGTCGCGTCCAACATCTTCACCGCCCCCGAGATCGCGACCGTCGGGTACAGCGAGGAGAAGCTGCGCGCGCAGAACTCCCGCTACATCACCACCACGCTGCCGCTCGCCCGCAACCCGCGCGCCAAGATGCTCGGCGTCAAGGACGGGTTCGTGAAGCTCTTCGCGCACCCCGAGGCCGGCGTGGTGCTCGGCGGGGTCGTCGTGGCGCCGCGGGCGTCGGAGCTGATCTTCCCGATCACGCTGGCCGTGCAGCACCGGCTCACCGTGGAGAACGTGGCCTCGGCGTTCACGATCTACCCGTCGCTCTCCGGGTCCATCGCGGAGGGCGCGCGCGTGCTGGACGCGCGGGTCGGCAAGTAGGGGCGCAGACACCGATCGAGACCCGAGGGTCTCGGGGGGACTGTACGAATTCGGGGTCGGTTGCTCTGCGTAGACAATGTCTACGCAGAGCAACCGACCCCGAATTCGTGGTGTCTACCTGGGAGCGGATCTGCGCTGACCGCTGCGCCTCCGGCTCATGAGATGGAGGCGTCGAGGACTATGTGGCTGCCCTCGACCTTCGCGCCCGTGACGGTCACGCCCGGGAACTTGGCCTCCAGCAGGCGCTCGACGTCGACGGCGATCCGCGCGTCGGGCTGCACGTCCACGACACCCGGCGGCAGGCCCTGCTTGGCGACCTCCTGCTCGATCGGCGCCGCGGCCAGGCTGAGCAGCCGGTGCGCCGGGAGGCCCGCCGCGTTCACCTCGACGGAGAGCGTGGCGACGCCGCGCTCGAACGACGCCAGCTTCACGTCGGCGCGCACGATCGGGGCGATCTTGACGGCCAGCTTGAGCGGGCCGGGCAGGGTCTCCAGACGGCGCAGGTCCGCGACCACACGAATCACGTCCCCGTCGCCGACGACGGAGCTGATGACGGGCGGGGCCTGCTTGGCGATCCTCGCCAGGCCGAGCACCTCTTCGGGCGCGATCCGGATATGCACGATTCGACCCTAACCCAGCAAGGTGAGCAGGCGAGGCAGGGCGTGGCCGAACGCGGGCAGCAGGCTCAGCCCGTCGACCTCGTCGAGGCCGACCCAGCGCACCTCCAGGCTCTCGGGATCGGCTGCGCGGGGCTCGACGACGTGCCCGGGGGCGACATCAGCCACGACCGTCGTGTATGTCCAGGCCGGGTGCTCCAGCACGTGCGTGCCCACCACGTGCACCGCGGCCGGGTCGATCGCGGCCTCCTCGGCGGCCTCGCGCAGCGCGCCGTCCTCGGGCTTCTCGTCGGGGGCGA
Organism: Promicromonospora sukumoe; assembly: GCF_014137995.1. Lineage (NCBI taxonomy): Bacteria > Bacillati > Actinomycetota > Actinomycetes > Micrococcales > Promicromonosporaceae > Promicromonospora > Promicromonospora sukumoe. The sequence continues at coordinate 279,699 of NZ_JACGWV010000001.1, forward strand.
GGGCGCCGCCCGGGATGCCCCAGGTGCCGCCCATGTGCGACCAGAGGGCACGGTGCTGGAGCACCATCGCCGACGGCGCCCCGGCGTCGTCCCGGCGGACGAGGAGCAGCCCCGCCGCGCCGAACAGGCCCCAGTGCCGGTGGTCCCCGCAGGTCACCCAGCCGTCGCCGTCGTGCCGGTGGAGGTCACTGGGGGGCACTGTCGGGTTCGGCACGGCGTCAGTCTCTCAGGTCGGGCGCGGGCTGTCAGCGACGGGCCCCGCACGGCCCACCACGGCGGCGAGGAACGCGAACGGCGCCCCGTCCCTCGTGCACCTCGCCGTGGCGGGTGCGGAGGGACGGGGCGCCGTCCGGCAGGTGCTGGGTCAGGTGCTCAGTCTGGCGCTCAGGCCTGGGCGGGGACGCCCTCGACGACGACCTTGCCGCCCTCGAAGCGGAAGTCCGTCACCTCGGTGAACTGGCCGCGCATCAGCGCGAGCAGGTCGAGCGAGACCGTGCCGTCCTTGCGGAGCTGCACGGCGTTCTCCGGCAGGCCGCTCTTGCGCGCCATCTTCTCGATGGTGCCGGAGGCGAGGGGGAGCAGCTTGGTGGCGGGCAGGCCGGCGGCGTCCGCCTCGACCTTGAGCACCGCGATGTTCTGCCACACCGACGTGATCCGCGCCGACGCGTGCATGACCGGGACGGCCTTGGCCGCGATCTTCACGGGCAGCGGGGCATACGCCAGGCGGCGCAGGTCCGCGGTGACGGCGATGACGCCGTCGTCGCAGGTCAGCTCGCTGACGAACGACGGAAGGGACTTGCGAGGGCGAACGAGGGCAATCGCCTCTTCGGGGCTGAGGACTACGACGTGTGTCACGTCGCAGAACCTAGCGGATCACATGGTGCCCGAAGAGCACACCTGGTTCCTATCAGGTGTGAACGGGCCCTTTTCACCCGTGTTGATGTCGGAAATCACCCGATGTTCGGGCTCAGGCCGACGATCTTGCCCGGTCCGCCTGCGCTCAGTCGACGATCTCGCAGAGCGGGGCGCCCGCCGTCACGCCCGCACCCGGCGCGGCCGTCAGGGACCGGATCGTGCCCGCGCGGTGCGCCAGGATCGGCTGCTCCATCTTCATGGCCTCCAGCACGACGATCAGGTCGCCCTCGGCCACCTGCGCGCCGTCCTCCACCGCGACCTTGACGATGGTGCCCTGCATGGGCGAGGCGAGCGTGTTGCCCGTGGCGGCGCTCGACGCCTTGCCACCACCGGCGCGCCGGGTGGGACGCCGGGCGGCGTTGGCGGTACGCGCGCGGCCGGCGGCGACGCCGAGGCCCGCGGGCAGCACGACCTCGAGGCGGCGTCCGCCCACCTCGACGACGACGCGCTCGGCCGTGACCTCCTCCTCGGCGTCGGGCGCCGGGGCGGGCACGGCCGGGGCCAGCGTCTTGAGCTCGTCGGCGAACTCGGTCTCGATCCAGCGGGTGTGCACGCGGAACGGCTTGCCGTCCGTCGGGACGAACGCCTCGGCGTCGAGCACCGCCTTGTGGAACGGGACCACCGTGGGGATGCCCTCGACCACGAGCTCGCGCAGGGCGCGGCGGGCCCGCTTGACCGCCTGCTGGCGCGTGGCGCCCGTGACGATGAGCTTGGCGATCATGGAGTCGAACGCGCCGGAGACCGTGTCGCCCGCGACGACACCCGTGTCGACGCGCACGCCCGGGCCCGACGGCCACGTGATCGTGTTCAGGCGGCCCGGCGCCGGCAGGAAGCCCGCGGCCGGGTCCTCGCCGTTGATGCGGAACTCGAGGGAGTGCCCGCGGATCGCGGGGGAGTCGTAGCCCAGCGGCTCGCCCGCGGCGATGCGCAGCTGCTCGCGGACCAGGTCGATGCCCGTGACCTCCTCGGTCACCGGGTGCTCGACCTGGAGGCGGGTGTTCACCTCGAGGAACGAGATGGTGCCGTCGAGGCCCACCAGGAACTCGCAGGTGCCGGCGCCCACGTACCCGGCCTCGCGCAGGATGGCCTCCGAGGCCATGTACAGCGACTTCTCCTGCTCGGGCGTGAGGAACGGCGCGGGGGCCTCCTCGACGAGCTTCTGGTGCCGGCGCTGCAGGGAGCAGTCCCGGGTGGACACCACGACGACGTTGCCGTGGGTGTCCGCGAGGCACTGGGTCTCCACGTGGCGCGGCTTGTCGAGGTAGCGCTCCACGAAGCACTCGCCCCGGCCGAACGCCGCCGTCGCCTCGCGGACCGCCGAGTCGAACAGCTCGTCGATCTCGTCGAAGGTGCGCGCGACCTTGAGGCCGCGGCCGCCGCCGCCGAACGCCGCCTTGATGGCGATGGGCAGGCCGAACTCCTCGGCGAAGGCCCGGACCTCGCTGCTGTCCTTGACCGGGTCGGCCGTGCCGGGCACCAGCGGGGCGCCCGCGCGCTGCGCGATGTGCCGGGCGCTCACCTTGTCGCCCAGCGCGTCGATGGCCGACGGCGGCGGGCCGATCCAGACGAGCCCCGCGTCGAGCACCGCCTGGGCGAACTCGGCGTTCTCGGACAGGAACCCGTAGCCCGGGTGCACGGCGTCGGCGCCGGACCGGCGGGCGACGTCGAGCAGCTTGGCCGGGTCGAGGTACGTGTCCGCGGCGCGGGCGCCGCCGAGGGCGAACGCCTCGTCGGCGATGCGCACGTGCATGGCCTCGCGGTCCTGGTCGGCGTAGACGGCGACGGACGCCAGCCCCGCATCGGCGCATCCGCGGGCCACGCGGACGGCGATCTCGCCACGGTTGGCGATGAGCACCTTCGAGATGGTTCGGGGCAGGCTGGAACTAGGCACGGCTCACCGTAACCCGGGTATCCAGGACCTATGTACCGCCTCCGGGCACGCGGCGGAAAGTCTGGAGGCCAGACCAACCCCGGAGCGGCGCGTTTGGAGGATCCACACATGGCGTCGGCACTGTGCAGTCCACTGAGCCGCCCGGCCTTGTGGGTATCGGGTAAACGCCGCCGGCTTGCGCGCGCCGGGGTGGGCCTGTGGGAGTGACCGCGGCGGTAGTTGCGGAATGAGCGCCCAGAGTGCAACCCAGCCCGCGTTCATCTGCTCCAGCGTGAGATCAGTCTTGTGGGGGCGGGGCCTCGCGTGAGCCGGGGGAACGGGGCGAGCGCGACCACAGGGGGTCGTTTCGGGTGGTTGTGCACAGGGTGGTTCAGCCGGCCGTCGTGGGGCCGGTGGTCGGTGTGGGATCGGCAGCATGCGACCACCACGGAAGATCCCGCCGCGTCTGCTGTCGGACGCCGCCACGCAGGAGGGGCTGGTGAACAAGGCCCAGTGCGACGCCGCGGGGCTGGACAAGTACGCCGTCGGGCGGCTGATCAAGGCCGGCGCCTGGTCTCGCGTGACCCGGTGCGTCTACGACACGGACCCCGATCCCGTCGAGCGGCGTCGGCGGGACGACTACTTCGAGCACGTCCGCCGCCGGGCCGCGTGGGCCGGGATGCTCGCGGTCCCGGGAGGGATCGCCGTCGGGGCCTGTGCGCTCGCGCTCCACCGCGTGGCCGGTCTGCCTGCGCGGCTCGTGCCGGAGGTGGCACGACCCGACGGCACGGCGGCGAAGCTCGGGTCCGAGGTCGTCCTGCGCCGCTACCGGTCCTTCCCGACGGTGCGGTACCGGGGCAGGCGGATCGCGGCCCTGGTCCCGGCGCTGGCGCAGGCGCTCCCGGGTCTGGCACGGGGTGGAGGCGTGGCGGTGCTCGGCAGCGTGCTGCACCAGGGCTTCCTTGACGTGTCGGCGCTCGACCAGGTGCGCGACATGATGCGACGCCGGCGCGGCTCGGTGCGGGCCCTCGACTGGTTCCCCCTGGCGTCCGGGCTGGACGAGTCACCCGCCGAGACGGCTGCCCGGCTCTCGTGCCTGGACCACGGCGTCCCGCCCGACGGTCAGCAGGTGACCTTCACTCTTGCCGGTGTCCTTCTGGCGCGGGTCGATCTGGTCTGGCGGCTGCCGGGCGGGCGGTACCTGGTGGTCGAGATCGACGGGCGCGCGTACCACTCGGGCCAGGAGATGCTTGCCGACGACTCCGTGCGGCAGAACGGCCTGGTCGGCACGGACCGTCTGGTCGTCCTCCGCTACCCGGCGGCCGAGGCCCTGAGCGACGAGGGCATCGGTCCGGACGTCGCGGCCCGTCTGACGGCCCTGCGCTGGACCCCGGCTGCTGCTCTGCTGCGGGGGCAGGTCGAGCTCGACAGGTGAACGCGGGTGCAGTGGCGGAATGGGCGCTCAGAGTGCAACCCGATCGGCGCTCACTCGATCCGCGCTCGACTGCTACGCCTTGCGGAGGTGGCGCCAGGGGACGTTGAGCTCTGCCAGGAGCTCGCGGAGCAGGGGGAGGCTGATGCCGACGACGCCGTGGTGGTCGCCCTCGATGCGCTCGACGTACGGGCCGCCGAGGCCGTCGATCGTGAACGCGCCGGCCACGTGCAGCGGCTCGTCGGTCGCGACGTAGGCGTCGATCTCGTCGTCGTCGATGTCGGCGAACCAGACCGTGGTCGAGCTGGTGGAGCCGAGGGTGCCGCCGGTGCCGCCCGCGGCGTCGTCGCGCAGGTCGACCACCCAGTGGCCCGTATGCAGCACGCCCTTGCTCCCGCGCATGGCGCGCCAGCGCTCGCGCGCGGTTGCGGCGTCGGCCGGCTTGCCGACGATGGCGCCGTCGATCTCGAGCATCGAGTCGCAGCCGACGACGATCACGTCGACGGGCGCGGAGTCCACGTCCGCCTGATCGGCGTCCGCCTGCTCGACGTCGGAGGGCCCGTCGCCGTCGGCAGGCCCGGCGTCACCAGGCCCACGATCGGAAGGCTCACCGTCGGAAGGCCCGGCCGGCGCCTCGGCGTCGGCCCACGACTCCTCCAGCCGGGACGCGACCTCCTCGGCCTTGGCCTGGGCCAGGACGAGCACGGCGTCGGCGGGGTCGAGCTCGCCGAAGCGCTCGGTGGCGTCGGCGAGGACCTTGTCCTCGTCCACGCCGGACACGACGACTTCCGGCGTGACTCCTGCGGACTGCAGCGTCGCGAGTCGAGCGGGGGACTGGGAGGCGAGGACCAGGCGGGGCACGCGCGACACAGTAACGAGAATGCGGCCGGAGCAAACGGGATTTCCGGTATCCACGCCGAGTGACCCACGTCACTTCGCCCGGTGCGCCGCCCACGTGTCAGACGTACAGGTCACCCGAGGGACCTGTACGTCTGACACGTGCCGTCAGGACAGCGCCTCGCGCAGGGTGTCCAGGCCCACGGAGCCGAGGTTCAGCGCCCGGGCGTGGAAGGCCTTGGCGTCGAACTCCTGGCCCGCCGGCACGGCCGCCTTGGCGGCGTCGCGCGTCTGCTCCCAGAGGCGCTGCCCCACCTTGTACGACGGCGCCTGGCCCGGCCAGCCGAGGTACCGGTTGAACTCGAACCGGACGAACTGCTCGGGCATGTTCACGTTGGCCAGCAGGAACGGCCAGCCCTTCTCGGCGGTCCAGGTGCCGCCGCCCCACTCCTCGGGGGCCTTCAGGCCGAGGTGCACGCCGATGTCGAACACGACGCGGGCCGCCCGCAGGCGCTGCGCGTCGAGCATGCCGAGGCGGTCGCCCGGGTCGTCCATGTAGCCGAGGTCGGCCATGAGGCGCTCCGCGTACAGCGCCCAGCCCTCGCCGTGGCCGGACACCCAGCAGGCCAGCCGGCGCCAGGTGTTCAGCGTCTCGCGGGCGAACACCGCCTGGCCGCACTGCAGGTGATGGCCGGGGACGCCCTCGTGGTAGACGGTCGTCTTCTCGCGCCAGGTGTTGAACTCGGTGACGCCGGCGGGCACGGCCCACCACATCCGGCCCGGTCGCGACCAGTCGTCGCTCGGCGGGGTGTAGTAGATGCCGCCCGACTGGGTCGGCGCGATCATGCACTCCAGGTCGAGCACGGGCTCGGGCACGTCGAAGTGCGTGCCGTTCAGTGCGGTGATCGCGGCGTCCGACGTCTCCTGCATCCAGGTCTTGAGAGCGGCGGTGCCGAGGAGCTTGCGCGCGGGGTCGGCGTCGAGCACGGCCACCGCCTCCTCGACCGTGGCGCCCGGGCCGGCGATCTGGGCGGCGACCTGCTCCTGCTCGGCCACGATGGACGCGAGCTCCTCCAGGCCCCACCGGTACGTCTCGTCGAGGTCCACCTGCGCGCCCAGGAAGTGGCGCGAGAACAGGGCGTAGCGGTCACGGCCCACGGCGTCGGCCTCGGGCGCTCGCGGCGCGAGGTCGCGCTCCAGGAAGTCCGCGAGCCTGCCGTAGGCCTCGCGGGCGGCCGTGGCGCCGTGCTCCAGCTCCTTGCGGACCAGGCTGCACGCCGCGGAGTCGTCCAGCACCGCGTCGACGGCGGGGCCGCGCGTGAAGGAGGTGAAGAAGGAGTCCGACCCGGCGAGCTCGCGGGCCTGGTCCACGCACTCGCGCACCTGGCGGATCGCCGCGACGTCGCCCCGGGAGGCGGCCTCCGTCAGCGACTCGACGTACCCGTCGACGGCGCCGGGCAGGCCGTTCAGGCGGGAGGCGATGTTCTCCCAGGCCTCGACCGAGTCGGTGGCCATGATGTCGAAGACGTCGCGCAGGCCCTGTACGGGCGAGGCGATGTTGTTCAGGTCGCGCAGGCCCTCGCCGGCGTCGTGCAGCTCCAGGTCGAGCCCGATCCGCTCGCGCATCGCGGACAGGGTGACGCGGTCGACGTCGTCGGCGGGCTCCAGGCCGTCGAGGTTCGCCAGCACCTCACGCCCGGCCTGGGCGACGGCGTCGTGGCCGGCCGGGGAGAGGTCGTCGATCTCGTGATCGTGCCCCGGCAGGCCCCAGGCCGTCGCGGACAGGGGTGAGAGCTCGGTGAGGCGGGTGACGTAGGCGTCGGCGACGGCGTCGATCGGGGTGGAGGGCCGCGTGGGAGAGGTCATGAGGGGGAGCGTACGGTGCGCGTTCCCTCACTCGCAGTCACAATTCCCGGCGGTCAGGACCGCAGGCTCCACCGCCACGAGTCCGCGTTGTGCCGCCCGGCGCGTCCACCGAAGTTGTTGGCCGTGGCCGCACCGTTCCCGCGCAGCGCGCGGGAACGGTTGGTCCACTCGTCGAGCGGCGCGGCGTCCTCGGGCTCCGTCCCGGCGGCCGCGACCGCCGCGAGGCCGGCCACGAGCGCGGCCACCTCGACGTCGTCGGGCTCGCCGCGGACGACGCGTACCTGGGAGCTCACTCGTCGTCCTCTTCCTCGTAGAAGCCGAAGCCGGGGGCCTCGCCGCGCGAGGCGGCCCACTCCGCGATGTCGTAACCGCCCTCGGTGAGCTGCGTGGCGACGGACTCGCCGGCGGCGTCGAGCAGGTCGATCACGCCGTCGAGCGACGCGTCGCCGCCCCGCGCGCCCACGACGAAGCCGAGGTAGAACGACTCGCCCTCCTCCGGCGTCTCGGACTCGAGGATCTCGTCCTCCTCGCCCTCGTGCTCCGGCTCCCACACCGACGAGGTGAGGTCCGGGTGCATGCCCAGGGCGCCGTGCAGCACGTCGAACAGGGACGCGTTCAGGTGCCCCACCTTCGACTCGAGGGCCAGCACGCGCGGGTCCTCGTCGGCCTCGGCGGCGCCGAACTCGGCGCGCACCCCGACGGCGGTCCCCACGTAGTCGTGCAGCGCGGCCGCCAGGGCGTCGACGGCGCGGTGCATCGGCTCCGTGTCGACGCGGCCCATCGGCGCCGGGCCGTGGGTGGCGTCCTCGTGGCTCATGCAGTCTCCTCCAGGTCTCGGCAGGCTCGACCAGCGAACCAGGTCACAGCGGGATGTTGCCGTGCTTCTTCGGAGGAAGCGTAGATCGCTTGGTGCGCAGCGCGCGCAGGGCACGCACGACCTGCACCCGGGTCTCGGACGGGCGGATGACCGCGTCCACGTACCCGCGCTCGGCGGCGTCCCACGGGTTGACGATGGCGTCCTCGTACTCGCCGGTCAGCCGGGCGCGCTCGGCCTCGACGTCGCCGCCCGCCTCCTGGACCGTCCTCAGCGCGCCGCGCTGCAGGATGTTCACGGCACCGCTCGCGCCCATCACGGCGATCTGCGCCGTCGGCCAGGCCAGGTTCACGTCGGCGCCGAGCTGCTTGGAGCCCATGACGATGTACGCGCCGCCGTACGCCTTGCGCGTGATGATCGTGACCAGCGGGACCGTGGCCTCGGCGTACGCGTAGATCAGCTTGGCGCCGCGGCGGATGATGCCCTGGTGCTCCTGGCCGACGCCGGGCAGGAAGCCCGGCACGTCCACGAACGTCAGCACGGGGATGTTGAACGCGTCGCAGGTGCGCACGAACCGCGCGGCCTTCTCGGCGGCGTCGATGTCGAGCGTGCCCGCCATGGACTGGGGCTGGTTGGCAATGATGCCGACCGACTGCCCCTCCACGTGCCCGAAGCCGACCAGCACGTTGGTCGCGAACATCGGCTGGACCTCCAGGAACGACTCCGGGTCCAGCACCGCCTCGACGGCCTCGCACATGTCGTACGGCTGGTTGTCGCTGTCCGGGATCAGCTCGTCGAGAGCCTCGTCGTCGGCCGTGACCTCGAGGACGGTCTCGTCCTCGGGCGGGAACGACGGCGCGTCCGACAGGTTGTTCTGCGGCAGATAGCTCACCAGGTGGCGCACGTAGTCGATCGCGTCGTCCTCGTCGCTGCCCATGTAGTGCGCCACGCCCGACTTCGAGTTGTGCGTGCGGGCGCCGCCCAGGGTCTCGAAGTCGACGTCCTCGCCCGTCACGGTGCGGATGACGTCCGGGCCGGTGATGAACATGTTGGACGTCTGGTCGGCCATCACGATGAAGTCGGTCAGGGCGGGGGAGTACACCGCGCCGCCCGCGCTCGGGCCGAGGATGAGCGAGATCTGCGGGATGACGCCCGACGCCGCCACGTTGCGCCGGAACATCTCCGCGAACTGCGTCAGCGCCGCGACACCCTCCTGGATGCGCGCGCCACCGCCGTCGCTGATGCCGATCAGCGGCACACCGGTGCGCAGCGCGAGGTCCTGCACCTTGGTGATCTTCTGGCCGTGCACCTCGCCGAGGCTGCCGCCGAAGACCGTGAAGTCCTGCGAGTAGACGCAGACCTGGCGGCCGTCGATCGTGCCGTACCCGGTCACGACGCCGTCGCCGGCGATCCGCTTCTTGTCCAGCCCGAAGTTGCGGCTGCGGTGCTTGGCCAGCGCGTCCAGCTCGGTGAAGCTGCCCTCGTCCAGCAGCGCGTCGATCCGCTCGCGGGCGGTCTTCTTGCCCCGCTTGTGCTGCTTCTCCTGGGCCGTCTCCTCCGGCTTGTCGATGGCGGCGGCCCGGCGGGCGTCGAGGTCGTCGAGCTTGGCGCGCGTGCCGGCGAGTGTCGTGGTGGAGTCGTTCACGCCTTAGAGCGTAGTTGTCGGATGCCTCCGGCTCGATGCGGAAGACCTCAGCGGGTCGCCCCGCCGGCTTGTGGGTTTCCTCCAAGGGCGGCCGCGCGGCCCCGGAGAGAGGATGAGGAGGTGCACCCCTCCCTGTCCCTCGACCGCCTGACCGTCCCCGGGTTCGCCCGGGTCGACGTGGTCGAGACGTCGCCCTCCACCAACGCCGAGCTCGCCGCCGCCGTCCGCGCCGACCCGGCCGCCTGGCCCGCGCCGTCGGCCCTGGTCGCGGAGGAGCAGACCGCCGGACGCGGCCGCGCCGGACGGACGTGGGAGACGCCGCCGCGCGCGAGCCTCACCGTCTCCGTGCTGCTCCGGCCGCGCGTCCCGGCCGAGATCCTGGGCTGGCTCCCGCTCCTGGCGGGCCTCGCCGTGGTCCGCGCCGTGTCCGACGGCGGGGTCACCGCCGCCGTGAAGTGGCCCAACGACGTGCTCCTGCCCGCCGCTGACGCCGTCGAAGGCCTGGGCCCGTACCGCAAGGTCGCCGGCATCCTGGCCGAGGTGGTGCCGGAGGCGCCGGGCGCCGGATCGGCCGGCGCGACGGGGGCCGGGCCCGCCGCCCCCGCCGTCGTGCTCGGGATCGGGCTCAACGTCTCCCAGTCCGCCGAGGAGCTGCCCGTGCCGACGGCGACGTCGCTGGCGCTCGCGGGCCACCCCCGGCCCGACCGCACCGACGTGCTGGTGCACATGCTGGGCGAGCTGCACGCCGTCGTCCGCCGCTGGGAGGAGGCCGACGGCGACGTCACCGCGGCCGGGCTGCTGGACGAGTACCGCGCCGTCTCCGCGACGCTCGGGACGCGCGTGCGGGCCGAGCTCGCCGGGGGCGCCGGCGAGGTGGTCGGCGAGGCCGTGGGCCTCGACGAGGCCGGGGCGCTGACGATCCGCACGGACGCGGGCGAGGAGCGCACGGTGACCGCGGGCGACGTCTGGCACCTGCGGTAGCCGGGCGCCGGGCAGGACCGGGTGAACCGGCCCGCCGATCCGGGTGAACTCGTCGGCAGCCCCTGCCGCGCGACACCTGACCTGCGGTAATCTCCGCCACAAGCGACGACGGGCAGCACGGGCGGTGACGGTCAGGAGACGCCATGGAGGCAGGACGAGCCACGGTCGGTGTGGCCAAGGGGGTCGTGTGCGCCGCGGCCGTGGTCACGGTGTACCTGATCAGCACGGTCCGGCTGGACCGCGGCATCGTCCAGACCGAGGGCACGCCGACGACGGGCCTCATCGCGGCCGGGGTCGCCTGGCTGCTGGTCGTCTGGGTGCTGCTCTACCGGGACGACGGCGTGCCCGGCGTCCGGCTGAGCCTGTGGAACGTGGTGACCGTGGTCGGCATGCTGCTGGTCCTCATGGGCATCCCGCTCGTCCTGACGCTCTGGGGCTGAGCGGCGCACACCGATGCATGCCGTTGCATGAGGTGCGCCCGCCTACAGTGGTGACGTGCTCCACAACTCCGAGACGTCCCCCGCGAACCACGAGACCCCGGGGGCAGACACCGCTGCCCGCCTGGACGAGACGCTGCTGGGCGGCGCGCGCCGCTACACCCTGTCGCAGGTCGTGGAGCTCACGGGGCTCGACAAGCAGTTCGTGACCCGGTACTGGCGCTGGATCGGTCTGCCCGTCACCCACCCGACCGAGACCTGGTTCACCGACGCCGACGTCGAGGCGCTCAAGGACGCGGCGGGCCTGTTCGAGGCGGAGCAGATGGACGAGCGCGCCCAGATGACCTTCATCCGGTCGGTCGGGCACACCACCGAGCGGCTGGCGCTGTGGCAGGTCGAGGCGCTCGTCGAGCACCTCGCCCGGCGCTACGAGCTGGACGAGACGTCGGCCCGGCTGCTCGCCCTGGACAAGCTCCCGGAGATGTCCGAGATGCTCAGCCGCCAGCTCGAGCACGCCTGGCGGCGTCAGCTCGCGGCGCTCACGGGGCGTACCGCCATCGAGTTCGCCGGGGCGCGGGGCGACGAGAGCAACGACGGCCACCAGCTCCCGCTGCTGCGGGCGGTCGGGTTCGCCGACATCGTCTCCTTCACCAAGCGGACGGCGGGCCTCGGCTCGGAGGAGCTGGCGGAGTTCGTGCAGCGGTTCGAGGCCGGCGCGCGCGACGTCATCGTCAACGCGGGCGGCCGCGTCGTGAAGACCATCGGCGACGCCGTCCTCTTCGTGACCGACGACGTCTCCACCGGCGCGGAGGTCGCCCTCGGCCTGGCCGAGACGTCCGGGGTGGCGCTCGGGACCGCGGCGCCCGGCGACCCCGAGATCCCCGTGCGCGTGGGCCTCGTCTGGGGGCGCGTGCTGTCCCGGTTCGGCGACATCTTCGGCCCGACGGTCAACCTCGCCTCACGCCTCACCGAGCAGTCCGACCCCTCGACCGTGCTGGTCGACAAGGACACCGCCGCGATGCTGGCGACGAGCTCGCGCTACGCGCTCACCGCGCAGCCCGAGCGGGACGTGCCGGGCATCGGCCCGCTCGCGCCGGTGCGGCTCCAGCGGGCGTACCGGGGCTGACGCCGGGCCCTGGGGTCCGCGGGCCGGCGGCTCGCCGACGGCGTCCCCGCCCTCAGCCCGCGTCGCCGCCGCGCATCCGCTGGAGCGCCCGCATCGCGCCTGGCAGCAGCCGGAGCTGCTCGCGGCGCTCGGCCGCGAAGGTGCGCCGGTCGCCCGACGACCACCGCCGGTCGAACAGCCGCTTCGCCGCGGCCACGGCCTCGGGTCGCCGCTCCGCGATGCGGCCGGCCAGGGCGAACGCCTCGTCCAGGGGAGTGTCGGTGACCGTACCGGCCAGGCCGAGCCGGCCGGCGTCGGCCCCGGTGAACTCCTCGGCGGTGAAGGTGAGGCGCTTGGCCGTCTCGATGCCGACGAGCTGGGTCAGCGCGCGGATGCCCGACATGTCGGGGACGAGGCCGCGCTCGACCTCCTTGACGGACCAGCGGGCGTCGGGGGCGGTCAGGCGCAGGTCGGCGGCCAGCGCGATCTGCACGCCCGCGCCGATCACGTGCCCGTGCACGGCCGCGATCACCGGCACCGGCAGGCGCCGCCACGCCCAGCACGCCTCCTGGAACAGGTTGGTGCCGCGCGGCGTCGGGACGAACGCCCGGGCCACGGCGGCCGGGTTCCGCGCCGCCGAGCCGAGGTCCAGCCCCGCGCAGAACGAGCGACCGTTGCCGGACAGCACGACCGCACGCAGCCCCGGCTCGTGCCGGAGGCGGCGTGCGGTGGCCCGGAGCTCGCCCAGCATGCCCAGCGACAGCGCGTTGAGCTTGTCGGGCCGGTCGAGGCGGACGTCGGCGATCCCGTCCGAGAGCGTGCAGGCGATGCCGCTCCCGGACGGGCCGCCCGGCGTCGTGCTGCTGGCGTTCATGGGGCGCAGCCTACGCACCGCCTCCGACGGCGGTACGCGGGCCGCGCCCCGGGGGACGTCACCGCACCGGCGTGGCCACGACCTCCGTGTTCACACCCTCGTACGGCGGCACCTTCACGGTGCGCTTGCCGGGCTTGCCGCCCAGCACCACGGTCCGGTAGCTGACGTTGTTCGACGTCGTCCGCTCGTGCAGGGCGCCGTTCGGGTTCACGGTGATCTTGATCTGGTAGGTGCCGTTCTTGACCTTCGTCAGGTCGAACGCCTGCGTCTGCGTCTGGTTGTAGGTGTCGCCCCAGCCGGCGGGCAGGACCTCACGCAGCCACAGGGCGGACTGGTCGCCGCAGGTGCTGTCGAGGCCGGTGGCCTCGGGGCGCCACACGGCGCCGGGCACCGAGAGGTCGACCGGGTCGGTCGGCGCCAGGCACCAGGACTGCTTGCCCGACGGCGTCACCGGCTTGCCCTTGGTCGTCACCAGCTCGTAGCTCGCGAAGTCCAGGAAGTGCCAGTGGTTGTGCTCGGGCGCCTGGTGGTACTCCATCGTGCCGGTCTTGGTGCTGCCGACCTCCTTGCCGTCCCGGTAGAAGAACTGGTAGGCGTCCATCAGCTCGCCGGAGCCGCGGCGGTAGCCCTCGACGACCAGCGGCGCGGGACCGGCGTTCCACTCGTTGGCGTTGAAGGTGAGCCGGTCGGTGCCGGACTCGTCCACCTCGGTACCGATCTGCCAGGCCGGGGCGGAGATGAGGTCGGGGAGCGTGTCCTTGTCGGGCGTCCGGTTCGACGGCGTGGACCCCGACTGCCCGAGCGCCGGGTGGTCGGCCCCGTGCTCCGCGTCGCCCAGCGTGAAGAGGTTGGTGCGGTGCTCGGAGGCCGTGCTGCCGCCGTGACCCGCGTGGCCGCTCTGCGTCCGCAGGCTCTCGGCCCGGGCGGTCGCCGCGTCGCCGTCCTGCAGCGAGCTGAAGCCCTCGGCGGGCGCGCCCATGAGCTGCTCCGCGACCTCACCGCAGTCCCAGACCTCGCACTCGTCGACGACCTGGACCCGCTGCGTCACCGCGCGGCCCTTGGCCGGCAGGCCGAGGAAGTCGGCGACCGGGTCGCTGATGATCACGGTCATCACGAGGTTCTTCTGCTTGGTCTCGACCTCGAAGAACGCGTCGAGCTTGGTGGCCCAGCCCTGCTCCACCCCGGTCACGGTGGCGTCCGTGAACCAGCTCCCGCCGCAGAACGACGGGTAGACCGGCTCGGTCCGGCCCGTCGGCTCCACGCGCTGACGGTCGGACCCGCCCAGGCACAGGCTGCGGGTCTCCTTGGCCAGGACCTTGCCCTTGGGCGTCCGCACGCGGACCGTGAGCCCGTTCTTGAAGCCGTTGAGCCCGTCGACGATCGCCTTGGGGGCCTTGGTGGTGGTGCGCTCGCCGTCGCGGATCACCGTCCTGGTCAGCGAGACCGGGCTGGACGGCTTGGACCGCTTGGCCCAGAACTCGTGGGTCTCGCCGTACGCGGCCAGCCAGACCGCCGAGTCCAGGTACACGTAGTTGTCGTACGCGTACGCCTGGACGGTGCGCGAGGCCGGGGCGAACCGCAGGCCGGGCTTCTTCGCCGCGGTCGGGGCGGCCGCCGCGGCGGACTCGGGCGTGATGGCTGCGCTCGCGGCGTCGGTCGCGCCGCCCTCGCCGAGCAGGCCGATGGCCAGCACGGCTGCCACGCCCATGGTGAGCAGGCGCGATGCAGGACGGGTCAAGCGGAGTGCGGTCATGGATCCCCCAGCTGGAGTGGTGACAGAGACCTGTCACGGCTAAGGACGGTCACCCGGCCGTTTTCGTTGTGTGCTGATGCACAGTTCACCCCCTGGATTTTTTCCGGTGCCGGTCAGGGTGCAGGTCAGGGTGCAGGTCAGGCGGCCTGCCGACTCGCGTATGACACGATGCGAGCGTGCTGAAAGTCGTTCTCTTCGATCTCGACGACACACTCGTGGACCAGGAGGGCGCCTCTCGGACGGCTCTGCTGGACTGGCTGCCCGAGCTGGGTCTGGACCATGACGACCCCGACGAGCTGGTCACGGCGTGGGGCGGCATCGCCGAGGAGGCCTACGCCAGGTACCAGCGGCGCGAGATCACCTTCCTGGAGCAGCGCCGCGTCCGCGTGCGCGAGTTCCTGGGGGCCGACGCCACCGACGACGAGGCGGACGAGCTGTTCTCCGGCTACCTCTCCCGCTACCAGCAGGCCTGGGCGGCCTTCGACGACGCCGTCCCGGCCCTGCGCCGGGTGCGGGACGCCGGCCTCGTCGTCGCGCTGCTCACCAACGGCGACGCCGTCCACCAGCGGCTCAAGCTCGACCGGACGGGCCTGGCCGCGCACGTCGACGTCGTCGTCGCCTCGGACGACCTGCCCGCGGGCAAGCCCGACCCGCGCGCCTACGCCGTGACGTGCGAGGTGCTCGGGGCGGCGCCGGGCGACGTGCTGATGGTGGGCAACGACGTCGAGAAGGACTTCCAGGGGCCGCTCGACGCCGGGCTCGCCGCGGTGCTGCTGGACCGGTACGACCGGTACCCGGAGGTCGAGGACCGCATTCGGACCCTCGACGAGGTCCCGCTGGCGGCCTGACCGCACCCACCGAGTTCGGCAGTTGGCCTTGAGATCGGCCCATCACTGGGCCGATCTCAAGGCCAACTGCCGAACTGCGTGGTGCCGCGGTCGCGTGGATCAGACAGGCACCTGGTCCGGGGCTGGTGCTGCGGCCGGACCCTGTGCCTGGATCTCCTCCTCGATGACCGCCTCGAGCTCGCCGGGGCTCGGGAGCGCGGCGCGCTCCGCGGGCGTCAGGCCCTCGTAGAGCGCGACCGCCACGGGCGACGCCGTGCCGGCGAGTGCGTAGTCGAGCGTCGCGTCGTTGCGCTCGGTGCACAGCAGGATTCCGACCGTCTTGGCGTGCAGGTCCGGGTCCCGGACCTCGCCGTCGACCATCGCCACGTAGGTGCCGATCTGGCCCATGTGAGCGGGCTGGAACTTGCCCACCTTGAGCTCGACGACCACGTAGCGCAGCTGTGTCACGTGGAAGAAGAGCAGGTCCACGAAGAACTCGTCGCCGCCGACCTCGATCCGGTACTGGCGGCCGACGAATGCCATGTCACGCCCGAGCTCCAGCAGGGTGTCCTGGATGCGGTCGATCAGCACGCGCTCACGGTCGCGTTCGGCGACGTGCTCGTCCGGGTCGAGGTGCTCGAAGACGTAGGAGTCCTTGACGGCCTGCTGGGCGAGGTCGGAGTCGACGGCGTCGAGCGTCGTCGCGAAGTTCGACGGTGCGGAGCCGAGGCGCTTCCTCAGGTCGGTCTTGATCTCGAACTCGAGGCTCGCGCGGGACCAGCCGTTCTGGACTGCCTTGGCGGCGTACCACTCGCGTTCGTCGGCGGTGCCGAGACGCTCGATGAGGGTGACGACGTGGCCCCAAGGCAATTGGCCAACAGCCTGTTGGCCAATTGGTTCCGAGGCGGGCCACACCTCCGCGAAGCGTCGCATGTTCTTGATGTTGGACCGCGACCAACCCCGCTGACCAGGGAACTCGCGTCGCATGTCCGCAGAGATCTGGTCCACGATCTTCGTGCCCCAGCCCTCGTTCCGCTGGCGGTCGAGGATGTCGCGCCCCACCGACCAGTACAGCCGCAGCACTTCTGTGTTGGCCGCGCGCACCGCGCGGTACTGGGTGGTGCGGACCCGTCGTTTCAGGTCCGCGATGAACTCTCCGTACCCGTTGGGCGCTGGGGAGCTGCTGGTGTCGATAGTCACGGGCACCAGCGTGTAGAGGAATCATGGCATCCGCCAGTCTAGTTGCGTATACGCAACGAAAAAAGCTCAACTGGCTGGTTGGCCGTGCGGGCGTGGCCTTCTCAGACCCGGACCGGCTCCGGGTCTCGGGGCTCCGGGTCCGCCTCGATGAGCGACGGGCCGTCGTTCTGCACCGAGCCGACGGCGTCGCCCACCGGCAGCGTGGCCAGCGGCAGGTTGTCGATCTCCAGCAGGTCGGTGGCGTCGCCCACGGTGGGGTCCAGCCACCGGTTCCAGGCCTCGGGCGGCAGCACGAGCGGCATCCGGTCGTGGATCGCCGCCATGTCGTCCGACGCCGGCCGGGTCACGACCGTGGTCGACACCAGCCAGCGGTCCGGGTCGGACTCGCTCGCCGCCGGGTTGCGCCAGAACTCGTACAGGCCGGCGAACGCCGCGACACCGGGGCCGGCGGGGTGGATCCAGTAGGGCTGCTTCGGCACCTTCTTCGAACCCGAGGCGGGCAGCGACAGCTTGCGCCACTCGTAGTAGCCGTCTGCCAGTACGAGGCAGCGCCGCGCCTTGAAGGGCTTGGCGAACGCAGGCTTGTCGACCAGCGACTCCGAGCGCGCGTTGATCATCCGCGCGCCCCCGCTCGGGTCCTTGGACCAGGACGGCACGAGCCCCCAGCGGGCGAGCCGCAGCGACCGGCTCACCTCCGCGGAGCCCTTGGCCGCCCGCTCGACGACGATCCGCACCGGGTCGGTCGGCGCCACGTTCCACGACGGCGGCAGGAGCCGCGCGTCCTCGGCGATCTCGGCGATCGCGAGCTCGTCGGCGAGGTCCTGGGTCTGGGTGAAGGAGGCGAAGCGTCCGCACATGGGACCAGCATGCCCCGAGCCACTGACACTCGCGGGAGCAGGAGAAGGGTCGCCTCCCGGTGGTGAACTCCTGGCGAACACGTGACCGGAGAGCGAGATCACTCTTCTCATCGTCGTATCGATTCGATAGCATGGCGCCCATGCCACCCTCCGCGCCGTCGGGCGTCTCCCCAGTCATGCCCGCGCGCCGAGCCTCCTCCCGGTCCACCGTCAAGTGGGTCCTCATGCTCGGGGCCCTGTCGGCCCTGCCCGCCTTCACCGTCGACATGTACCTGCCCGCGCTCCCGCAGGTGGCCCTGGACCTCGACTCCACCGAGGCGCTGGCCCAGCTCACGGTCTCCTGCATGCTCATCGGCGGTGGCGTGGGCCAGCTCGTCATCGGGCCGCTCTCGGACCGGTTCGGCCGCCGCGCCCCGCTGCTGGTCGGCCTCGCGCTGCACGTCGTCATCTCGCTGCTGTGCGCCGTCGTCACGAGCATGCCGCTGCTCATCGTCCTGCGGCTCGCGCAGGGCTTCTTCAACGCCGCGGCCGGCGTGGCCTCGGTCGCCATCGTGCGCGACCGCTTCGTGGGTGCCGAGGCAGCCCGCATCCTGTCGCGCCTCATGCTCGTGATCGGCGTGGCGCCCATGTTCGCGCCCACGCTGGGCACCTTCGTGCTGGCGCACGGTCCCTGGCGCTGGGTGTTCGTGGTGCTGGCCGTGATGGGTGCCGCGCTGGCCCTCGTGGTGCTCCGGGTGATGCCCGAGACCCACCCGCCGGTCAAGCGGCTCACCGGCGGCGTCCGCGCGGTCGCCGGCGGCTACGGCAAGCTGCTCAGGGACCGGCACTTCATGGCCCTTGCGGTGATCCCGGGCCTCGGCTTCGGCGTGCTGATGAGCTACGTGGTGGGCTCGCCCATCATCTTCCAGCAGGAGTACGGGCTGAGCGAGGGGCAGTTCGCCCTGCTGTTCGCGGTCAACGGTGTGGGGCTCGTCCTGTCGGCCCAGGTCAACGCGGCGCTCGTGCGCAAGGTCGCCCCGGTCCGGCTGCTCCGGTTCGGGGTGGTCGCCCAGGCGGTCCTCGTCGTCGTGCTGCTCGTGGTGGTCCTGACCGGGGCGGGCGGGCTGATCGGCCTGCTGGTCGCCCTGTGGTGCGTGCTCGCGTTCCAGGGGCTCGTCCCGGCCAACGCGTCCGCGCTGGCGCTGTCCCGGCACGGCGAGATCGCCGGCACCGCGGCGGCGATGATCGGCGCCGTCCAGTCCCTGATCGCCGGCTCGGTGAGCTCGCTCGGCGGGTTCCTCGGCGGCGACGCCACGGCCATGGCCCTGGTGATGCTCGCGGCGGTCACGCTCGCCATCCTCGTCCTGGCGATCGCCACCCCGGCGTTCCGCCGCGGCGGCTGGCACATGCCGGTCTGAGAACCGCCCGGGAGCCCGCCGGGAGAGTTCACCCAGAGGTAGTGCGGGATTCACCGGGATGTGGGGTACGCCCACTTGGCTCGCTCCCATGAGCACACCCCTGCGTACCCGCGCCGCGCGCGTGGTGGCCGCCGCGGCAGCGACGTCGTTGCTGCTGCCGGCGGCCGTCGCCGTCGCCGGGCCCCGGCCCGGACCCGCGACCGAGCACCACGGCGGCACCCATCTCGCCGCGACCCTGGCGGGTCGCGCCACCCTGTCGGCCGACTACCTGGCGGACGGCCCGCCGTCGGGCGCGGCCGCCAGCCCCGGCAACGGCCGGCAGGGACCCTGGGACGGCCAGGTGATCCCCGGCTTCTCCGCCATGGTCGACAACCACGACGGCACCTTCTGGGCCCAGCCGGACAACGGCTTCGGGGCCAAGGGCAACTCCGCCGACTTCCTGCTGCGCAACTACCTGGTGCGCCCCCAGTGGGACACGGGCCGCGGCAAGCCGTCCGGCAAGCACTCCGGCAAGGGCAACGGCGAGATCAAGGTGCTCGACTTCGTCGAGTACAACGACCGCGACCACGTGCTCGACTTCGACATCGTCAACGAGGACACCACCGACCGCCTGCTGACCGGTGCCGACTTCGACGTCGAGTCCCTCGTCCGCGCCGCCGACGGCACGTTCTGGGTGGGCGAGGAGTTCGGCCCGTTCCTGCTGCACTTCGACGCCGACGGCACGCTGCTGGAGGCGCCCTACGGGTTCCCCGACGGCAAGTCGCCGGGCAACCCGTACCTGGAGCCGGGCGAGACGCCCAACGTGGGCAGCAGCCGCGGCTTCGAGGCCATGGCGGGCAGCGGACGCTACCTCTACCCGGTGGTCGAGGGCGCCCTGGCCGACGACGCCGACCCCCGCCGCCGCTGGATCTACCAGTTCGACACCCGCCGCGGCGAGTACACCGGCAAGCGCTGGGCGTACCAGACCGACCAGACGGCGAACGTCATCGGCGACGCCTTCTCGACCGGCCGCGACTCGATGCTGCTCATCGAGCGCGACGACTTCGAGGGCGACCAGTCGGTCACCAAGCGCGTCTACGAGATCGACCTGGGCCGCACGGACCGCGACGGGTTCGTCCGCAAGGAGCTCGTCGTGGACGCGCTGCGGATCGACAACCCGCGCGGCATCGACGCGGGGGAGGGCTACGGCCTCGGCGAGACGTTCGCCCTGCCCGTGCAGTCCTTCGAGACCGTCCTGTTCGTCGACAAGG
Source organism: Promicromonospora sukumoe (assembly GCF_014137995.1). Taxonomy (NCBI): domain Bacteria; kingdom Bacillati; phylum Actinomycetota; class Actinomycetes; order Micrococcales; family Promicromonosporaceae; genus Promicromonospora; species Promicromonospora sukumoe. The sequence goes on from NZ_JACGWV010000001.1 coordinate 299,759, forward strand.
ACACGCTCCTGATCGGCAACGACAACAACTACCCCGGCAACGACGCGCGGGTCACGGGCACCCCGGACGACACCGAGATGGCCCTGGTCGACCTCAGGAAGAAGCGCGTGGCCGACGACGGCGTCACCGTCGTCGGGCACCGCGGGGCCTCGGGCTACCGGCCCGAGCACACGCTCGCCGCGTACGAGACCGCGATCAACCAGTGCGCCGACTACATCGAGCCCGACGTGGTCTCCACGAAGGACGGCGTGCTGGTCGCCCGGCACGAGAACGAGATCAGCGGCACCACCGACGTCGCCACCCACGCCGAGTTCGCCGGCCGTCGCACCACCAAGACGATCGACGGCGCCCGGATCACCGGCTGGTTCACCGAGGACTTCACGCTCGCCGAGCTGCGCACCCTGCGCGCCAAGGAGCGACTGCCGCAGGTCCGGCCCCAGAACACCGCGTTCGACGGGCTCTACCTGATCCCGACGCTCGACGAGGTGCTCGACCTGGCCCGCAACAGCCGCACCTGCGACGGCGCGCCCGTCGGCGTCTACCCGGAGACCAAGCACCCCACCTACTTCGACTCCGTGGGCCTCTCCCTGGAGGAGCCGCTGGTGGCCGAGCTGCGCCGCAACGGGTTCGACCGCCGGGACGCCCCGGTGATCGTGCAGTCCTTCGAGGTCGGCAACCTCCAGGAGCTCGACGAGCTCACCGACGTGCCGCTCGGCCAGCTCATCAGCAGCAGCGGCGCGCCCTACGACCTCGTAGCCGACGGCGACCCGCGCACCTACGCCGACCTCGTCACCCGCCAGGGGCTCCGCGAGATCGCGACCTACGCCGACGGCATCGGCTCCGAGAAGAACGTGCTGATCCCGCGGAACGCCGACGGCACGCTCGCCGCGCCCAGCAGCGTGATCCGCGACGCCCACCGCGCGGGCCTGGACGTCCACGCCTGGACGTTCCGCCGGGAGAACCAGTTCCTCGCCGCCGAGTTCCGCTCCTCGGCAGACCCGAACGGGATCGGTGACCTGGTGGGTGAGATCGAGGTGTTCCTTGATGCCGGTCTGGACGGATTCTTCTCGGACAACCCGGACCTCGGCGACGCCGCGGTGAGCTGACCGCGGACCACTTAACAGGCCCCGTGCCGGGGTACATGCTTATGCTCCCTATGTGCCCCGGCACCTCCGTCACCAGCGCAGTCATCGCGCCGCGCGCGCCGCGGCGCTCGTCGTCGTCGGCGCGCTGGCCCTCGTGGCAGCCGGCGGCGCCGCCGCCTATCTCGACCTGAAGCAGCAGATCGGCGTCAGCGACGTGTCCGGTCTCGTCAAGGGGCCGACGCCGTCCGCCGACCCCGACGACCCCTTCACCGGCCGCAGCCTGAACATCCTGGTCATGGGCACCGACCTGCGCGGCGGCGAGAACACGAAGATCGCCGGCGAGGGCGACGGCGGCATGCGGTCGGACACCACGATGCTGGTGCACGTCTCGGGCGACCGGTCCCGCATGGAGGTGGTCTCGATCCCGCGCGACTCGCTGGTCGACATCCCGTCGTGCAAGCTGCCCGACGGCAGCGAGTCCGGCGCCACCTACGGCATGTTCAACAGCGCGTTCACGATCGGCGGCGGCGCCGAGGAGGACCTCACCTACGCCGCCGCCTGCACCATCTCCGCCGTGCAGACCCTCACGGGCGTCCCCGTCACCAATCACATGGTCGTCAAGATGGACGGCGTGGTCGAGGTCGTCGAGGCGCTCGGCGGGGTGCGCATGTGCCTGCCCGAGCCGCTCGTCCAGAACCCGGCGTACGGCCGCTTCGAGCTGCCCGCCGGCGAGCAGACCCTCGACGGCCGCCAGGCCATCGGGTTCCTCCGGGCCCGGCACGGCACCGGCCTGGGCCTGGAGCAGGGCAGCGACCTCACCCGGATCGAACGGCAGCAGGCGTTCGTCGACGCGCTCGTCCGCCAGATCCTGGACCAGAACGTCGTGACCAACTCCCCGCGGCTGTACCGGACCATCGAGGCGGTGCTCCGCGCCATCTCTGCCGACCCCGGGCTGGCCGACCCCGCGGCGCTCGCGGGCCTCGCCTTCAGCATCCGCGACATCGATCCCTCCGAGATCGTGTTCACCGAGCTGCCCGTGGTCGCCGCCCCGACCGACCCCAACCGGGTGGTCTGGACCGAGGACGCCGCGGCGATCTGGGAGCGCCTCGCGGCCGACGAGCCGCCACCCGGGCACAAGTCCTCGGGTTCGGGCGGCGGCTCGTCGGACAAGCCGTCCCGGGAGACGTCCGGCGGCGCCTCGGACGAGGCCACGGACGAGGCCACGAGCCGGGGGACCGACGGCGCGACGTCGCCGTCGGACACCCCCAGCCCGTCACCCTCGCCCTCGCTGCTGCCGGGCGTCTGCGCCGACTGAACCACGGCCCGGGCCCCTGGCACGGGCTGGACGCTTCCTGTGAACCGGGCGACTTAGTTACACGATTGTCGCACTGAGGCTCTACCCTCCGATGCGTGGCGAGTGACTTCTGGACGGCAGTGCGACCTGTCGGCGAGATAATTCCCGGGGTTCCCCGACATGCGCGCTCGGGGGAGCGCCAGCCGCGCCACGTGCGCAGCTGGCGCAAGGCGTTCGTGGTCCGCACCGCCGCGATGAGCGTCATCGGGGTGATGGCGTTCGGCTCCGCCGCGGCGGCGACGGCGTACCACAACGCGATCTCGCAGATCGACGTCCAGGACCTGGACGGCCTGGTCACCGAGGTCGTCGAGCCGAAGGACCCGTCCGACCCGTTCAAGGACGAGCCGGTCAACCTGCTGCTCATGGGCACCGACATCCGGGACGGCTCGAACGCGGACATCGGCGGCGTCGTCGACGGCATGCGCTCCGACACCACGATGCTGGTGCACATCTCGGCGGACCGGCAGTGGATGGAGATCGTGTCCCTGCCCCGCGACACCTTCGTGGACATCCCCTCGTGCAAGCTCCCCGACGGCAGCCAGTCGCAGCCCTACCGGGACAAGTTCAACGCCTCGTTCACCGTCGGCAGCGGCGGCACGGATCTCAAGCACGCCGCCGCCTGCACCATCAACACGGTCAACGCGATCACCGGCATCACGGTGACCAACCACGCCGTCGTCAAGATGAACGGCGTGATCGACGTCGTCGACGCGATCGGCGGCGTGAAGATGTGCCTGCCGGAGGCGCTGCACGGTGACCCGCGGTCCGCGCGGATCGACCTGCCTGCCGGCGAGAACCGGCTGGACGGCAAGACCGCCATCCAGTTCCTGCGCGTCCGCAAGGGCACCGGCATGGGCCTGGAGATGGGCAGCGACCTGACCCGCATCGAGCGGCAGCAGGCGTTCATCAACGCGACGTTCCGCCAGATCCTGTCCGCCGAGACGCTCGCGGACCCGACCAAGACGTTCCGGCTGATCAACGCGGCCCTCGGCTCGCTGAGCGCCGACCCGGCGATCGCCAACCCGGGCAGCGTGGCCGGCCTGGCCTGGTCGCTGCGCGAGATCGAGAAGCGCAACATCATCATGACCAAGGTCCCGGTGTACGACACCACCGAGAACGGCGTCAGCGGGCTCGGCTGGGGCCCGGAGTCCGCGGAGATCTTCGCGCGCGTCGCCGCCGACGAGCCGCCGGACGACGTCGTCCTGGAGGAGCCGGAGCCGTCCGCCTCGCCGAGCGGGAGCGGTGCGGCCGAGGGGGGCTCCGGCGACGCCGGGGGCTCCGAGGGTGACGCCGGAGGCACGGAGGGCGACGCGGGTGGCGACGGCGGCGAGATGGCCGACGCCGGGGACGGCGCGACCGAGGGCGACACCGCGGACGGCGCCACCGGCGGCGGCAAGCCGACCAAGCCGAAGCCCAGCCCGAGCCCCGAGGTGCTGCTCGACGGCGTCTGCGCCTGACGTGTCAGACCTACAGGTCACCCGGGTGACCTGTAGGTCTGACAACTCGCTGGGGTGGCGCGAGCGGCTGGGTCAGGCGCCCAGGATCAGCGTGGCGGCCACGGCCACCATGGTCAGGGCGACCACGCTGTCCAGGACCCGCCAGGCGCCGGGCTTCTCCAGCAGCGGCGCGAGGTAGCGCGCCCCGTAGCCCAGAGCGACGAACCACGCGGTGCTGGCCAGGCAGGCGCCGAGCCCGAACCACCACCGGTCGTCGCCGTGCGTCGCGGCGAGCCCGCCCACGAGCACCACGGTGTCGAGGTAGACGTGGGGGTTCAGCCAGGTCAGCGCGAGCGTGGTGGCGACGGCGGCGCCCACGGTCCGCGAGGTCATGCTGTGCCGCCCCATGACGACCTGCTGGCCCTTCCACGCGCGCCGGGCGGCCATGCCGCCGTAGGCCAGCACGACGACGGCGCCCGCCCACCGGGCGATCTCGACCACCGTGGGGAAGCTCTGGATCAGCGTGCCGAGCCCGCCGACCCCGGCCGAGATGAGCACGAAGTCGCTGACGGCGCAGATGCCGGCGACGAGGCCCACGTGCTCCCTGCGCAGGCCCTGGCGGAGGACGAAGATGTTCTGGGCGCCGACGGCGACGATGAGCGAGAGGCCGAAGGCCATCCCGGCAAGCGCGGAGAGCATTCCTGAACCGTAGGAAGTCGGACAGGGGATGTCCGGTTCATGATCCGGAAGTGCGGAAGGACTGGATCAGGGCTAATGATGGGGGTACGTCCAGATTTCACGCCGGGAGCAGTGCTCGTGTTGCTTCTTTTCGCAGCGCCGTGGCGACCCGGTCCAGCACGGCCGAGCGCAGCTTCCACTGCTGCAGGTGGAGCGGGATGTCCAGGACGTAGCCGGGCTCCAGCGGCGTGATGCCGCCGCCGGTGCCGGTGTGCAGCCCGCCGATCGCCGGCCGCTCCAGGAGCATGCCCCAGCCCAGGCCCAGCCGGATGGTCTCCTCGTACTCGACGGTGCTCGGCACGTGGTGCCGCGGCGGCCGGGCTTCCGGCGCCCTGGCGCGCAGGTAGACGTCCTGCAGGTCGTCCGTCCGGTCGAAGACGACGACGGGCGCGGCGTCGAGGGCCTCCGGCGTCGGGCCGTGGGGGAACCAGCGCGCCGCGAAGGCGCGCGTGCACGCGGGGCGGTAACGCATGGTCCCGAGCGGCGTGCTGCGGCAGCCCTGCACCTGCGCCGTCTGCGAGGTGACCGCCGCCATCACCACGCCCTCGCGGAGCAGGTCGGCGGTGCGGCTGTCGTCGGCGCGGTGCATGTCGAACGTGACGCCCTCGACCTGGGCGAGCGCGGGCATCACCCAGGTGGCCAGGGAGTCGGCGCTCACGGCCAGGGGCACCGTGACGAGGCGGCCGGGCGCGCCGTCGTCCGCGTCCTCGGGCGGGTCGTCGGCGCCGTGCGCGCCCAGCTCCGCGGCCACCTCCGCGCCGAGCAGCTCGGTCTGCCGGGCGAGGCGCAGGAGCGCCTGGCCCGACGACGTCGCGACGACCGGCCGGGCCCGCCGCACCAGCACGCTGCCCGCCGCGTTCTCCAGGGCCCGGATGCGCTGGCTCACCGCCGACGGCGTGACGTGCAGGGCCTGGGCCGCGGCGTCGAACGAGCCCTCGGCGACCACGGCGGCCAGCGCCTCGAGCTGGCGGGAGTCCCATCGCATGCGACCAGTGTCGCGCATCTTCAGTTCTGCTAACGCAGCGTGAGAAACATGAACTGGTCTTCACGGGATCGGCTGCCTAGCGTTGAGGGCATGCTCCCCCTGCTCGCCGGACTCGGTTTCGGCCTCTCGCTCATCGTCGCCATCGGGGCCCAGAACGCGTTCGTCCTGCGCCAGGGGCTGCGCAAGGAGCACGTGGGCGTCGTGGCGGCCATCTGCGCGGCGTCCGACGTCGCGCTCTACGCCGCGGGCGCCGCCGGCTTCGGGCCCCTCGTGGAGCGCTGGCCCAACGCCGTCGTCGTCGTGCGCTGGCTGGGCGCCGCCGTCGTGCTCGGGTACGGGGCCATGGCCGCCTGGCGGGCGGTCAAGGGGGACACGACCCTCGCCGCGGCCGACGACGGCGCCCTCGGCGACGGACCCGGCCGCCGCCTCAAGCCCGTGGTCCTCACGGCGCTCGCTCTGACCTGGCTGAACCCCCACGTCTACCTCGACACGATCGTGCTGCAGGGCTCGGTCGCCGCCACCTACGGCGACACGCGCTGGTGGTTCTCCGCGGGCGCGATGATCTCCAGCGTCGCCTGGTTCGCCGCCCTCGCCTACGGCGCCCGGCTGCTCGCCCCCGTGCTGCGGCGCCCGGGCGCGTGGCGCGTGCTCGACGGCGTGATCGCGCTGATCATGCTGGCCGTCGCGGTCTCCCTGCTGGCGGGGTGAGCCCCGCTAGCTCAGCGGGACTCCCAGGCCGGCCAGCCGGGTCGCGGCGTCGCGCAGCACCTCCTCGCGCTTCACGAAGGTGAACCGCACGTGGTTCGCCAGGGCCTGCGCCGTCGGGGAGCCCGCGCGGCAGAACGCCGACGCCGGGATCGCCACGACGCCCGCCAGCTCGGGCAGCCTGCGGCACAGTTCGACGCCGTCGCGCAGGCCCAGCCGGGCGAGCACGGCCGACGCGTCCGCCATCACGAAGTACGTGCCGGCCGGGCGCGTCACCTCGAAGCCGGCGGTCTCCAGGCCCGCGCACAGCAGGTCGCGGCGGCTCGCGAGGGAGGCGGCCAGGTCGCGGGGCGTGTCGTCGTCGGCCAGGGCCTGCGCGATGGCGGGCTGGAACGGCGCGCCCGACGTGTACGTGAGGTACTGCTTGACCGTGCGCACCGCCGTGACCAGGTCGGCCGGCCCGTGCAACCAGCCCACCTTCCAGCCCGTGAACGAGAACGTCTTGCCCGACGACGAGATGGTCAGCGTGCGCTCCGCCATCCCCGGCAGCGTCGAGACGGGGATGTGCTCCGCGCCGAACGTGAGGTGCTCGTAGACCTCGTCGGTCACCACGATCGCGTCGTGCTCCCGGGCGACCGCGGCGACGGCCTCCAGCTCGTCGCGCGTGAGCACCGTCCCGGTCGGGTTGTGCGGCGAGTTGAGCAGGATCATCCGCAGGCGGTCGGTCGCCGCGGCGCGCAGGGCCTCGACGTCGAGCCGGAAACCGTCCGGTCCCGGCACCAGGGGAGCGGTCACGTGCGTGGCGCCCGACATGCCGATCGCCGCGGCGTGCGAGTCGTAGAACGGCTCCAGCGTGAGCACCTCGTCGCCCGGCCGGGTCAGGGCCAGGACGGACGCCGTCAGCGCCTCGGTGGCACCCGTCGTGACCAGCACCTCGGTGTCGGGGTCGACGTCCAGCCCGTAGTGCCGCTTCTGGTGGTCCGCGACGGCCTGCCGCAGCTCCGGCACGCCGTCCCCGGGGGCGTACTGGTTGCGGCCCGCCTCGATCGCCTGGATCGCGGCCTGCTTCACGTACTCGGGCCCGTCGACGTCGGGGAACCCCTGGCCGAGGTTGATCGCACCCGTGCGGACCGCCAGGGCCGACATCTCGGCGAAGATCGTGACGGCGACGCTGCCGTCGTCGGCCAGCAGCCCGGCGGCGCTCGCGGTGGCCTGCCAGCGGTCCTGGCCGCGGCCGGAGGAGTCGGGACCGGGTGAAGGGTGGGCGTCCATGGGCTAGACGATATCCACCGGCCGTCCACCGTGGGTTCATCCCGGAGCATCCCGGACAACCCTCTTTACCTGCACCTTTGTGGACAACCCTGTGGATTAGGTGGATAACTCCCGGGTCTGGGGAAAGTTATCCACAGGGTGCCAAGCGGAGATGAACGTTTGGACCTAGCGTTGCCGCTCATGGGCGATGAGGGGGCGCGGATTCTCGAGCACGAGGTCCGCGAGCTGGTGCGGCGCAGGGGACTGGACCCGATCGGTGACCGGGCGGGGTTGTCGACCCTGGTCACGGACGCGGTGGGCGACTACGAGACACGGGCGAGCGTCGGCGTGGTGCCGCCGCTCGACGATCCCGGAGCGGCGGCGCGCGCCGTGACCGATGCGGTCGGGGGCTTCGGGCCGCTGCAGCCCTACCTCGACGACCCGGAGATCGAGGAGGTCTGGCTCAACGCCCCGTCACGGGCTGCGAACCTTCTCTCGCAACCGGGTGTCCTGACCCGCGTCACCCTGCTCAGCGAGGGTCGGGCGGTGGGGTCAGTGCTCGATTGATCGCCATTACGAGGCTTAACGAGAAGCGGGGGCGGTCGTCGACGAACTTCCTGATGCGTGCTTCCAGCTCGTCGGGCTCACCTTGCCGGCTTGCCTGAGCGGTAGGTCGAGTGTCGGGCTTGCTGGTTGCGGGTGCGGCTTTGCGCATGATGTCACGTCCTGGCTCGTCGACCGTGGCTTGGCGCCCGGCCTTGATGCCCTGGCCGGGCATGGGTCCCGCCGCCTATGACGGCGAGACCGAAGGACCCCGCGGGGTGCATGGTTCGCGTGCGGGGCCTGCCCCGGTGCGGGGTGACCGTGCCGTCCGAGGTCGTTGTCGGTGGCCTGGAGGGACACCGAGAGGACACGACTTTGACGCGGGAGTGCGCAACTCGCATGCGGTGTCTGGCAGGAGTCTCATGTGCGGCCCCGTGGTGTCCCGTTCGCGCTCCGGTCGTGTCACGTCGGCGCCCGCAAAGCGATCGATGCAAGCGTCGATGCTCGCGAGGTCGCCATGGGTCGGCGAGACCAGTCCTCCCTCGAAGCACCACGCCGAGCGTGCGGCCGGACTGCTGCACCGATGGTTGACGGGTGACTCGCGGCGCCGATCTGCTTGTCAGTGGTCGCGGGTAGCGTCGCTCTCGTGATGATCGACTGGCGGCAGATGGGCCGTGAACGGTTCGACGTGGCTGTTGAGCGGCTCCTGAAAGCGAAGTGGGACGCCGAGCCTGGAGCGACTGCTTTCTCGCCCGACGGGCGCGGTGGTGATGGCGGGGTCGACTTTCAGGCCACGACGGCGCTGGGGGAGCTGACGATCTACCAGTTCAAGTACTACCCGGACGGCGGGCTGGGGGTATCGAGCAGGAAACGGCACATCCGCGCGTCGTTCGACCAGGCAGCACGCCAATGTCCCCAGCGGTGGGTTCTGGTCGTGCCTTGCAAGCTGACACCACCGGAGAGGCTGTTCGTCGAAGGACTCGCCGGTGAGACGGGGCTGCGGATCGAGATTCTCGATCGTGTCGCCCTTGATGATCTGCTCGCCGAGCACGACGGCGTGCGACGGTATCTCGAACGCGATCCGATCCTCGAAGCGGTCGGTGAGTACCAGGTCACGACGGCAGTCCTCAAGGATGGGGACGACCTCGCTGAGCGCGTCCGGCTGCTGGCAGCTCGCGGTGCCGACATGGACCCCTACTGGGCACCAGACTTCCGCATCGAGAACGGCGTCACGACCATCACGCCCCGTCCGAAGTCCCCAGATGCTCCCGAGAAGAGCCCGATCGTCTCCCAGTTCATCCTCGACCCCGAGACTGCCTCGGAGGACGACCGGGCGGCATTTCGGCGGTCGATCGGGTACGGCGTTGGTGAGCCCGTCAAAGTCCCGGTCGTTGCCTCAAAGGTGAGCGGGCCCGCGTTCTTCAGCATGGACGGTCCCGGGATGTTGGCTTTCGAGGCGACGAAGAGCCCGCGGCTCCAGGACCGGTTCTCGATCGAGCTGCGAGACGCGAACGGCGTGCTCGGGGAGCACGACGGTGTCGTGACCCATGCGGGCGCCGGGCCCGAGGGCGGAACTCTGGAGCTGACCTTCTACGGCGGGCTCACGGTCCGCTATCTGGTGCCGCACCACGCCGAGGAACGGGGTACCGCTGAGCTCCATCTGAGTGTGGACGGTCTGATGGTCTCCGATGCGGTCGAGGTGCTGAGACTGCGACGGTCGATCTGCCGCGACGCCCGGCAAATCACTATCCGGCGCGATGGAGAAGTCGCAGCGGCCTTCACCCTCGACGAGTTCGAGGACCCCGTCGACGACGACCTTGAGACAATCGATCAGTTTGTCGCCGACCTCGCAGCCCTTGAAAGGCACCTGGGAGCCCGCAAGCGGATGCCTACCGCCTTCACGACCTACGACCGGGTTCAGGCGCGATTAGCACGCCTGGTCGTCGAAGGTTGCTGTGTCCTGGTCCCGCAGTGGCTGCAGATCCCGATGCGGGTCCACCACGACGACGGCACGACGGCTGAGCTCGGCCGCTTCATAGCCAGCGAGCACTTCATGCGAATCCGGCAGCCAGAGTTCGAAATGAACATCGCTGGCTGGCGGGTGGACATCGGCCCCGTCCATCTCATCTCGCCACGGGTGAGGTTCGCCGAGCAGGGTCGCCTTCTACGGCTGCTGGAGTCCGGCAGCATCGACGGGGAACTGGCCCCGCTTGCCCCAGCGCCGCTTGAGCCGTGGAGACTGACTCGGCTGAGCGAGGGAGACGAGCAAAGCTGGCTTGCACCTGTGGCGTGGAACGCGGTCGGTGTGGACGAGCATCCCGCACTGGCACGAATCCAGGTCATCGAAGAGCAGCGCGGGCCTGTCTGAGGCACCAGTGCAGGTGACTGGACCGGACGGCTGGGGCGCGCATGCAGGGCCCGCATGTTGCTAGGGCGTAGCGTGCCATCGTTCGCCGTGCGACTTCATCCCACCTCCGCCTGCAGACCAGGCACAGGTTCCTTGGCGCTCTCAAGGAGAAATACCCGCCGCCATCGGACGACGCGGGTCAGGGCAACGACGGTGACGAGAACGTCGACGACGATGGTGGACCTGACGGATACCTATAGCGGTTCAACGTCGGTGAATGACCGGACGACGTTCGCGGTCAATTGCGTGTCTGGATGGCTCTCCCCGAGCCTCTTAATGCGCGCTTTCAGTGTGTCAAGCAAGAGGGACATCCCGTCATCAAACTCACCCCTTGAAATGAGAGAAATGGCGTAATAGTGCATGCTCACGAGTGTCTGCGGGTGATCGCATCCGAGAGACTCGACCTTCGCCTGGAAAGTCTCCTCAATCGTGGCCGACGCCCTAGGGTCCATGACTTCTAGGTAGGCCCGGCCGAGATTGGTCTGCACTGCTAGCGTCATGAGGGCCCGCTCTCCTAGGGTCTTACGCCGAATCGAGACGGACCTCTCAAGTAGAGGGATTGCTTTCAGCGGATTGTTGTTCACGAGGTACGCAAATCCGAGACTTCCGAAGATTTCAGCCTGAACCGTGCTGGGTAAATCCTGTGCGATTCTAGTGCCTTTGATAAGTCCTTCGAGGACGCGCACCGCATTGTTAGCCTGTCCGGCCGATCGGTAAGTGTTTGCGAGGCCCAGAATTGTTTCTATATGGAGAGGTGAGAGATGCCCATGCGTCGCTGATGTCTTCTCGGCAAGGCTCCTGTAGGCGGTAATAGCAGAACTCTTCTCGCCCAATGCGAGGAGGCAATGTGCCGCGTGAGTCGATGTAGCGATGGCAACTAAGTCCGCGCGCTCTGACTGGATCTTATCGAGAGCAGAGGCGACCGCTGTCCCGATGTTCAACGAAGTTTGAAAATTGCCATCCGCGAACTCGAATTTCGCGACCGACAGTCGCAGTTCTCCAAGTTCAACTAGCAGATCGTCGCCGATGTCAAGTTCGCACGCATTGCTCCAAAGTGCGGCTGCAAGCGAGGCTGCGTAGCGCCCATCTTGCGTCGGTGGGCCAGAATGCCAAGCGCCCTCCGGTAGCCAATTTGCGTTCCGGATCATTCTTATTGCAGCCGAGGTCGCTTCTCTCACCTCGCTGGGTGACAAATTCTCGCGAGAAGCCGTAGTAGTTATATCGTTCAAAGTAATCGATTCTGTGCCAGAGTTCCAACTAGCTAGCGACCACGATGGAAACAGCCCCAATACGGCTCCTGCGCCCGGTGAAGCATCGATCTGTGAAGCCATCAGGAGCGATCTCCGAATTGGGGCTGGTGAGTAGAGTGAGAATGTGGCGAGCAATTCGTGGCCGTTCATCCCGTCCAAAAGCTGGGCTTGGTTTGCTCGGCTAAAGGCGTTGATCGAGTGAAGCACTCCGGAAATTGCAGGACTCTCGACACCAAGCAGACCAATGTTGTGCAGCGAAGCCAGAATGGGCTGGTTGGCAAATTGGGTGCAATACTCTCGAATTTTGATCCGATCGTGACGGATTACGGCGGTGGATTGCGCGAGCACGACCGGGAGTTTTCCGACGGTTCTGACCAGGTGGCGCGCGTCCTCGCGAGATTCTCCCGGTAGGCGGCGGCTCACATATCGATTCGCTTGCCTGTCGGTAAAACCTGATATCTGGATTCCAGACCCTTGATGTGTGATTCCTTCGAAGGTAGTTGTGACGATCGTTGTGACGTTCCCGAATCCAGGTGCCCATCGTTGGACGGCGGCAGGGTCAGTTGCGCCATCTAGGATGAGTAGGCATCGTCGCGAGCTTGACTGGAGATGGTCGCGCAGAAGACGGGCTGAAACTTCAGCTTCTCTGTCAGGGCTGACTAGTTCCAGAGCTTGTGCGACGCGAGTGTATGTGGCAACTATTGAATACTCTGATGCTGCTGGAACCCAGATGATGACCTTAAATCGTCGACGACTCATTCGTGCGAATGCTGCTGCTTTTTGTGATTTACCCGATCCGCTTGGACCGTAGAGAACGACGAGTCTTCGCCGCGCTAAATGGGTCATTAGAATCCATGAGGGTAGGGACGCGATCCAGTTGGGCGAACGAAGTGGCATTTCTCCGAATCGCATGGGGTAGGACCGCTTTTGGTCCGCGGCGCCTGACAGGAGATGCAGGATAACGCTCAGGAGAACGACTCCTGTGAGGATGGCCCATATCGTTGGAGCCTTCGTCAATTGTGAAACTTGATGCGGCAGCTGGTCGGATCCTCTGTTGATGAGGATGCCCGCGAGTATCTCAAGTGCGATAATGGCGGTCGTGATGACGCCTCGCCTTGGGCTCCTCTCCTCAGGCACGATAGGAGCTCAGAGCTGGATCGCCGATAAGGGTGGCAGTGATTCTTTGCATGGTGCGTCGGGGTGATTCCATGATTGATTCCCCAGGGCTCCGCGCAGTTCCTGTCGCATCTACATCAAGTACGTCTCGGTGAGGCCACGCTCTCCCCGCCGGGCCACAGGGCCCACCTCGTATCAGCCCGCAGGATGACGCAGTGCGGTCCGGCGATACATGGACCTTGAGTAGGTGGAGGGTCCTGGCGGCACGCCAAGCTGGCCTGTATCCCGTCTGGCGAGCGAGCATGAACGTGGCTTCGTTCATCACGTCCCGCCCTCCGGAGTCCTCTTGTGGGCTTCGACGGTACCGATGAAAGCGACAAAGCACGCTCCGGGCAGCGGGTGAACGTGCAGGGGCGCGCTCTCCTGCTACTGGTTACGCCGAGGAATTCGAGGCCATCACAGGGGTGCCTGGGCTTGGACCGGCGCAGCGGCATGCGGCCAGCATGCGGGCGGGAGCGTGTGATCGGGTGGTGGTCCGAGGGGCAGCTGGAGCTGGAACGGCTGTCGGGATGTCTGTCGGTCACTAAAAGTAGGGTCGGCCTGCACGAGCACTCTTGATGGAGGTCATGGTGACGTTCAGCGCACTGCACAAGTACCTGGGGCACAAGCCCGGTCCGGTAACGGGCGAGCTGGTGGCAACGGCTGTGGCGGAGCATCTCGTCGAGACCAGCGATCTGGACTGGAAGCGTGAGCTGCCCCCGGAGAAGGGCGCCTCCGGCAGCGACTTTCCGAAGGACGTCGCGGCGATGGCCAACAGTGGCGGTGGCACGATCGTCTTCGGGGTGTCCGAGGTGCAGAAGGCTGCGACCGGTCGGCGCGACGTTGGCGAGCTCACCGAGCGGCATGAGCGTGCGCTGCGCAGCGCTGCAGTCACGGCAATCATGCCGCCGATCTTCGGGCTGGGGATTTACCGTGTCGGGGTCGGAGGGGAGCGCGCCGTTGTGGTCGTCGTGCCGCCGTCGGTGGACGGCCCGCACCTTATCTACAAGAACGACCTCTTCGGCGCTCCGGTCCGCAACGACTCCGACACCGTGTGGATGAAGGAGCGGCAGATCGAAGCGATGTACCGCGCACGGCTCGACGAGCGTCGCCACGCCGGCGAGGCACTCGGCAGACTCTACGACGACACAGCAGTAGGTCATGATCTTGCCGAGCGTGCGTGGTTCATCGGGGTGGCGCATCCCAGAATCCCTGATGTTGCAACAGAACGGCCTGCTCGCGAGCAGGCAGGTGTGGTCTTCGACCGAGCGGCGACGCTCACCCTCGGGTGGTCGGACCGCACCGGCATCCATCCGTTGGAGAACGTCACGCTGAACAACCCCCGGCCAGGCCTACGTCGGTGGACTGCTCCGAACAAGGCGACCAGCGACCGACAGCGATTCCGCCAGGCATGGGCATCGATCCATCACGACGGGTCGGTCAGCATCGCAGCCGCGGTCGGCGGCCCGCCGATCAACGGTGAGCACGAGTCGTTGCCGGGCAGCCGGGTGCCGTCCAGATCGATCGAGGCTGCGGTCTCTGACCTCGTTGCCTTGATCGCGGCCGTGGTCGAAAGCCGTGGCGGGGCCTGGGAGTACGAAGTCAACGTCGGGGTCGAGTATCAGGGGGCAGAACCGATGGTCATCCAGACCACCGATCAGCATGGCTTCATCTACGACGAGAACTCGACACCTCTTGCTCGCTTCGCGCCAGTAGCCGCCACGATCGTCGCGGGCGAAGGCGTCACGGACCTGCACCAGCAGGTGTACGGTCTGGCGGAAGACTGCGTCAACCAGGGCGGCGTCACCTACCTCCGGACGATCAAGGAGCCACCGCCGAGCGAGTGACGCTGCGTGGCCCGGGCATCTCGGCTCGATACATCGTGCGCCCTGGGAGGAAGGGGCCTGCATCCGGGGTGTGGCGTGTCTGGGGCCGGCAAACGTTGTGGCGAGTACAAACGGTGAGGATCCGGGTGCTGTAGCCGAGGCTGAGATCGGCCCAGATAGGCGCACGTATCGCATCCTTCGGCGTTGGTCTGTCGGTTCGCGATCTTTCTGAGTCCCAGGTCTCCTGGCGGCTGAGCGACCACTACCCTCTCTGGCTCGAGTTCCTTACCGAATAGTCGAAGCCTGCGTCTGGACAGCTCGAATTCGTTTGCCAGGTGGAAGGGACCAGGGACGTTCGCTGGTCCGCGCGCGGCGCTGCGTGTTGCCGCTAGATGCTTCACCCTGGTTCGAGAAAGGCGCTCATGTCCCGGCCGGAGAGCTGCTCCGCGATGGCCGCACGGTCGATCATCGACCGGACGGCCGCGATGCGGCCGTCCTGGTAGCGGTAGAAGACGTGCTCGGCGAACCGCAGCCGCGCGCCGTCCGGCCGGAATCCGAGGAACTCGCCCAGCGGCGTGCAGTCGAAGATCAGCCGGCACGCCACCTGGCCGCCGGCCGCGTCACTCCCCGCGACCACGATGTGCGCGTCGTAGACGAGGTCCGGAGCCGCAGCGAGGTCGGCGGCGATCAGCTCCTGGTACTGCCGGCGCGTCATCGGCTCACCGTTGTAGGTCAGCTCGTCGTGCACGTGCTCCACGAGGTCGTCGAGCCGGCGCTCGTTGAGCGCGGCGAGGTAGGCGCGGTACCGGGACTCCAGTTCAGGGGGAACGCCGGGCTGCTTGCCGGGTGCGAGGTCGTCGGTCACGTCTCCGCCTCCAAGGTTGTCGTCTCCTGGCCACCGTAGGACCTACGCGGACTAGAGCAACGCGGTCCCATGTGCGAGCGGGTTGGTCTGCGCTCCTGCGAACCCGGCCATCAGGATGCGTTCGGACCCGCCGCCTCCGCTGGATGTCAACGAGGCCCTCTTGGGTCGGCCCGGGGGCTTACCGGGGCGTCGACGTCAGCCAGGAAGTCGAGGAGCATTGCCGAAGGGCCGAAGACGACTCCAGTTCCCCGGTGCCATCAGGCGATGTGCAGGAACCCGAGGACGGTAGTGGCGGCCGCGACCAGGCCCAGGATTGCCGGCTGCTGAAACGGCTCCTTGCGTCGCACGTGAGTCGCCACGGCTCCGCCCATGAGTACGACAAGGGCGGCGGCGGAGGTCAGTGCTAGCCAGATCAGCGTCGTTCCTTGGCCGTCTTCGTCGGTGCTCATAAGGGCATCGCAGCGACGTCCGGAGAAGCGCGGTGGTGTGGCTTCGGCGGTGATGCGGAAACTGGCCGATGCTGCCCGCGTGGGAACCGGGGCACATGAACCAGCACACGAGTCCCGGATGTCCGTGGGACCCACGAGCACGCCTCCTGGGGGCGTCTGTGCAGGAAGGGCAACTTCCAGGGTCTACACCATGGATGTCGCGGCCAAACCCCGCTGCTGGGCCAATACCCGCTATGCCATTAATGACGGGCGTGGCGCGGTCGAAGCACGGTCTCCGAGGCGGACGCCTACTAGTCGACGTCGTCGAAGCGGCCCTCTGTGCCGCAGTCGATGCCCACACGGGATGCGTTCAGCCAAGCGGCTCGTCCACGGGATCGGTCCGCCGGGTAGTCCACACGACAAGTTGCGGAGCCCCACTCTTGTCCCACTTGATTACCGGACGGGGCCGACCTTTGAACATCCCCATCTGCGCGATGTCCCAGCCCGCCTGACCGTACTGGGTCAAGATCTGCTCGAGGTCCTCGCGGGACATCGTTACCCGGGGCACGTCGCTGGGTGCTTCCGCCTCGCCGGGCTTGTCTGCATGCGGCCGCGCGCTCGCCGTCGCTTCGGCCGTTTCGGATGCGTCCCCAAGACGAGCCAGCACGTGCTGTGCTCCGGGCGTATCTTCCGCGGGCAAAGTGGCTTCAAATGGGCCGGCCTTGAGCGACTTGATTCGGTCGATCAGTCTCGCGAGCGCTGGCTGCTGCGACCTCATGAACAGCAAGCTGAGCACGATGATGGCTGCTGGCCAAGCGAGCGTGACCAGCGACGAGATGAGCGATGCGACGAACTCAAGCGGGTTCACTGGTCCAGGGTGACACCGAGGCAGCAGCTCTGTCCTTAGGAGTTGCTCCACAGTGACGACGGCGATCTGCCAGATGCCTGCGGGGGGCGGCCACCGCCCTCAATGACGTCGGTGCATGGTCTTCTCCTTGAGTCACCGACACGGCGTAGCTATCCAGGATGATCTGGACTCCAATCGTAGGTCTTTAGTCATCTTTGGGCGCCTTTATCAATCTAAGAGTAGAGGAGGACTAGCCCCGCTAACCGTCATCACCATCGACGGTCCAGGGATGCTGGCTTTCGCGGCGGCGAAGCGGCCGCGCCTCGAGGACCGGTTCTCGATCGAGCTGCACGACGCGAGCGGTGTCGTGCTCGGTGAGCATGATGGCGTCGTGACCCATGCGGGCGCCGGGACCGAGGGTGGAACCCTGGAGCTGACCTTCTACGGTGGGCTAATCCTTCGACATCTGCTACCGCGCCGCGCCGAAGAACCAGGCAACGCTGAAGTCCAGCTCAACGTGGATGGTCTGATGGTGTCCGATACGGTCGAGGCGCTGCGACTGCGACGGTCGATCTGCCGCGACGCTCAGCAAGTCGTCCTCCGGCGCGATGGTGAGGTCGCCGCGGCGTTCACCCTCGACCAGTTCGAGGACCTCGCCGCCCTTGAAAGGCTCCTCTCGACTCGTAAGCGCATGCCGACGTCGTTCACGACGTATGACCGGGTTCAGGCGCGGCTGGCCCGCCTGGTCATCGAAGGTGACTGTGTCCTGGTCCCGCAGTGGCTGCAGATCCCGATGCGGATCAACCACGACGACCGCACGACGGCTGAGCTGGGCCGTCTCATAGCCTGCGAGCACTCCATCCGATTCCGGCAGCCAGTCGAGATGAATATCGCTGGCTGGCGGGTGGACGTCGGCCCCGTCCATCTCATCTCCCCACGGGTGGGGTTCGCGCAGCCGGGTCGCCTTCTACGACTGCTGGAGTCCGGCAGCATCGACGGGGAACTGGCCCCGCTTGCCCCAGCGCCGTACGAGCCGTGGAGACTGAGCCCGCTGAGCGAGGCAGACGAGCACGGCTGGCTCGCACCTGTTCCGTGGAGCGCGGTCGGTGTGGACGAACATCCGGCACTGACACGGGCCAAGGTCATCGAAGAGCAGCGCGAACCTGCCCGAGACTGAGGCACCTGAGCAGGTGCCCTGGCCGGGCGCGTCGGCGCGCGCGGGGTCTGTACCCGGCTTGGCGACGACTACGGCGGATCTGACAACTTCCGATAGCTGGCGCGGCTCACCCCATGCAGCGCACGCCGATGTTGCTCGCTTGCTGCGCGGAAGAGAGGCCGCGGTGTGGACCTCGTGAGCGAGCGGCGTGCCCATACGCAGGCCCGGCCGGCGTTGGCCTAATCTCCAGCGATGGACGAGGCTGTGCTGCGTGCCGCTGTTTCCGCGTTGGTCGACGGCCGGCGACATCCCATTGCGCATGCCGTCGAGACAATTCCGGATCTGGCCGGGCTTTATGCCGTCTACGGTGACGTCGAGGCTCGGAACATGCTTGCTGTCGGTTCTCCCGACGTTCCCCTCTATGTGGGAAAGGCTGAGCGCAGCCTGGCCAGCCGTGACGTGCACACGCACTTCGCGACAGGCAGGACAGGCTCGTCCACGTTGCGCCGGAGCATGGCTGCTCTGCTGCGGTCGGAGCTTGACCTGCACGCGGTACCCCGCAACCTGGCGAGGCCTGACGGCAGTGCGAACTACTCACTGGAGCCGGATGGAGATCGACGTTTGACGGACTGGATGCGAGCGCGTTTGCAGCTCGCGTTCTGGGTGCGGCCCGATGGCGTGGTGCTCGATCAGGTTGAGACGGCAGTCCTGAATCGGCTCGCGCCTCCGCTGAACCTGGCGAAGATGGGGCCACGAGGGAGGTGGCGGGTCAAGGCCGAGCGAGCGGTTCTGGTCGCCGAGTCACGGGCATGGCGCCAAGCGTGACGGAGCGCCGGACACCAGTGATCCGCGCCCCTCCAACCGTGACCGTCACCCGCTCGGCGCCACTACCCGGCAAATCGTGATGGAAGGCGCGGGGTTCACTCAGCACAGACCTGAGCGTTCTGGCTGGCAGGATGGCGGGCATGGCAGTCCGGTTTGCGACTTCTGGTTCGGCTCGGCGTCAGGTGGCTACAAAGCGATCGCTGTTTCCCAGTCCACGACGTGGCCGCAAGCGGCGGCGCCGCGGGTGGGTGAGGGAGTTCGGCCGGCGTGACATGGTCGTCGCGGTGGTGTCCGGCCTGACTGTTGGTCTGGTCCTGATGGTCGGACAGTGGTGGATCGACGATGCTCGGTCTGACCGCGCCGAGAGCCTCGCCAACGTCCAGTACATCCGTGAGACGGTCCGCGACACCCCGGGAGGCCCGAAGAACTTCCGTGGGATGAACCTTCGTGGCGCTGACCTCAGTGGCGTCGACATGGGCTGTGAGGTGCAGATCAACCGGAGGGTCACCGATCAAATAACCCAGGACCCACACGGCTCACTGGAAGGTGCCGACCCACAGACCTGCGCTGACTTCACGGGCGCAGACCTGTCGGGAGCCGTACTCGACCATGCCGATATTTCGGGAGCCGTCCTCCATGACATCGACGGCGACGGGCTAAGTGCGTACAAGCTGCAGGCTGTCGGGGCTTCGATCGTTGGAGATCTGAATGGGGCTAATTTCGTCGCCTCCAACTTCGCTGGCGCGCTTGTTGAGTCCAAAGGCTGGGGCGTAGGGGGGATGCTATTCGAACGGACGGTCCTGGACGGCGCAGTCGTCTGGGTCGGCGGGGCCGACCCGCAGTTCCTCGCAGTCACGCTCACCGGGGCTGCGGTAGTGACTGAGCGTGGCGATCAGTTCCCCAGCCAGGGAGCACATGCCTACTGCCAGCTTGAGTACCCTGAGGACCCGTGGGAGCCCCGGGAAATGACCGGCGGGTACCAATATGGGCACGGCGAATCGTTTCCCCGATTTACCGCATGCGGATACCTGTCCGAAGATTTTGAGTGCTCACCCGCCTCCATGAGCCTCCTTCCACGCGAAACGCTCCTTGACCTCGGCGCGCCGTACTGGCATCCCCTGGAGTCCTGCGGCACTCCGACTGAACCGCTACGGCACGTATCCATGAAGACGCTGAGCGAGATGTACGAGCACGCCGTAAAGCCACGCACCGGTCAGGTCGTTCTCGAAAGCGATCTCGAGCCGCACCCAGGCAGATCCTAGGGGTACCGGCACCATCGGGAGCCTTGTGTTGCTTGGCAGCTTCGTGGCTTGACTTCGATCGGGTGGCGAGCCCGGCCGGTTCCATCACACGTGGCTACGCTTGCCGTCAACGAACGTCTCGGAGGTGAAGTCTTCAAGCCAAACACCGTCGAAGTGGAACTGGCCAGCCCCATCGCTCGGTTGCCAGGCGAGTTCGAACGTGAAACGACATGAAAACATGGCCTCGCCTTGCGCATCTTCTAGGCCGCTGCCGTCGTCACGGTCCCTTACAACCGAGGCCGTCGCGACGCCCTCTAACGTCCCCTCGAATACGAACTCAATCTCCGCTGGCGGAGCGGACGAGTAGCGCATTGCGTCGATAGAGAGTAGCGGCCAGTCAATAGACACCGAGCCCACCTCAGGCGCGCCGACACCGTCATCGTGGACTCGGAAGGTGTTGGCGATGGCGTTCTCCGCCTGTCGGAACAGGGCACTGATAGGGCCGGAGAGGTCCGCGTCGAGGTCGCCGCCGGCAACGGTCTCGAGCACCTCGAGCGCGGCGCGCCCTCGTTCGTTGAGCATGACTAGGAACGTGTGGTCGTCGGGCTCGGCCTCTACTGTCACCTCGCGATGAACCCAGTAGTCGGCCTTTCCATCCCCGAGCTCGGCCAAGCGTTGGACGATTGCGGGTGCGCCCTCCTCGAACGTCGCCTGGGTGTCGCTGTCCGTCAGGTCCACCTCGGCCGCAACCAGGAGCGCCTCACCTAGCTTCGACGCCCGACCGAACGCATGAACGCTCCTTGTGACATCCGGTGCGAGGCGCTGCGCCTGCTTCAAGTGAGAGAGAACGACGCCTTTCTGCGTTAGGTCCTCATCGGTCTTGAGCTTGTTACAGTCACCACAGATGGGTGCAAGGTTGTAAACCGCGTGAACGTCGAAATCATCGGGCACACCGAAGGCCTTCTGAAGGCGCTGGCGTTGTGTGTTTGTCGAACTTTTCGGGAGAATGTGGTCGATTTCTAGTTCTAGATATCCCTTAAATTCTCGGCACCAGTAGCAACGCCTATCCCACGCTATTCGCAACATGTGCCTCAGGACGCGGTTGTCGCCGTTGTTCCGGTACCTCACTGCGTTGGTCATTTGACTCTAATCCGGATCAATAGGTGTCGTAGCGCGCGCTAAGATAACGGTACGCGGGGCGCCTGATGAGACCCGCATGCCGCAGTGCCCCTGCCACGAGGTCCCGGCACGGATGTTTCATCGGCCTGGTGAGCGCCGTCAGGCGGCGGCGTTGCTGTCGTTGTGGCTTGCCTCGTGCAGGCGGGTGCTGCAACGAGGTAGGCATCGGTGGGCTAGGACTGCCGGGATCGTGCCCTCTCTAGCCCCAGGTAATGGGTTCCCACCGGCCTCTCGGTTAGTGGGGTCGGGTGAGCGCCTTGGGCCTAGGCAGTGAGCTCGCCGTCAGTGCGACGATGGTGTACCAGGAACATATGGTCCTCGCAGTCAACTCGGCGGTGGGCTGCGGCGTGGGATCGGTGAGGTGGGGTGCCTATACCGCCCGGGAGTGGTGCTGATGGCGAACACGATGACTCGGATACCCTCCACGGTGCGGGTCCGCTTCAGATCCCGCTCTCGTATTCGTGGTCTTTCTCTTCACCGACAACGAAGTGATCGTCTACCAGTTCGCCGCAGATGGTGCAGGGGACGTCATCGGTGTCGAAGTGACCATGGGGATCCAGTTCGTCGGCGTCTGCTTCTTCGCCGCAGACGGCGCACATCTCACTCGTCATCATGTCCCCTTGCCGTAGGTGCGGTGTTCCGGACGGTCATGCCGCGAGCAGCGCTGCTGGCTGGGCGGGGTCAAGGAACAACATGTCGCTATCGTCCTGCATCCAGCAGGCGGCTTGCCAGCAGAACGCCGGGTGAACCAATATGGACCGAGCCCGCAGGCGGCTGGCGGGAACGACGGTCGTCGCAGCGTTTCGGTCGTGCTCTACCGGGCCGCATCCCTCTTGCCGCGCGCGGGCTGGGCAGATCAGGGCGGGTTCGCACGGGGATCGCATGACGTCTCGCCGTCGTCCGGTCGGGCTTGGGTGGATGCTGTGTGGCCGAGCAGTGCGCCGTGGCGCCCAGGGGGCCACACGGAACGCGCGAGCCGGATGGAACCCGAAAGACACACGGCTCCCTAGGCATGCGCATTGAGGCGATCAATGGTCCCGGTCGTAGGCTCGACCTATGCCTTACGCGGACCGCGGGACCGGACTGACCAACGCGGTGGAACAGATCTTGGGCAGCCGCCGGGACGCACTCCTTGAGGTCAAGGAGGCTGTGTGGAGGTTCGACGACTTGACCAGGGGCGTCAGTACCGTCGAATTCCTTCCGATGCCGATGAAGCTCAACCGGGTCGCGAAATGGCGCGAATCGGCTCTCCAGAGAGGCGAGGATTGGGCGTTCGTCGAGATGGACGGTGGCACACGTGTCCTCGCGATCGACGAGCCATCACCCCGCGGACTCGCTGAGCCGATCGCGGCAGTCATGTTCCCGGCAGTCCATTCGCGACTGGTCTCGTGGTGGCTCTTCCATGCCTGGCGATCAGTCGACCTGCTCACGGACACGCTCTTGAGCGTGGAGGGCTGGCGCTTGTACTCGGCCGCTGTCTCGTCTCGATCTCTCATCGAGCACACCGGATGCCTGCTGTACGAGGCTAAGAAGTTCGCAGCCGCCTGGGCCGCGGCCAAGACCGTAGACAGTGACGCCAAAGCCCGGGCTCAGACCGTCTACCGTGAGCTGGCACCGGTGTTGAACCAGGCCGGGTTCGGGTCGAGGATGAAGTCCGCGAACGAGGCTTTCAAGGCCACGAATGTGCAGACGTACGTCGACAAGCTGGCAAAGGACACGGGCAATCACCGCTTCCTGGACTGGTACGACTGGCTGAGCGATGCCGCGCACCCGGCCCTGGGTGCCCGCCTCGCGTTCGCGAGCGACGCGCTGGTCCACGAACATGGCGCGGTCCTCCAGCGATATCACGCGCGGTCACCCATGCACCTTCGTGGAAACGGAGTGGTTCAGGACTTTGAGCATCCGATCTTCCAGAAGCCGGTCGACGCACTGATCGCATGCGGAACGATCATCGAGAACCTGCTGGAAAGCAGCCTGGAGATCGTGGACGACTTCGGACTGACCACCCAGGCGGCTACGTACACGCGACGCTCCTACTGGAGGAACTTCGTGTCAGTTGAGACGAGTGCCGCGTGTCCCTGCGGCCGGGAACCCGGGGAACGCTGCGAACATCGGTGGGGCAAACCTGCGCCGGAGATCAGGGTGCTTGCCGGGTAGCCGCCATGTGATTGGCGCCACGGGACGGCCGCTGGGGACGCACACGGCGTGGAGGCCGACGGGACGTGCGGCTCTGCGGGCGCGACCTGCGTGGAGTGTCGGTGTCCAGTGGCAGCATCCTGGTCATGACTGCACCCGATGGATATAGGTACGCAACCCTTACCAGGGCGGTGAAGGACAAGAGCAGCCCGCTGCGCCGTCACCTCGACGCTCGTTATCCGAACACCAGGCCGGTGCAGACCGACTATCG